>CAVRRT010000024.1:0-42040 GCA_963723305.1 uncultured Pseudomonadota bacterium
CAACGGTCTCTGCAGCGGCCTGACGCTGGATCAGGTGCGCGCCCGGCTGATGTCCCAGATGGCCGACGATCGGGCGGCGCACGACGAGCTGACCGGGCGCGCGCTGCGGCTGGCCCAGGCGGCCGTGCCGTTCGACCCGGCGCCCGACATGCTGGTCGACGGGCAGTCGAATCTCTTGGCCGGCAAGGGGGACCTCGAGCGCGCCAAGCTGCTGCTCCGCACGCTGGAGGAGAAGGACCTCCTGGTGCGGCTCCTGGAGCGGACTTTGAGCGCCCCCGGCATCTGCGTCTTCATCGGGGCGGAAGCGAACCTGGCCGACCTGACCGACGTGTCGGTGGTGGCGGCGCCGTACGTCGCCGACGGCCGGCCGCTTGGCACGATCGGGGTCATCGGACCGTCGCGGATGAACTACTCGCGGGTGATCCCGCTGGTCGATTTCACGGCCGAGATGATCGGCGAGGCGCTGGGGAAGACCTAACTTTCCCAGCGTGGACGACAGGCGACAGACGACAAGAAACGGGAACCAATCCAGATGAGCGAAGAGTCGAACACGAGCCACAAGGGGAATGCGGGAAACGGCGCTGATGGCGCCAGCGCGGGCGCCGAGCTGCCGCCGGCGACGGCGGAGGATCGCGCTTCCGCGCTGGAGGTCGAGCGCGACGAGATGCGGGATCGCATGCTGCGCATCGCGGCCGACTTCGAAAACTGGAAGAAGCGCGCCCGCAAGGAGCAGACCGACGCGGTGGCGAACGCGCGCGAGTCGGTGCTGCGCGACATCCTCGAGGTGGCCGACAACCTCGAGCGAGCCGCCGGCGCCCAGGCCAAGGTGGGCGGTGACGGCGTCGTCGACGGCGCGGCGGTCATGAAGGGGGTGGGCCTGGTGCTGCGCCTCTTCCAGCAGAAGCTGGACCGCTACGAGATCAAGCCCTTCGAGGTGATCGGTCAGCCCTTCGATCCGCGCGTGCACGAGGCGGTCTCGCGGGTGGCGAGCGCCGAGGTGCCGGTCGGCTCCGTGGCCGTCGAGCTGCAGAAGGGTTACCGGGTGGGGGAACGCCTGCTGCGCCCGGCGCTGGTCTCGGTCTCGACCGGACCCGAGTCTCAACCGAAGCCTTCACCGAAGCCTTCGTCGAAGCCTTCGGGGGATTAGGCTGACCTCCGACTACTACCGGACGCTGGGGGTCGATCGCGGCGCGACCGAGGTCGAGATCAAGGCGGCTTACCGGCGGCTGGCGCTGCGCTGGCACCCGGATCGCAACCCGGGCGACGGGGCGGCGGAGGACAAGTTCAAGGAGCTGTCCATCGCCTACGCCGTGCTCTCCGACGAGGACAAGCGCGGGCACTATGACCGCTTCGGGGCGGTCGACGGGGCTGGCCCGCTCGGCGGCGCGGACATCGCCTCGGCGACGGAGTTCTTCGACGCGCTCTTCGGCGATCTCTTCGGCCTGGCGCGCCGGCGCAAGACCGCCGGGCGCGACATGCGCTACACGCTGGAGGTCGACTTCGAGGAGGCGGCGCTCGGCTGCGAGAAGACGATCACCTTCGACCGGCCGGAGGACTGCCGGAGCTGCCTCGGCACCGGCGCCGAGGGAGCGAGCGCGGGCCTCGCCACCTGCACCCGTTGCGGCGGCGAGGGGATCGTCCGCAAGAAGGCCGGCTTTCTGACCACCCGGCGCGAGTGCATGGGGTGCGGCGGGACCGGCCAGGTGCCGCGCGTCCGCTGCGCCGTCTGCGAGGGGGCGGGGCTCATCGACAAGGAGCGCAGCTACAGCGTGCGCATCCCGCCCGGCTCGATCGGCGGATCGACGCAGCGGCTGCCGCGCGAGGGGGCGCCGGGGCGGCGCGGCGGACCGGCGGGCGATCTGCACGTCCTCGTTCGCGTGCGCCCGCATCCGTTCTACGGCCGCGAGTCGACGCGAGAGGGGGAGGTGCTGGTCGTCGAGCTGCCGCTCACCTTCGTCGAGGCGACGCTGGGGGCGGACGTCGACGTTCCGGTGCTCGACACGCGCGTGCAGATGCGCGTGCCGCCCGGGACGCAGGCGGGCGCCACGTTTCGGCTGCGGGGCAAGGGCTTTCCCCGCGCGGGGGGGCGCGGCGACGCCCACGTCCGCGTCTCGCTCGAGACGCCGACCTCGCTTTCGGACGACGCGCGCAGGCTCTTGACCCGCCTCGACAGCGCGCTGGAGGACGCCGAGCTGCCGCGCCGGCGCCTCTTCCGCGCCACGCTCGATCGCGCCGGGGCCGGCGGAAGCGCACCCGAAGCGCCGCCCGCCAGCGCCGCGGCCGACGCGGGCGGTGAACGGTGAGCACTCCCGGCGAGACAGCGCCGCGCCCCAAGCGGTTTCCGCTGCACGTCGGTCTGTTCCTGGCGACCTTCCTGACCACCACCGCCGCGGGCGCGATCCTGATGCACGGCCAAAAGGGGGTCGACGGGTGGGAGGCGATCTTCCCGATCTCCGACGGGCTGTCGTACTCGCTGCCGCTGATGCTGATCCTGCTCTCGCACGAGCTGGGACACTTCCTGGTGGCACGGCTGCACGGCGTCGACGCCTCGCTTCCCTACTTCATCCCGTTGCCGCCCGGCTTCGGGCTGGGGACGATGGGGGCGGTGATCGGGATGCGCGACGTGACCTCCGATCGCAAGAAGCTGATCGACATCGGCGCCGCCGGGCCGCTGGCCGGATTGCTGGTGGCGGTCCCGGTCATTCTCTACGGGCTCCATCGATCGCCCGTTGCTCCGCTGGTGGCGGGCGCCGAGCAAGAGGGGAATTCGGCTCTCTACGCGCTGCTCAAACACCTGGCGACCGGGGCCTGGCTGCCAGATGGAAAGCGCGACGTCTTCCTGCACCCGACGGCCTGGGCCGGCTGGGTCGGGCTCCTGGTCACGATGATCAACCTCATCCCCATCGGGCAGCTCGACGGCGGGCACATCGCGACGGCTTACTTCGGCAACGGCTACAGCCGCTTCGCGACGCGGCTCCATCGCCTGCTGCCGTTCGGCGCGGCGGCGGTCTTCTTCTGGGTCATGCACGCCACGAGAATCGAAGCGGGCGTCCACTGGAACGAGGGGATGGCGCGGACCATCGCGCTCGTGGCGGCGCTCCCCTGGCTCATCTGGTACATGATGATCCGGATCCTGCGCGCGGCGTCCGGCGGGGTGAACCACCCGCCGGTCGACGACACGCCGCTGCCGCGCAGCCGCAAGCTCCTGTTCTGGGTGATGGTGGCGGTGTTCGCCGGCGTGTTCATGCCGGTGCCGTTCCGCGCGAGCTTCGTGGGCGGCGACGCGCCGGGGGCCGAAGCCGCCGACGGCGGACGCCACCGCCACCGCCGATGAAGGTTCCCCTCGTTCGAGATGCCGCTCGAGGAGATCCGCGCCAGCCTGCAGACGCTGCGCCGGCCGCTCAGCGTCGCCGTCCTGCGCGCGCGCAACCCGTTCAACGTGGGCGCCATCATCCGCGTGGCGCATTCCTTCCTGGTGCGCGAGATCCTGCTGGTCGGCGACGAGCGCTACTACGAGCGGGGGGCGATGGGGATGGATCGCTACGAGAACATCGTCCTCCTGCCGACCGAGGCGGAGCTCATCGCCCACGTGCGCGCCGCGGCCCGCCCGCTGATCGTCTTCGAGAAGGACGCCGCGCGCGTCGATCTGTGGCACGCGGACCTCCCCGACGACTGCGTGATGCTGTTCGGCAGCGAGACGGCCGGCGTCTCGCAGGAGATGCTGGACGCCGCCGATCAGATCGTCGGCATCCCGATGTACGGCATCAACCACTCCTTCCCCGTCACCGTGGCCGCCGGGATCGCCATGGCCGAATGGACCCGCCGCCACTACGCCACGCTAGCGCTGGACACGCTAGGCGCGAGACGATGGCCAGCGCCTCGACGTGCGTGGTGTGGGGGAGCATGTCGAAGGGGGTGACGGTCTCCGCGCGGTAGCCGTGGGTGGCGAGCGGCCGAGGTCGCGCGCGAGGCGTGTCGGGATCGCAGGAGAGGTAGGCGACGGCGCGCGGGGCGAGGCGGGCGACCTCGGCCGAGCACGACGGGGCGAACACCCTTTGCGGGGCGGGTTGAGGACGACGAGGTCGGCACGTCGATGTCGGTCAGCAGCGCGGCGGCGTCGCCGGCGACGAAGCGGGCGTTGCCGATCCCGCTCAACAGCGCGGAGGCCGTCGCGTCGGCGACCGCGCCGGCGTGCGATTCGATGCCGATGACCTCGCGCGGCTCTCGGCGCCAGCGCGAGCGCGATGCCGCCGACGCCCGAGTAGGCGTCGACGATCCGGTCGGCCGGCGCGCACGGCGAGCCCCGTGCGCGATCGCGGCATAGGCGAGCGCGGCCACGCCCCGGTTCGCCTGAAAGAACGCGCCCGGCGAAAGCTGCAGGCGCACGACGCGGCCGTCGACCTCGATCCGCTCTTCGATCGTCCCCGCGCCGTCGAGGATTCGGTCGTTGTCGCCGGCTTCCGAGAAGAGCACGTTGCCGCGCGTCCGGTTCTCGTGTTCGACCACCCCCAGGACCTCCGGGCGGGCGGCGCGGAAACGGCGCGCCAGCGCCGGCGCCATCGAGAATCGGGCGGGCAGCGATCCAGACGGCCAGGACTTCGCCAGCATGGTTGGAACGGAGGACGACGTGGCGCAGGTTGCCGGTCAGCGTTCGCTCGTCGTACGGGCGCACCCCCGCCTCGTCGAGGATTTCCCGCAGCGCGGCCGCCGTCTCGTCGAGCGGTGGCTCGGCGATCCGGCAACCGGCCAGGTCGACGACCTCGTGCGAGCGAGAGACGTAGGCTCCGAGCACCAGCCGGCCGCCGTCGCCGATCTGCGCGGCGACCAGCTTCGACTTGTTCCGGTATCCAAGCGGCGTCGGCGAGGGGACGCAGGCGTCGATCGTGACGCCGTCCAGCGCCGGGGCGCCCGCGAAGGCTTCGGCGACGCGCCGCCGTTTCCAGTCGAGCTGCGCGTGGTAGGCCAGGTGCTGGAGGACGCAACCGCCGCAGGTCCCGAACGCGGGGCAGGCCGGCGGGCGCCGCTCGGGTGAGGGCGCCTCGATCGACACGAGACGCGCCCAGGCCGTTGGGCTTTGGCGCGAGACGTGCTCGACGATGGCCGCGACCTGTTCGCCGGGGAGCGCGCCCGCGACGTGGACGCGCCGGCCGTCGATCTTACCCAGGCCGGCGCCGTTGTCGTCGACGTCGGTGCAGGTGATCTCCAGCCGCGCGCCGATATCCACGGCGGACCTCAACGCGCCGGCAGCGCGCCGATCGCCGCCGCCAGCCTGGGGAGCGAGACGTCGTAGCGGTAGGCCGTCCCGCGGTGCCCGTCCTCGAACTCCTGGTGCAGGCAGGCGATGCCCAGCGCGGCGAGCCGCTTGACGAAGATCCGCGCTCCCAGATCCAGGTGGTGCTCGTCGCGCGTCCCAGCGTCGACGTAGATGAGCTTCAGGCTGCGCAGCGCCTCGACGTGCGTTGCCTGAAGCTCGATCGGATCCCAGGCCTTCCAGCGCTTCCAAACGGCCCAGTCGATTTCGCCGGTCTGGAGATCGAACGGCAGCGCCACGCCGTTCGGCCGGCCGCTCTCCGGCGCGTAGGCGCCCGCCTGGGCCAGCACCATCATGGTGGTGGAGTCGTCGCTGGCTTTCTTCTCCTGCTTCTCGAAGTGGGCGACGAACGCCTCGATGCTGCCGTGACGGCGGAGGGTGCGGGCGGCGGTGGGAAGATCCTTGAGCGCCGACAGCTCGAAGGCCATGTCGCCGGCGTGGCTGGCGACCGCGGCGAACAGCTCCGGGTGGCGCATGGCCAGCACCAGCGCGCCGAACCCGCCCGACGACTTGCCGCCCACGGCGCGCCCTTCGCGCGTCCCCACGGTGCGCAGCCGGTCATCGATCGCCGGAATCACCTCGCGCACGAAGTGCGTCTCGTAGTTCCCGATCGCCGGCGAGTCGAGATACTGCGCGCCTCCCCAGCGGGTGAAGCAGTCGGGCGCCACGACGATCGCCTCGCCCATGGCGCCGCTCGCGGCCAGGCGGTCGAGCCGGGCACCGAGGCCGGGCTGCCAGGGGTTCCCAGAAAACAACATCTCGCCCGTACCGCTGTACCCGGCCAACCAATAGATGACCGGATAGCGACGGCCGGGCGCGGTCGCGTACGATGGAGGGAGCCAAATTGCGACCCTGCGCACCGTCGGATCACCGAGCGGGTTTCCGACGAGCGCGCGGCTCTCGACCGTCTCGATCACGACCGACATCGTGCCGACAGTGTGTCATAGTCGCGCGGGCCGTGAGTCGTCTTCGAACCCTGGTGGTTCCCCTCGGTGCGCTCGCCGCGTTCACCACGTTCGCGGTATCGGTGCCGGCGCGCGCCGGAAAGCCGGCCCAGGCCGCGCCGGCCACCGCCGCCTCGGTCGCCGCGCCCAAGCTGGACGTCAAGAGCTGGACGCTTCCGAACGGCCTTCAGGTCCTGTTCCTGGCCGACCACAAGGCGCCCATCGCCACGGTGCAGGTTTTCTATCACGTCGGATCGAAGGACGAGCACGTCGGCATTCGCGGCGTGGCCCACATGTTCGAGCACATGATGTTCAAGGGGTCGGCCCACGTCCCGCCCGAGGAGCACGCGCGCCTGCTCAAGGAGGTGGGCGGCCAGGTCAACGCCTTCACCACCGAGGATCTGACCGCCTACCACGACACCGTCCCGCCCTCGTACGTCGGCTTCGCGCTGGAGCTGGAGGCGGAGCGGATGCGGAACCTCAAGCTCTTCCCGGCGACGATCGACTCCGAGCGCAAGGTGGTCGAGGAGGAGAAGCGCCTTCGCGTCGACAACGATCCGGTTGGCAAGGCGATCGAGAAGTTCCGCGCGCTCGCCTACACCAAGCACCCCTACAACTGGACCGCCATCGGCACCATCGAGGATCTGGAGAAGGTCACGCCGGCCGACTGCCAGCGCTTCTATGACACCTACTACCAGCCCAACAACGCGACGCTGATCGTGGTCGGCGATCTCGACGAGCAGACGGTGCGCAAGCTGGTCGAGCAGCACTTCGGGCCGATTCCGCGGGCCCCCGACCCGCCGCGCAATCATGCCGAGGAGCCGCCGCAGACCGCGACGCGTTCGGCGACGCTGCAGATCGAGGTGCAGATCCCCATCGTGGTCGGCGGCTACCACATCCCGCGCGCCGCCGATCCCGACCTGCCGGCGCTGGAGGTGCTGGCGGCGGTGCTCTCGGCCGGCGACTCGTCGCGCCTCCCCGAGCGTCTGGTCCGCCACGATCACCTGGCCATCGCCGCCGGCGGCGTGACCGAGTCGCTGGAGGATCCCGGTCTCTTCATCGTCTATGCCGCGTATCTGCCCAACAAGGACGGCGCGCAGGTGCAGGCGGCGCTGTGGGAGGAGATCGCGCGCGTGCGCGACAAGCCGATCGAGCCCGCCGAGCTCGACAAGGCGAAGAACCAGCTGGCGGCGGGGTTCGTGTTCGGCCTGGAGACCGTCGACGGCGTGGCGACCCGTCTCGGCGAATCGCAGTACGTCGAGGGGGACTGGCGCCGCTTCATCGAGGGGGCGAAGCGCTACCTGGTGGTGACCGCCGCCGACGTGCAGCGCGTGGCGCGCAAGTATCTGGTCGACACGAATCTCACCCGCGTCACGCTGGTGCCGGGGAGAAAACAATGAAGCGTGCCTGGGCCTGGGTCTCGGTGCTCTCGGCGCTCGGCTGCGCGGCGAGCGCGCCACCCAAGCCGGCCGCCTCGTCCGGATCGATCGACGTCCAGTATGAATCGATCCCCAAGCCGGCCGCGCCGCCCGCGGCGGCGACGTTCTGGACCGGACGGACCGACCTCATCAAGTCGCCGCCGCCGCCCAAGCCCGAGGCGCTGGCGCTCCCCAAGATCGATCGCTTCACACTGCCGAACGGGGTGCAGGTCATCGTCGTCGCGCGCAAGGACCTGCCGGTGGTCAGCTTCAGCCTGGCCGTCGGGGCCGGCGGCTACGACGAGAGCCGCGACAACCTCGGCGTCTCGGACTTCGTCGCGGCCATGCTCCGCAAAGGGACCAAGAACGGGACGAAGACGCGCAGCGCCGACGACATCTCGCGCGCGATCGACTTCGTGGGCGGCGCGCTCGACGCCCAGGCCTCGAACGAGGGGACCACCGTCGCCTGCTCGTCGCTGTCGAAGGACGCCCGGCTCTGCCTCGACCTCCTGTCGGATGTCCTGCTGCACCCGTCGTTCCCCGAAAGCGAGATGGGGGACGTGCGGGATCAGATGCTGGCGGCAGTCGCCTCGCGCTACGACAGTCCCAATGATCTGGCGGAGGCTCACTTCGACAACCAGCTCTTCGGCGAAAGCCACCCCGATGGTTGGGTGCTGACCGCCGACGATGTCCGGAAGATCGATCGCGCGCGGCTGGAGATGTTCTGGAAGACCTATTATCAACCGAACCGCGCCATCTTGGCCGTGACGGGCGATGTCGACGTGGCGCGGCTGCGGCCGCGGATCGAAAAGGCCTTTCGCCCTTGGGCCAATCCCGGCTCGCATATGGCTAGAGCTCCCTTCCTGGTCAAACCTATCGCCGCGACGCGGATCCTGCTGGTCGATCGGCCCGATCTGACGCAGGCGACGATCGTCCTCGGGCACACCGGGATCAATCACGCCGATCCGCGCTGGTACGCGGTGACGCTGATGAACTACGTGCTGGGCGGCTCGGATTTCTCGTCGCGCCTCATGACCGAGGTGCGGTCCAAGCGGGGCCTCACCTACGGCATCGGTTCCTCGTTCGGCGCATCGCTGTACACGGGGGCCTTCCGGGTGAGCGCGGCGACCAAGAACGAGACGGTGTGGGACGCGCTGCTCGCCTCGGTCAACGAGATCCGGCGGATGCAGGCTGAAGGGCCGACGTTCGCGGAGATCGACAAGGCCAAGGGCTACTTTGCGGGGAGTTACCCCTTCAGCCTGCAGACGGCGGCCGGTATCGCGGGGGCGCTGGTGGGCGCCGAGCAGCACGACCTGGGGATCGGTTACGTGCGCGATCTGCCGCTGCGGTTGGCGGCCGTCGACGAGGCGCAGGCCAAGGCGGCGGCCAAGGACTTCCTGCACCCCGACACGTTGCTGGTGGTCATCGTCGGCAAGGGGGACGTCATCGAGCCGCAGCTCGCTAAGAGCGGCATTCAGTACGAGCGGATCAACTTCAAGGATCCGATCAACGCCAGCGCGCGCGCCGCCGCAAAGCCCGCACCAGAGAAGCCGGCACCAGCGAAATAGACGACAGCGCGAAGGCGCGGCCGAGCGCGGCCAGCGCGTAACCGGCGAGCACGTCGGCGATGAAGTGCTGCTTGGTGGTCAGCGTCGAGAGCGCCAGCAGCGTCGCCATCACCAGCGCGACCAGGCCGAGCCGTGGGCGATCGCGCAGCAGCAGCAGCGCCAGCATCGTCGTGTGCGCCACGTGCAGCGAGGGGAAGACGTTGCCGGGCGGGTCGACGTGCTGGACCCAGGCCATGAAGGCGTACGACAGGTCGGGGTAGGGCGGGTAGAGCACGGGGCGCGGGTACTCGGCGCCGACGAAGAGGTGCCCGAGCGCGCCCAGGCACATCACCAGGATGACGGCCATCGCCGTGCGGTCGAACAGGCGCCGGTGCCGGAAGCCCCCGATGGTGATCACGAAACGTCCCCGCGTAGAACGGCAGGTAACACCAGGCCGTCCAGGGCCAAAAAGGAATGGCGTCGTCGAGCCGGGTGCGCAGAATCTCCGTCGAGCGCGTCAGGTGGGCGTGGCCGATCCCGAAGTAGACCGCCGACTGGAGCGCCGCCAGCCCGAGCCCCACCGACCAGCGGTAGGCCGGGGAGGCGAGCGGACCGGCGGGGTCGGCGGCGACCACCGGCAGAGGCTGTACGCGCGGAGCGGTCATCGGCGCCGGCGGCATCATAGATCGACTACCGCGAATTTCAGGTAATCGCCTTCGGGAAACTGCGGCACCACGGGGTGATCGAAAGCGGCGCCGCGGATCTCGCGGATCTGTGCGCGGCGGCCGGCGTCGCGGGCGCCGTCGCGGACCGTGGCAACGAAGGCGTCGCGGCCGACGTGGCTCGAGCAGGAGGCGGCGCACAGCAGGCCGCCCGGCGCGGTGACGGCGGCGCAGAGGCGGTGCAGCCGCCGGTAGGCGTGAAGGCCAGTCTCGAGCGCGCGGCGGCTGGGGGCGAAGCTGGGCGGATCGGAGATCACCAGGTCGAACCGCTCGCCCGCCGCCGCGGCGCGGGTCAGGAAGGCGAAGGCGTCCTCGGCGGCGAAGCGCGCCGCGGCGACCGGCAGGCTGTTGCGCTCGAAGTTCCGCCGCGCCGCCGCGATGGCCGGCGCCGCCACGTCGACGGTGGTCGTCTCGCGGGCGCCGCCTGCCGCCGCGTAGATCGAAAACCCGCCGGTGTAGCCGAACAGGTTGAGCACCCGGCGGCCCGGCGCCAGCGTCCGGACCAGCGCGCGGTTCTCGCGCTGATCGAGAAACAGCCCCCCCTTCTGGCCGCGGCGCAGGTCGGCGCCGAACCGGAGACCGTTCTCACGGATCTCCATCTCACCCTGGGGGAGCGCGCCGAAGAGGGGGAGGGTGCGCTCGGCGTCGCCGTCATTTTCACCGGGGCGGTCTTTGCCGGGGTTGCCGTCTTTGCCGGTTTCGCCGGCTTTGCCGTCGCTCTGGCCGCCCCCGCCGCGCGGCCGGCGTTCGAGGATCGCGTCGACCGCCAGGCTGCTTCTTCTCGCCACCTCGCGCAGCCGCGCCGGCAGGTCGCGGTAGAAGGCGCGCGCGCCGCCGCCGTCGTAGCGAAGGTTGAGCGCGGCGCCGTACACGTCGACGTGGACTCCCGGCAGCGCGTCGGCTTCGCCGTGAATCCAGCGGAAGGCGTCGGTCGTCTGGCGATCGATGACCCGCAGCCGCCGCGCCAGCGCCTCCGCGATCCGGCGATCGAGCTCGGCCCCGACGTCGAGGTCGCCCTCCCCGCCCAGGACCCGGACCGCGATCGGCGAAGCGGCGTCCCAGAACCCACGCGCGAGCGGCCGGCCGTCGCCGCCCACCACCAGCACCACCGCCCCGTCGGCGATCCGCGGCGAGGTGGCCAGCGCGTCCCGGTAAATCCACGGCTGCCCGCCCCGAATCGCGCGTCCCAGCCGTTTCCGCAGGACGACCCGCGGCAGCCCCTGACCGGCGCGCCCCACAACGGCGATCGATCGCGTGAGGGAGCGCGAGCTTTGCTCGCGCGGACTCATCGCGGGAGGTCTGGAACCCTTTCAGGGTTCCAGATCATTTGGCCGGCGGACGATCGGCGACCGGGACGGCGACGGCGATCGGGCGGGCCAGGCTGGAGGCGGTCTTGGCCGCGGCCAGGATGCGCGCCCCGCTGGGGAAGACGACGTCGATCTTGCCGGAGCCCGGCGACCCGGCGACGATCCCCAGGCCGAACTGCGGGTGGGTGATGCGCTCGCCGGCTGCGTAGTTGGCGCTGGCCGCGTAGGGGCGGGTCGGCTTCGAGGGGTCGAAGACCGGAATGACGGGGATCGGAGTGGGCGTCTTCGACGACCGCGAACGTCCGGTCGAGAAGCTGCGCGCGCCGCGGGCCGGCTTCGCCTCCCCCTCGGCGGTGTCGCTCTCGTTCCGGTAGCGGTGGTTGCCGTTGCACCGCTTGCAGACCACCTTGGCGATCTTGTCGCCCATCTTGGCCATCACCACGTGCCAGACGGTGCCGCACCGCCCGCAGAGCGCTTCGATGTCCTGTCCCACCCCGGGCGTCGTCGACGGCATGGCCGCTAACTTAGCGCGCTTAGACCTCCGCGGGGTCGTGATATTCGCCAAAAACCTGGCGAAAGATCCCGCAGATCTCCCCCAACGTTGCGTCGCGCCGCGCCGCCTCGAGCACCGCCTCCATGAGATTGACTTTGCCGTCGTCGTCGGCCTCGGCCGTGGCGCGTACACCGTCGAGCGCCGCCTGGGTGCGGGCGCCGTCGCGCCGTGCCCGCAGCTCGGCCACGGCGGCGCGCTGCACCCGCTCCGGGCGGTCATCGATCTTCAACGTGGGGATCGCCGCCCCGGCCGCGCCGCCTGCCGCGTGGCGGTTGACCCCGACCACGCTTCGCGCGCCGCTGTCGATCTGCCGCTGCGTCTGGTAGGCCGAGCGGGCGATCTCCCGCTGCGGCCAACCGATCTCGACCGCGCGAACGATCCCTCCCATCTCGTCGATGGTGCGCAGGACGGCCGTCGCCTCCGCCTCGATCCGGTCGGTCAGCGCCTCGACGTAGTAGCTGCCGCCGAGCGGGTCGGCGACCGCCGCCACGCCGGTCTCCTCGGCCATGATCTGCTGCGTGCGCAGCGCGAGCGTGGCCGACTCTTCCGTCGGCAGCGCGTAGGTCTCGTCGAACGAGTTGGTGTGCAGCGACTGCGTCCCGCCCAGCACCGCCGCCATCGCCTGGAAGGCCGTGCGCACCACGTTGTTGAGCGGCTGCTGCGCCACCAGCGACACGCCGGCGGTCTGCGCGTGCGCCCGCAGCAGCCAGGATCGCGGGTCCTTGGCCCCGAACCGCTCGCGCATGATACGCGCCCACATCCGCCGCGCCGCCCGCAGCTTGGCGATCTCCTCGAAGAAGTCGTTGTGGACGTCCCAGAAGAACGACAACCGCGGCGCGAAGGCGTCGACGTCGAGGCCCGCGTCACGACCGAGCTCGACGTACCCGATCCCGTCGGCCAGCGTGAAGGCGAGCTCCTGCACCGCCGTCGCTCCCGCCTCGCGGATGTGATAGCCGCTGACGCTGATGGTGTTCCACCGCGGCATCCGGCCGGTACAGAAGGTGAGCATGTCGCGCATGATGCGCAGGTGCGGCCGCACGCCGCTTATCCACTCCTTCTGGGCGATGAACTCCTTCAGCATGTCGTTCTGGATCGTGCCGGCCAGGCGCTCGGGCCCGATCCCGCGCCGCTCGGCCGCCACGATGTAAAACGCCAGCAAGGCCACCGCGGGCGCGTTGATGGTCATCGAGGTGGTCACCTCGTCGAGCGGAATCCCCGCGAAGAGGCGCTCCATGTCGGCCGCCGACGCCACCGACACCCCTTCGCGCCCCACCTCGCCCACCGAGCGCGCGTCGTCGGGGTCGAGCCCCATCAGCGTCGGCATGTCGAACGCCGTCGAGAGCCCCGTCTGTCCGTGCCCGAGCAGGAAGGAGAACCGCCGGTTGGTGTCCTCGGGCGTCCCGAACCCCGAGAACATGCGCATGGTCCAGAGCTTCCCCCGGTACATGCTGGCGTGCGGTCCGCGGGTGAACGGATACTGGCCGGGATCGCCGAGCTTCGCCTGGTAGCTCCAGCCCGCGCCCAGGTCCGACGGCCCGTAGGATGCCGCCAGCGGAATCCCCGACTGGGTCTCGAATTTCTTGCCGTCGTCCGACACCAGCCAGGGAGTCTACTCGGGCTCTGGCCGATGGGGTGCGCTGCGCGCCTCCGACTCGCGCGCGATCTCCGCGTCGAGCTCGGCCCCCAGGATGACGACGTAAGCCGACAGCAGGAACCAGGTGAGGATGGTGATGATGACCCCCAGCGAGCCGTCGATCCGATCGGGCTTGGCGAGGGTCGAGGCGAACCAGGAGAACAGCGCCGAGCCCGCCAGCCAGAGCGCGGTGGCCGCCAGCGATCCCAGCGTCACCCAGCGCCGCCTGGCCGGAGCCTGTGCCGGCCCGAACCGATAAGCCACGCTCAGCGCGACGAGGACCAGCGCCGCCAGCATCGGCCAGCGCAGCCAGCGGACCAGCTGCTCGCCGAGCCGCGACAGATGGAAGGCAGCCAGCACGAGGGGAAAGACGATCACCGCCGCGATGGAGATCACCCCCGAGACGATCGCCCCCATGGTGAACAGGAAGGCCGTGACGTTCAGGCGAATGAAGCCGCGCGTCTCCCGCTGACCGAACGCCAGGCTGAGCCCGGTGATGAGCGCCTTCATCCCCTTGGTCGCGGCCCAGATCGCGGCCACGATGCCGATGGCCACCTCGATGCTCAGCGTTCCCGTCGAGCGGGCGGTCAACTTCGCCATCTGGTCATGGATGGCGCTCCGGATGTCAGGCGGCAGCGCGCCGGCAAAGGCGTCGACCTGGCGGGTGACGTCCTCGGGATCGGCCAGGAGGCCGTAGAGCGAGACCAGCGCCGCCAGCGCGGGGAACATCGAGAGGAACGCGAAGAAGGCGACCCCGCCCGCCAGGATGGAGGCTTGATGGCGCTTGGTGGCGCCGCGCATCCGGTTGGCGATCTGCAGCCATCCGGCCCGGGGAAGCGCGCCCGGGCCGCTCAAAATGCGCCCCCGCCGGCGGCGCTGAACACGAAGCCGACACCGACGGCGCCGTAATAGCCGGTGTGCGGCTGGGGGAAGATCTCCGCCAGGCCGGCGTGCAGGTTGAGGAGCACGTCGCCGAGCTCGAGGTTGAGCTGGTACTCGCCGTGCACGATGGCGACGAAGCGGCCGCCGATGAGCCAGGAGCCGGTGACGTTGAGCTGGTGGCTGAGGAGGCCTGAAACGCTCAGCCCCAGCGGGATCAGGACGCCGGTGTCGATCACGGCGGCGCGCTTTCTTTCGGGGGCCTGCAACGTCCCACCCGCGCCGAGATAGGTCTGGACCGGAACGAAGGGGACGCCGAGCTCGAGGCCCCCGACCAGCGCCAGGTAGGGATCACCAGGATCGTCGAAGGCAGCCACCGACCAGAACGAGGCGGTCGCCACCATGTCTTTGTAGGCGGGACGGATGGTGAGCTGCAGCGGCACCAGCTCCTGATCGCCGGTGGTCGTGTCGTCCTTGACGAAGATCTCCGCCACCTCGGCCAGCAGCTCGGGAGCCTCGATGGTGAAGGGGAGGATCTGCCAGACCGCCAGCTCGTCCTCGGGCGCGCGCACGCCGAGCACGAAGGCGGTGAGGACGCCCCGGATGGAGAGGGTGGCGGCGTCCATGACGTGGCGCCGGCCGTCTTGGTTGGCCGGCTCGTCGAGGCGGCCGTCTCCGAACGTCACCCAGCGGTGGCCGCTCCGGTCGGTCGCCACGCGTCCGCGCGCGTTCCAGGCGTCGTGAAAGGACTTGGCCGCGGCGGCGCTGGACGCCGCGCGGTTGAACCCCATGTGCCCGGCAGCGAACGAATCTTGCAGATAGTGGTCGGCGAAGGCGCTCTCGAAGATGGCCAGCTGAAGCTGCTCGACGGTGGCCAGCCCCTCCGCCGCGGCTGCCGCCAGCGCGTAACCGATCGCCTGCTGATGGTACTCCCCCCACGATCGGGTCGACGTCGGGTTGAAGTGCGCGCTGTTCTCCAGCGCCAGCAGGTAGTAGGACTTCCGGCTGCTGAACCGCCAGGCGCCGGTCTGCGAGAGGAACTCCGAGGGATGTCCGAGGAAGTCGCCGGCGATGGCGGTCGCGTCGCCGTAGAGCCGGGCCAGGACCGGCAGGTTCTCTCCGCACACGCGCCCGAGACGCGCCTCGACGCCCGAATCGACTGTTCCGGACGCTCCCCGCGCAGCGACCGTCGCCCCGAGATCGGCGCAGGCGCGGGTGTAGGACGTTCGCCCGATCTCCTGATGCTCGACGGTGGCCCAGCCCAGAGCCGGCGACCCGGAGGCGAGCGGCGCGACGAACGCGGCTGTCGCGATCGCATCCACCAGCCTCCGGCGCCAGCGCGAATGGCCCGCCACCTCGGCAGTATGATCGTGCCAGCAGGCGCCGCCATGGTGGGGGACCCGTTTGCGAAAACGGCTGATCCGTGCGGCGGAGGATGGCGTCGCTTCCGCCCGGCGCCATGTTGCTGGCGAGCCGCCTGCGCGACGGCTTCCGGCAGAAGCGCGAGGGAAGAGCCCTGACATCTACGACCTGGGCCAGACACGTCCCCGTGATCGCGGCGGCGGCGATCGTGCTGCTGTCGATCCTCCTCGGGTTCCTGGCGCGTTGGCAGTTCCTGACCCGCCTCGGGCGCTACGCCGAGCGGACGCCCTGGGCGGCCGACACGGCCATCATCGCCTCGATGCGCTGGCCGCTGCCCGTCTGGTGCCTCCTGGGCGGCCTCTACGCCGCGATGCGGATCGTCTCTGTCCCGCCTTTGCTGGCGCGCTCGGCGCAGAAGATCCTGCTCGCTGCGCTGATCCTCTCCGTCAGTTTCTGGGCGGCCAGCCTGCTCGGCCGGCTGCTCGAGCTGCGCGGCGTGCGCCTGGACGGCGTCCGGGCCGCCTCCGGTACCGGCGTGGTGCGCACGCTGGTCAAGATCGCCGTGCTGGCCGTGGGGACGCTGGTCTTGCTGGGTTTGCTCGGCATCTCCGTGACGCCGCTGCTCACCACCATGGGCCTGGGCGGGTTGGCGGTCGCGTTCGGTCTCCGCGAGACGCTCGCCAACCTGATTGCGGGCATGAACTTCACGCTGGCGGGGAACATCAACCTGGGCGACTTCGTGAAGTTGGGATCGGGCGAAGAGGGTTACGTGGAGGACATTCAGTGGCGGGTGACGCGCATTCGAACGCTGTTCGACACCGTGGTGGTGATCCCCAACCGTCAGCTGGCGGAGACGATCGTGACCAACTACCACCAACCCTCCGCCGAGGTCGCGATCGTCATCCCGGTCGGGGTGCACGCGGCCAGCGATCTCGAACAGGTGGAGCGGGTGACCTGTCAGGTCGGGCGCCAGATCATGAAGACGATCCCCGGCGCCGTGCCGGAGTTCGAACCGCGGGTTCGCTACCGGGCGTTCGGCGATTCGAGCATCGACTTCGACGTCATCCTGCGGCTCCGCAGCTATCCCGACATCCTGCTGGTCAGGCACGAGTTCATCAAGGCGCTGGTCCGCGCTTTCGCGGCGGAGGGGATCGTCATCCCGTTTCCGGTGCGGGCCCTCAACCTCGAACAGGAGCAGGCCCGCGCCGCGCGGGGGATGCTCTCTGCCGGCGCGCCACCGGAGTCGAGTTTCGAGGAGCATTGACATCCGTTGGACGAATCAGAAATTCCCTTGCTTGCCAACTTCCCAGCGATTCCCACACTGACGCTCACCGGAGGCCGGGACAGTTCCGCCGGTCGACGATCCAAGAGGGATGGAGGGGCGATGTTCGATGTGCTCTTTGAAGCGTTCCGCAAGGCGTCCGAGTCGTCGGGGCAGATGCCGCTCGACATCTACAAGAACTGGACCAAGCAGATGATGGCGATCCAGCCCAGCGTCACCGGGGCGTCCATGGAGTGGACCCGAACGGCTCAGAAGCGCTGGGCCGAGTTTGCGATCGAGAGCCTGCACAAGCAGCGCGAATCGCTGGATGCCACGTTCCGCTCCGGGATCCAGCTCATCGAACAGACGTTTCGCCTGTCCGAGGCCAAGTCGGCCGACGACTACAAGCGGATCGCTGATGCGCTCTCACGGAAGCTGCTCGACGTGTTCAAGGAACAGTCGGAGTCTCAGGCGCGCGAATTCCAGACCTGGGCCGCGAAGTCGATCGAGCTGCAGCAGGCATCGGCCTGAGACCGGGGGTAGACCGCAGTGGAAAACGGAGCTCGCAGCCGCGTGGCGATCGCCTGCCAGGGGGGAGGAAGCCACACCGCATTCACCGCGGGTGTCCTCCAGGGCCTCATGGAGCGCATTCCGGACGACGTCGACGTGGTCGCGCTCTCCGGCACGTCCGGCGGAGCGATCTGCGCGACGCTGGCCTGGGACGGTTTGGTCCGCAACAATCCGGCGCAAGCGGTCCGGAAGCTGCGGGAGTTCTGGGATGCCATGTCGGCCCGGGATCCCCTGGACCAGATCACCAATCAGTCTCTGATGAGCATCATGAACCTCCGGGACATGATGGTGCTGCCGGAGGTGAGCCCCTATCACCTCCCCCAATGGGGCGAGGACAAGTTTCGCGCCATGCTCAACGAATACTTCAACTTCGCGGAGCTGCGCGCGCTCGCCCGCCGGCCGGGAGCTCCGGCTCTCAAGATCGGAGCGGTGGAGGTCCTGAGCGGCCACTTCGAGCTCTTCACCGGCGATGAGATCTGCGCCGAGTGTCTGCTGGCCTCGGCGGCCATCCCGGAGATGTTCCGCGCGGTCAACGTGCCGGGGCGTGGCGTTTTCTGGGACGGCCTCTTCTCGCAGAATCCGCCGATTCACGATCTCATGGAGCATCACATCGACGAGCTGTGGCTTGTCCAGATCAACTCCAGCACCTGCGCGCGCGTTCCCACCGACACCCACGAGATCCTCGATCGCCGGAACGCGCTCTCCGGGAATCTGTCGATGGAGCAGGAGCTGAAGTTCATCGACACCATCAACCGGGCGCTCGCCGACAAGAAGATCAACGACTCCCGGTACCGCCGGGTTCGGGTGATGCGCATCTCCCTCGACCGGGAGCTCAGCTACCTCTCCAAGCTCGATCGGCGCCCCGAGCTGCTGGCGGAGCTCCGTGACTACGGGATTATGAAGTGGAGGAGGTTCGTCAAGGAACGGGACGCCTGGAAGGACGACACGCAGGCTCTCCGCGCCGAGACGCACGTCTCGGTTTAGTTCACCCAGCCTCAGCCTCGAAAGGAAGCCGATCTCCCCCGCCCACCAGCCAACCCGCGCGACCGGCGCGCGAGTCGGCAAGGCTATCAACGTTGCAAGGCCGCGGCGCCGTTACGCGCGCGCCGTCACCTCGGGGCCGGCACCGGCGCCCTCGGGGCCGGCGACGACGACGGGCACGGTCTCCAGCGTCAGCTCCAGAGCCTCGTCGATCTTCTTGACGAAGACGATGTCCAGCTCGGCGCGGACGGTCTCCGGGATGTCGATGATGTCCTTGCGGTTGCGCTCGGGGAGCACCACTCGCTTGATGCCCGAGCGGTGGGCCGCTAGCACCTTCTCCTTGATTCCGCCCACCGGGAGCACGGTGCCGCGCAGGGTGATCTCGCCGGTCATCGCCACGTCGCCGCGCACGCGCCGCCCGGTCAGGAGCGACACCAGCGCCACGGTGATGGCCACGCCCGCCGACGGCCCGTCCTTCGACACCGCCCCCTGGGGGACGTGCAGGTGGATGTCCGTCTTCTCGAAGTCGGCAGTGATCCCGAGATCCTCGACGTGGGTGCGGACCCACGAGAGGGCCGCGCGCGCCGACTCCTTCATGACGTCGCCCAGCTGGCCGGTGAGGATCAGGGTCCCCTTGCCGGTCATGGCGGAGGCCTCGATGAAGAGGATGTCACCACCCGTCGGCATCCAGGCCAGGCCGGTGGAGACGCCGGGGATCTCCGTGCGCTCCGCCGCTTCCAGGTAGACCTTCTGCGGCCCCAGGATGTCGGCGATGGTCGCCGGCGAGAGGTTGGGATCGTAGGTCTGGTTCTCGGCCACCTTGACCGCTATCGCGCGGATGACGCTGGCGACCTCGCGCTCGAGGTTACGCACCCCCGCCTCGCGCGTGTACTGCTCGATGATGACGTTGAGCGCGTCGTCGGAGAGCTTGATCCGCTGATCGTCGAGCCCGTGCTCGGCGACCTGCTTCGGGACCAGGTGACGCTTGGCGATCTCCAGCTTCTCCTCGCGGGTGTAGCCGGGGATCTCCAGCACCTCCATGCGATCGAGCAGCGCCGGGGGGATGGGGTCGAGCATGTTGGCCGTCGCGATGAAGATGACGTCCGACAGATCGAAGTTCACCTCCAGGTAGTGGTCGGAGAAGGTGGAGTTCTGCTCCGGGTCCAGCACCTCGAGGAGAGCGGCCGACGGATCGCCGCGGAAATCGGCGCCCAGCTTGTCGATCTCGTCGAGCATGAAGACCGGGTTGCGAGACCCGACCCGGCGCATACCCTGAATGACTCGTCCGGGCAGCGCGCCGATGTAGGTCCGGCGGTGGCCGCGCACCTCGGCCTCGTCGCGCACGCCGCCCAAGGAGACGCGGATGAACTCACGTCCCAGCGAACGGGCGATCGACTTGCCGAGGGAGGTCTTGCCGACGCCGGGAGGTCCGGCCAGGCAGAGGATGGGCCCCTTCTTCCCCGGCGCCAGCTTACGCACCGCCAGGTACTCGAGGATGCGCTTCTTCACCTTCTTGAGATCGTAGTGGTCGCTGTCGAGGATCTCGCGCGCCTGATCGAGGTCGAGCCGGTCTTCGGTCCGCTTCGACCAGGGGAGCTCCACCAGCCACTCGAGGTAGGTCCGCTGCACGGTGTACTCGGCCGACGATTGCGCCATCTGCTTGAGACGATCGAGCTGCTTGCGGGCGGTCTTCTCCACCTCCGCCGGCATCTCGGCCACCTTGATCTTCTCCTCGAACGCGTCGAGGTCACTGGCGTCTTCGCCCTCCCCGAGCTCGTCCTGGATTGCTTTCAGCTTCTGGCGCAGGACCGCCTCGCGCTGGTGCTTGGAGAACTCCTCGCGGACCTGCGAGTCGATCTTCTGCTTCACCTTGATGAGCTCCACCTTGCGCTGGAGCAGGACCAGCAGGCGCCGCAGCCGCTCCGCCACGTCGATCTCGACCAGCAGCGAAGCGCGCTCTTCCGGCGAGAGGTCGACGGTCGCGGCGACGATGTCGCCCAGGCGGCCGGGATCCTTGTGCTGGTCGAGCACCTGCGCCGTCTCGTCCGGGATGTCGGGCGAGATGGCGATGAGCTGCTTGGCCACGTCGTAGACCGCCATGCCCAGGCCGTCGATCTCGATCGGGTCCTTGCGGATCTCGACCAGCGGCTCGTACGACGCGAGCAGGTAGGGCTTCTCCTGGACGAAGCCGGTCACCTTGCGCCGCTCAGTGCCGCGCAGGACTGCGGTGACGCGATTCTCGGCCGCCTTGACGATGCGGACGACCTCGCCTTCGACGCAGATGGTGTAGAGATCGGCGCCGGCGGGCTCTTCGATGTCGGCGTCCTTCTGGGTGCCGACCAGGACGCGCGCGCCTTTGCCGCCCAGCGCCTCGATCAGACGCAGCGAGCTGGCGCGGCCGATCTCCACCGGCATCACGGCGCCGGGGAACAGCACCAGGTTGCGCAGGGACAGCAGCGGGAGGGTCTTCGTGGTGTCGCTCATGGGGTTGGTTGACCTCTGCTTTAGGATGCCGCGGGGATGAAAAAGGTATAACAGATTTGTTTCCGACAACCGGGAGCCCGGTGCGGTCGGTGAGGGTAAGAACGCCCGGTCAAAACCGACGAACCTCGTCAGCGGAGGTCCGGCGGGCGAGCTCCTCGAGCAGCTTTCGCGTCTCCGTGTCGTCCGGTTTCAGCTTGGGCGCCATGATCTCGACGCGGCAGAGCTGATCGCCGCGGGTGCCGTCGCCGTTCTTGACGCCGCGGCCGCGCAACCGCAGTCGGGCGCCGCTCGATGTTCCGGGCGGAACCGTAACAGTGACGCGCCCTTCGAGCGTGGGGACCTCAATCTTCGCCCCCAGCGCCGCCTCGGCGAACGTCACCGGCAAGACGAGCTCGATGTCAGCGCCCTGGCGCTGCAAGTGGGGGTCCTTGCGGACCTCGATGTCGAGGTAGAGATCGCCCGGCGTGCCGCCGCGCCCCGGCGCCGGCCCGCCCTGGCCGGGGAGCCGCAAGCGGCCGCCGTCCTCCACGCCCGAGGGGATGTTCACCTCGACCGTGCCACCGCTGCCGGTGCGCACCGTTCGCTTGCCGCCGAGCGCGGCCTCGGCGAACGTCACCTCCATGCGGCCGACGGCGTCGCTGCCGCGGCTGGGCCGCGCGCGTGGCCGCCGCGGATCGAAGCCAGCGCCGGCCGCGCCGCCGCCGCCGAACAGCGTGGAGAAGATGTCGGAGATGTCGAAGTCGCCGGACATCTCCACGCCGCCGCCAGCGCCGGAGCGCGTGCGCCCGAACGTCTGCGCGAACGCGTCGGCGTCGAACCCCTCCGGCATCCCGTCGGGACGAACGGGCGCGTGCTTGAGGCGGTCATACTCCTTGCGCTTCTTGGAGTCGCCGAGGACGTCGTACGCCTCGTTGATTTCCTTGAAGCGTTCGGTCTTTTTTTTGTCGTCGCCGGTGATGTCGGGGTGGAACTCTTTGGCCAGCTTGCGATAGGCCTTCTTGATCGCCGCTTCTTCCGCGTTCTCCGCCACCCCCAGCGTCTTGTAGAGATCTTTCATGCGGGGTTAGTTACTCCATCATGACATGACCGCGATACGCTGCTGCGGTTTGCGCGTGAAGGTCAGCTCGCCGTCAGAACCCCGTCCCACCACCACCGCGTCACCCGGGCGGACCTCCCCGGCCAAGAGCTTCCGCGCCAACGGATCCTGGACCAGGCGGACCAGCGCCCGCTTGAGCGGCCGGGCGCCGTACTGCGGGTCGTAGCCCTGGTCGGCCAGGAAGCTGCGCGCCTCGGGCGAGAGCTCGAGGTCGAGGTCCCGATCGCGGAGCAGCTTGCGCAGCCGACCGAGCTGGATGTCGACGATGGTGTCGATCTCGTTCCTGCCGAGGGGGTGGAAGATGACGATGTCGTCGATCCGGTTGAGGAACTCCGGGCGGAACGAGCGGCGCAGCTCCTCCATCACGCGGTCCTTCGCCTCCAGGTTGGTCCAGTCCTGCAGGTACTGGCTACCGACGTTGGAGGTCATGATGACGACCGTGTTGCGGAAGTCGACCGTACGCCCTTGCCCGTCGGTGAGGCGCCCGTCGTCGAGCAGCTGCAGCAGCGTGTTGAAGACGTCGGGGTGCGCCTTTTCGATCTCGTCGAACAGGATCACGGAGTAGGGGCGCCGCCGCACCGCCTCGGTGAGCTGCCCCCCTGGTCGTAGCCGACGTAGCCGGGAGGCGCGCCGATCAGGCGGGAGACGGCGTGCTTCTCCATGTACTCCGACATGTCAATCCGGACCATGTGCGTCTCGTCGTCGAACAGGAACTCGGCCAGCGCGCGCGCCAGCTCGGTCTTTCCGACGCCGGTCGGCCCGAGGAAAATGAACGAACCGATCGGTCGGTTGGGATCCTGCAGGCCGGCCCGGGCGCGGCGAACCGCGTTGGCCACCGCGGACACCGCCTCATCCTGGCCAACCACGCGTGCGTGCAGCCGCTCTTCGAGGAGCAGCAACCGCGCCTGCTCCCCTTCGAGCATCTTGTCGACGGGGATTCCCGTCCACTTGGAGACGATGGCGGCCACGTCCTCTTCGGTGACCTCCTCGCGCAGGAAGGAGCCGTGTTTCTGGGCCTCCTTGAGCTCGTCGGACTTGGCCAGGATGCCCTTTTCAATCTCGGGGATGCGGCCGAAGCGGAGCTCGGCGGCGCGGGTCAGATCGCCGCGGCGTTGGGCCAACTCGGCCTCCGTCTTGGCCGCCTCGACCTCCTCTTTCAGCTTGCGCAGCCCACCGATGAGGCTCTTTTCATGCTGCCAGACGGTCTTCATCTGATCGGCGCGCTCGCGCAGCTCGGAGATCTCCGTGGCCACCGCCGCCAGCCGCTTGGCCGAGGCTTCGTCCTTCTCCTTGCCGAGCGCCTGCTCTTCGATCGCCAGCGACGTCAATCGGCGCTCGATCTGATCGATCGGATCGGGGCGCGAGTCGATCTGCATCTTGAGACGGCTGGCCGCCTCATCGACGAGATCGATCGCCTTGTCGGGGAGCTGCCGGCCAGAGATGTAGCGGTGTGACAGACGCGCCGCCGCGACCAGCGCCGCATCGCGGATCCGGATGCCGTGGTGGACTTCGTAGCGCTCCTTCAGACCGCGCAGGATCGCCACCGTGTCCTCGAGCGACGGCTCGCCGACGTAGACCGGCTGGAAGCGGCGCTCGAGCGCCTTGTCCTTCTCGATGTACTTCCGGTACTCGTCGAGCGTGGTGGCGCCGATGCAGCGCAGATCGCCGCGCGCCAACGCCGGCTTGAGCATGTTGGCGGCGTCGACGGCCCCTTCGGCCCCGCCCGCGCCGACCAGCGTGTGCAGCTCGTCGATGAACAGGATGACGCCGCCCGCGGCCGCCTCGATCTCCTTGAGGACCGCCTTCAGGCGATCCTCGAACTCCCCGCGGAACTTGGTCCCGGCGATGAGCGCCCCGAGATCGAGCGAGAGGATCTTCTTGTCCTTGAGCGACTCGGGGATGTCGCCCTCCGCGATGCGCAGCGCGATCCCCTCGACGATGGCGGTCTTGCCAACCCCCGGATCGCCGATCAGCACCGGGTTGTTCTTGGTGCGCCGCGAGAGCACCTGCATGGCCCGGCGGATCTCCTCGTCGCGGCCGATGACCGGGTCGAGCTTGCCGCTTCGCGCGAGGTCGGTCAGGTCGCGGGTGTACTTGGCGAGCGCCTGGTACTTCCCCTCGGCCTCGGGGTCGGTCACGCGCTGGGTGCCGCGCACCTCGGCCAGCGCCTTCATGAGCGCGTCCTTGCGGACGCCGGCATCCTTGAGCGCGCGGCTGGCGGCGCCGTGGTCCTTGTCCACCAGCGCCAAGAGAAGATGCTCGCTCGAGATGTACTCGTCCTTGAACTCCTTGGACAGCTTGCCGGCGTCCTCGAGCAGGTCCTGCATCCGGCGGCCGACGAAGATGTCGGCGGTCGAGCCCCGGACCTGAGGCTGGGCATCGAGCGCGCTCACGCCGGCCTGGCGGACCTGCGCCGGGTCGACCCCGACCTTCCGAAGCAGGGCGCCCGTGATGCCGTCCGCCTGGTCGAGCAGCGCCAGCAGGAGATGTTCTGGGGTCAGTTCCTGGTGGCCGCGGCTCCCGGCCAGCTCCTGGGCGGCCTGGATCGCCTCACGCGCCTTGATGGTCAGTTTGTCGAGCCTCATGGGACCGGTAAGAGGTAAGCACCCCGACAAGGGCGACAAGTACGGCACACGCCACGCAAAAGGACCGCTCTGCCCAGCTTTATTAGGTAGATTCTCCCTGTGTCGTATCTGGTCCTGGCCCGGAAGTATCGGCCGCAGCGGTTTTCCGAGCTGATCGGGCAGGAGCACGTCGCCCGGACGCTGACGAACGCCATCGCACAGAACCGCGTCCACCACGCCTTCCTGTTCACGGGGGCGCGCGGCGTCGGCAAGACCAGCGCGGCGCGTATCCTGGCCAAGGCGCTCTCCTGCGAGAAGGGTCCGACCGCCGAGCCCTGCGGCGTCTGCGACATCTGCCTGGAGATCGCCGGTGGGCGCGCGGTCGACGTCATCGAGATCGACGCCGCCTCGAACACCAAGGTCGAGGAGACCAAGTCGGTCCTGGAAGGGGTCCGCTACTTGCCGGCCCGGGCGCGGCGCAAGGTCTACATCATCGACGAAGTGCACATGCTCTCGGCGCATTCCTGGAACGCGCTGCTCAAGACGCTGGAAGAGCCGCCGCCGCATGTGGTCTTCGTGTTCGCGACCACCGAGGTTCACAAGATTCCCGCCACCATCCTGTCGCGCTGCCAGCGGTTCGACTTCAAGCTGATCCCAACCACGCGCCTGGCCACGCACCTCACGGAGATCCTGCGCGCCGAGAAGATCGACGCCACGCCGGAGGCGGTTCGGCTGGTGGCCCGGCAGGCGGCCGGCTCGGTGCGCGACGGGCTTTCGCTGCTGGACCAGACGATCGCCTACGTCGGCACCGAGCGGCTGACCGCCGAGGTGACCGCCGACGTGCTGGGGGTCGCCGACCGCCAGCTCCTGGTCGGCCTGGCCGGCGCGGCGCTCGACCGCGATCCGGGGACGGCGCTACGCCTCATCGCGCGGGCGGCCGATCGGGGCGTCGATCTCGGCCAGCTGGGTCGGTCGTTTTTGGGGTTCCTGCGCGATCTGGAGGTGGTCGCCTCGGTGAAGCCGGTGCCAGGCGTGGAGCTGGGCGATCTGATCGACGCCACGCCGGAGGAGATGGACGAGGTGCGCGCGCTCGCCGAGCGGGCGGGACCGGGCCTGGTGACGGTGCTGTTCGATCGCTGGGCGCGCGCCGTCGACGAGGCCTCGCGGCTGCCGACGCCGCGGCTCTGCTACGAGATGGCGGCCATCGATCTGTGCGCGGCGGAGCCGATGGTGCCGCTCGGCGATCTGCTGCAGCGTCTCGACGACCTGGAAGGGCGTTTGCGGGGCGCCCGTCCGGCGTCCGTCGCCGGCCCGGGCGGATCGGGGCAGGCGCCGCCGCCGGCACCTCCCAAGGCCAAACCGACGCCTGCCGCCGGGCCGCGGTCGTGGGGCGCGCCCTCAGCCGCTCCGCCGCCGGTTGCTCCTCCGCTGGCCGCCCCGCCGGCCGCCGCGCCGCCGCCCGCGCCCGTGGCGGCAGCCGCGGCTCCCATCGTGGCCGCGGTTCCGGTGGCGGTGCCTGCCCTTGCCGTCGGCGCCACGGAGCCGGCGGCGGGCAACATCTCCACGGCCAACTCCGACGAGCTGTGGCGGCGGATCCTGGCGACGTTCGAGAAGAAGAGCATGTCGCTGGGGGCGATGTTGGCCCATGCCGACGTGGTGTCGATGACGCCGGGCACGGTGAAGCTGTCTTTTGCCCAGAAGCGGGACGCCGAACGCGCCGAGAGGGACGCCGCCGAGATCGAGGCGGTCATCTCCTCCGTGCTGGGGCGGCCGACCAAGCTTGGCGTGGTGGCGGGCGCCCCGGCCAACGGCACGGCGGTGCGCTCCGAGGTCGGCCAGGAGGTCGATGCGGCGGCCGCCGACCGGAAGGTGCGGGAAAACGAAGCCCGCCAGCACCCGCGCATCCGCAACGCCCAGGACGTTTTTGGCGCCGCGCTCAAGGAGATAAAGACCTGATGTCGATCCCCGATCTCAAGGGGCTGCTCGAGACGGCCCAGCGAATTCAGACCGAGGTGGCGCGCGTGCGCGAGGAGCTCGGACGCAAGACCGTCGTCGGCGAAACCGGCGGAGGTCTCTGCCGCTGCACCGCCAGCGGCAAGGGAGAGATCCTCTCGCTCACCATCGACGCCGCCATCGTGGGCGACAAGAAGATGATCGAGGACCTGGCGGCCGGCGCGGTGAACATCGCGCTTCAGCGCGCGCGCGAGATGGCCGACGCTGACCTGGCGCAGGTGACCGGCGGCCTCCCGGTCCCGCCCGGGATGTTCGGGGCCTAGGCCGCGGATGTTCGCCTCGCCGATCGCGCGGCTCATCCAGCAGCTGGCCAAGCTACCGGGGGTCGGGCGAGAAGACCGCCGCCCGGCTGGCATTCCATATATTGCGCGCTTCCCCCGAGGACGCCGCGGCGCTGGCGGCGGCCATCGGCGAGGTCCGGCAGAAGATTCGCTTCTGTTCGGTCTGCTGCGATCTCACCGAGACCGATCCCTGCGCCATCTGCCGCGACCAGCGGCGCGAGGAGGGCCTCGTCTGCGTGGTGGCGCAGCCGCAGGATCTGATCGCGGTCGAACGGGCAGGGGGTTACCGCGGCCGCTACCACGTGCTGCACGGTCTGCTCTCGCCCCTGGACGGAATCGGGCCGGAGGATCTGCGCGTGACCGAGCTGGTCCGCCGCTGCGGCGACGGGACGATCAAGGAAGCAATCCTGGCGACCAGCCCCAGCGTCGAGGGGGAGGCGACGGCCGTCTATCTCTCCAAGCTGCTCCGTCCGCTCGGCGTCCGGACCACCCGGATCGCCACCGGAGTTCCGATGGGCGGCGAGCTCGAGTACGCCGATCAGGCGACCCTGGCCCGCGCCATCGACGGCCGGCGCGAGATGTAGGCCGGTCGATGCAAGAGCGGCCGACGCAGGACGAATGCAGGACGAGATGCACGACGAGATGTAGGTCGGCAGCGTAGAACTTGCGCGCCGCGATTCACACCGACGGGGCAAGCTGGGGTAGAATGCTTGAAACCCGGTTTCGCGAATGATATTCGTGAGGATTCCTGGCAGGCGAGGAGCGCGATGAGTGGCCCCGATGTGATGTTTCCCGAAGAGCAGCAGCAGATGTCACTCGTCTGCGCGCGGCTGGCCCGGGACGCCAATGCGAAAGCGGTCCTCCTCATCGGCCGCGACGGTCAGCCGATCGCCGAGGCCGGAGACACCGAAGAGCTGGACGTGACGTCGCTGTCGTCGCTGACGGCCGGTAACGTCGCCGCCACCGGCGGCATTTCCAAGATCCTTCGCGAGAAGGACTTCTCCAGCCAGTTCCACGAGGGGGAGAAGACCAACATTCACATCACCCTGGTGGGGGGACGCGCGATCCTGCTCGTGCTGTTCGACGAGCGTTCGTCGCTCGGTCTGGTCCGCTTGCGCGTGCGGAAGTCCTCGGACGAGATGGTGCGTCTCTTCGATCAGGTCGCCAAGAAGGCCGCCTCCAAGAGTCAGCCGTCGATCCTGACGGAGATCACCGACAGCGACATCGACAACCTTTTCAATGACTGACGCCGCGATCACCTCGCATCTCACGGGACGGGTGATCGATTGAGCTTCATCAATTACTCGTCGCGCGAGATCAACTGCAAGCTGGTCTACTACGGGCCGGGCCTGTGCGGGAAGACCACCAACCTGCACTACATCTATGCGAAGACCAGCCCCGACGCGAAGGGGAAGATGATCTCGCTGGCCACCGAGACCGAGCGGACGCTGTTCTTCGACTTCCTGCCGCTGTCGCTCGGTGAGATCCGCGGTTTCAAGACCCGCTTCCATCTCTACACCGTCCCCGGCCAGGTCTTCTACGACGCCAGCCGCAAGTTGATCCTCAAGGGGGTCGACGGCGTGGTGTTCGTGGCCGACTCCCAGATCGAGCGCATGGAGGCGAACATCGAGTCGCTCGACAACCTCCGCCTCAACCTGACCGATCAGGGCTACGACCTCAACAAGCTCCCCTACGTCGTGCAGTACAACAAGCGCGATCTGCCCAACGCGGCGCCGATCGATCAGCTGCGCGAGGTCCTGAACCCGACCAAGGCGCCCGAGTTCGAGGCCTGCGCCACCAGCGGCGCCGGCGTGTTCGACACGCTCAAGGCCGTCGCCAAGTCCGTCCTGACCGAGCTGCGGCGCGGGCAGTAACGCGTCGATCTATGTTGCCTGGTTGGCGTCCGCGCCAACCAGGTTGACGGTAATTCGGTGGAGCTCCGCATTCGGCGAGGACTTCACCGCGCACGCGGCTTGCTTCCGTGTTGGTCGGCGGATGGGCGGTCGGCGACAGGCGCGCGTGGGGATCTGGAGCTGGCTGGCGCTGGCGGCGGGCCTGCTGGCGTGCGATCGGGTGCCGGCGTCGACTGTCTGCGCGACCTCGCTGACGCTGACCGCCCACTTTACGATGGCGGCCGAGCGCGACCTCGATCTCGTCTTCGTGATCGACGACGGGCCGGCGATGGCCGGCTGGCAGACGACCCTGGCGACGCAGCTTCCGAGCCTGATGATGGCCGCGCAGTGCGCGCCGCCCGGGATGGTCACCAGCCTGCACGTCGGTGTCGTTTCCTCGGACATGGGTCTGGGGGGAGCAGCGAATGTCGCCGTCCCGGGCTGCACGAGCGGAGGGGACGGCGGCAACCTGCGCAGCCAGCCCGAAGGGACGTGCACCGACACGACGCTCGATCCGTCGGTGACATTTATTTCCGCCGTCGGGAGCACCCAGGACGCCAGCTCGTCGGACGATCCGACCGCGTCGCTGGCGACCCAGGCGTTCCAGTGCATCGCCCAGCTCGGCGACGGTGGCTGCGGCTTCGGGCAACCGCTGGCGGCGCTCGCCCGGGCGCTCGGCGCCGATGGAGCGCCCCCGCCCCCTTTGAACGCCGGCTTCCTGCGCCCAAACGCCTCCCTGGGGATCGTCTTCATTTCGAACCACGACGACTGCTCCACGCCCGCCGACACCTCACTCTTTTCACTCCGGGATCCGGCAGAGAACGATCTCAGTGATCCGCAGGGTCCTCTCACTCACTACCGCTGCAACCAGGCGGGGCACGTCTGCGCCGATCCGAACGGTTCCGGAGGGCCGATCGCGCCTCCGCTCCAACCGCCGGCCGACGCGACCGCCGTCGACGGCGTTCCGACGCTCCCGCTCGCGAACTGCGCGTCGAATGACTCCGGCGACACACTGACGCCGGTCTCGAAGTTCGTCGCCGAGATCAAGTCATTGAAGGCCGATCCCCTCCAGATCCTGGTTTCGGGCCTCGTGGGGCCGCCCGCGCCCTACGCCGTGCAGTGGGTGCCCGAGGCCGGCGGCACGACGGGCGGTGAGCTGTGGCCCCGTGTCGCTCCGTCCTGCGGCTCCGAGGCCGCCGACGGCAGCGGCACTTTCGGCGAGCCGTCCGTCCGGCTCGCCGAGTTCATCGAGGCGTTCTCCAGCGGCGGCGTTCTCGGATCCATCTGCGACAACAACTACGCCGAGGCCCTGAGCGCCATCTGCAGCTCTCTGCCTGACGACGGGGAACCGCCCTGCCTCTCGGACAACATTCAGACCAAGACCGACGCCGAGGGGCACGACTACCCGGACTGCATCGCGACCGAACACCTGACGACGGCGGACGGTGTGGTGCAGGACATCGTTCTTCCTGCCTGCGCGACGGTCGGCCCGGGCTCGCCTTGCTGGTCGCTGGGAGCTGCGGGAAGCGGGTACTGTCCGGCCGGCGAGGGACCCTTCACCGTCACCAACGAGCCGGTCGGATCGGACCCGGCCAGCTACGCGGCGTCGGTTTCCGTCTCCTGCCAGCTCCCGCCGCCCGCCGACGCGGGCAGCTGTCCCGGCTGAGACGCGCGCGCCGGGCGCTACGCCTTGCGCAGGCAGGCGGTCGCGAACAGGCCCGCCAGTGCCGCCTGACCGAAGAGCCAGTAGCGCTCGACGGCCTCGGGGACGAAGCGGAGGTCGATGGTGTGGGCGATCGCCGCGAAGAGCAGGGCGCCCGCCACACCGAAGCCGAAGCCGGCCAACGCCGGGCGCAGGCGCCGCACGCCGTAGAGCAGGAGCGTGAGCCCCACCGGGACGAGCGCGCTGTAGAAGAGCGTGGCGCTGGTCGGGCCCCACGCGAGGTCGGTGAACCCACCGCCGAGCGTGCCTGCCACCGCGTGGGCGTGCGACCAGGAGAGCGGGATGGCCCAGGTCAGATCGATCCCCGAGGCGCCGACAAGGAACGCCGCCAGCGCTCCAAAGCCGAGCTTGCCGACCGCGATCCCGCGCCGCCGCGTGAGCGCCAGGCCCAGAAGGCCGGTCGCCAGGCCGAGCCCCAGCTCCTCGGCGCCGCGCCCGTCGCGCGCCTTGCGCAGCGCCGCCGCCGCGTCGACGATGCCGGCGCCGTAGTGGTCGTCGATCCGCGCGCCGGTGGCGGCCTCGCGCGCGGCCGGCTTGCGCGCCGTGGAGAGCAGGATCGCCTCGACCGCGTCCGGCTTTCGCACGCCGGCGCCGACGACCAGCGCGGCCACGCCGGCGACGTGCGGCGCGGCCATCGAGGTTCCCATGAACCAGAGGTAGTCGGTGCGGCCGATGTCGCCCGGCACGATGGTGTGCTGCAGGACGCCGCCCTGTTGCTGCGCGCGGGTATTTCCCCCCGGGGCCGCCAGATTCGATCTCCGGTCCCCAGTTCGAATAGAAGGTCGTGCCGTCGTCCTGCTGGGTCGCCGCGACGGCGATGACGCCCGGGTAGCGCGCCGGGTAGCTCACCTTCCCACGCCCGTCGTTCCCAGCCGCGGCGACGACGACGACGCCCTTGTCGTGGGCGTACTGCACGGCGCGCGCGAGCGGGGCCATCGCGCGCCCGCCGCCCAGGCTCATGTTGATGACGTTGGCGCCGTGGTCGGCCGCCCAGCGGATCGCCTGCGAGATGCCGCCCATCGAGCCCGACCCCTGCGCCGAAAGAACCTTGAGCGGCATGATGCTCGCGCCGTAGGCGACGCCCGCCACGCCCAGCCCGTTGTTGGTCGACTCGGCGATGGTGCCGGCGACGTGGGTGCCGTGACCGTGGTCGTCGTCGGCGTTGGCGTTGTTGGCGATGAAGTTGAAGCCGGGGACGAACTTGGTGTCGGCCAGATCGCCGACCTTGGTGACGCCGGTGTCGATGACGGCCACCACCGCCCCCTTGCCGTTCCCCTGCTTCCAGGCCGCCGGCATCCCGATCTGGCGCAGGTGCCACTGGTACTTGAAGCAGGTGTCGTTGGGGAAGCTCTTCCCGTCGGCGCCGTCGCCGGCCTTGGCGCCGCACTCGGCCTCCATCGATCCGGTGCTGGCGGCCTCGGCGGTCACCTCCTGCAGCTCCTCGTCGGCTGGGATGCTCGCCAGCGCGTCGTAGTCGACGCTCTCCACGTCGGGATCGCGGGCCAGCTGGGCGCGCGCCGCAGCCGCCGCATCGGCGTCAGCGAAGTCGATCTTATAGAGGCCGTCGACCTTCGAATAGTCGCTGAACGGCACCTCCTGGAAGCCGGTGGCGCGGAGCGCCTCCGCGGAAATGTCGTCGCGGAAGTCGACCACCAGCCGCCGCGGCTCGAGCCCGGCTTCCTCGGCCAGAGCCTCGCCCGTGACCGCGGCCTTCTCCTTCTCGGCCGGTCGGGACGGCGAGGCGCCGTTCCAGAGAAGACCGGCGCCCACCAGCGCCACCGCGAAACCACCCCAGGGGGCCCAGGCAGAGAGCAGGCTCGACTTCCGCATAGTCGAATTATACGGCCGGGCCGCCAACTTCGCAGGCCCCCACGATCATTTAATCGGGGACGGGGCGTGATACATTGGCCGCCTCTTTCCGCCGCGATTCCGCCGGGATCTTCTGGAGCCCGCCGTCTCGCGAAAACCGCCGAAACAGTCTCCGAAACCGCTTTGGGAAAATCCCTCACGCTCCGCCTCCTCGCTCCGCTCGCCGGGCTGGCCCTGCTGGCCGCCGCCGGGCCGGTGCGCGCCCAGGAGGAGAGCTCGGCCGCGGTCGAGAAGGTCACCAAGCTGAACAAGAAGGCGGTCGACGAGTTCGAGAACCTGAACTTCGACCAGGCGCGTAAGATCCTCAAGGACGCGCTCGATGTCTGCGCGCGCAGCGGGCTCGAGCAGAGCCAGGTCGCGGCGCGCACGCACGTTCACCTGGGCGTCGTCTTGTTCGCCGGCTTCAAGCTGAAGGACGACGCGCTCGAGGAATTCAAGAAGGCGCTGGAGATCGCCTCGGACGTCAAGCTCGACAAGCTGCTGGCCACCCCTGAGATCCAGGAGGTCTTCGACCAGGCGGTCGAGGCCCAGAAGGGCGCTGGCGGCGGCGACACGACGGCCCCCGCGGCGGCAGACGCCATCACCCACGAGCCGGTCACGCGCGCCGCGCAGGGAAAGCCAATCCAGATCAGCGCGACGCTCGATTCGTCGGTGAAGGCGAAGAAGGTCGTGCTCTCGTTCAGCGCCGACGGCTCGGAAGACTTCGGCGAGCGCGAGATGAAAGAGGAATCGCCTGGAAACTGGATGGGCGAGATCCCCTCCTCGGCCACCGAGGGGGCCAAGGTCTCGTACTACATCGAGGTCGACGGCGACGGGGATCAGGTGCTCGCCAGCAGGGGGTCGGCGGCTGAGCCGCTGGTCGTCTCTCTCCAGGGCGCGGCGCTGGCAGGTAACAAGAAGACCGCCGCGCCCCCGCCCAAGCCCAAGGAGGCGGAGGAGGAGGGTCCGAGCTGGTACTTCGCGCTCGGCGTCGGGAGCGGCGTGGGCTGGACCACCGGAACGGGCGAGGTCTACAGCCAGGACGTCGTCAAACCGTCGGGGTTCGCGGCGGCCGAGCTCGGCCAGGTGCTGCCGCAGGTCGGCTACTTCTTGAGCCCCGATCTGATGTTGTCGGTGCAGCTCCGGATTCAGAAGGTGAGCGGTGCGACCGCCTTCTACCCGGCGGACACCACCACCTGCGGCGCTGGCATGGTCTGCGCGCCGCCGTCGTTCGCCATCTCCGGTTTCGCGCGCGCCAACTACCTCTTTCACTTCGACGACCTGCATCCGTTCGTCTCCGGCCTGGTGGGCGGCGGGACGATCCGCCACGTCGCTTCGTTCGCCTCGATGCCCAAGTGCGGGACGGACATGAAGACCACCTGCGTCGACACGCTCGCGTCCGGGCCGGTCTTCGTGGGCGCGGGGGGCGGGATTCTTTACAACCTCTCGCCCGCCTTCGCGCTGACCGGCGAGACCAACCTGCTCGCCGGTTTCACCAAGTTCACGTTCAACATCGACATCAACGTCGGCGTCGCGGTCGAGTACTAGCGCGCGTCGGCTCGCACGCCTCGGGCTGGTCGGCGGGTCGGTCGACCGCAAACCTCGCTCTGATCGCTTTTGCTGATTGCGGGCCTCCGGTATTGGTAGAGACTCAATGTTCGTGGCCCCTAGCTTGCCGCGTCGTACGGTCGGGTTCCGCGCGGGTGCCCCCCTGTCGTGGGTCCTCCTGTCCGCGTGTGTGCTCGCGCTTGGCGTGAGCTCTTGCGCCAACAGGGGGATGGAGGCGCCGGGCGAGCTTGGGGATACAGGGGGCAGCTCGGGGATCGGCGGTGGCTCGGGGACGGGAGGCTCTTCGCCGCCTGGAACGGGCGGCACGCTGGGATCGACCGGCGGTCATGGTGGAACAGGCGGGACAATCGGGAGCGGGGGTGCAGGTGCGACCGGAGGTACGGGCACCGGCGGCGTCGGGACCGGAGGGGATCACGGGGACCGGCGGCGTAGGCACGGGCGGGACGCCTGGTACGGGCGGCGTGGGCACCGGCGGGACGCCCGGTACCGGCGGCGCCGCGACCGGCGGGATCAAGGGGACTGGCGGCGCTGCGACCGGCGGGACGCCTGGGACTGGCGGCGTCGCGACTGGCGGGACGCCTGGGACCGGCGGCGTCGCGACTGGCGGGACGCCTGGGACCGGCGGCGTCGCGACCGGCGGGACGCCTGGGACTGGCGGCGTCGCGACCGGCGGGACGCCTGGGACTGGCGGCGTCGCGACCGGCGGGATCACAGGCACCGGTGGCGCTGGGACCGGCGGGACGCCAGGCACGGGCGGGGTCGGGACCGGCGGGACGCCTGGTACTGGCGGCGTCGGCACCGGCGGGACGCCGGGAACCGGCGGAGCGGCCGGTCACGGCGGCAGCGGCGGGGCTGGCGGCAGCGCTGGCGCGGGCGGCAACATGTGTCCGCTGGGCGGCGTGCTCGACTGCTCGAGCACGGGCGCGCTCAAGTTGCCCGACGATCTCGTGGCGGACTTCTCGCCTCCCGAGTGGAACAGCACCAGCGGCAAGTGGTGCGATGCGGACGGCCTTCGTGGCAGCGTGTTCTCCTATTCCGGTGCGTCGCCGTCGGCCGCCACCGCAGCCGTCGACACCACCGCCCAGAACCTCAAGTTGAACCTCACGGTCGGCGCGATGGGCTACGCGGGAGGCGGCATGACCTTCGACTCCTGCGTGAACGCGTCAGGCTTCACGTCGGTGCAATTCACGGCCACGATCACGGCCGGCAGCCTGACGGGATGCGCCTGGCAGGTGCAGCTTCAGACCCAGGACCAACGACCGAGCAGCGCCACCAGCCCGAGCGGCGGAACCTGCAACCCCGACGCGGGCGCGAGCTGCTACCAGTTTCCCGCGGTCACCGGCCTGGCGGTCCCGACGGCGACGGCCACCACATACTCCGAACCGTTCACCGCCTTCAGCAACCCGACGAGCTCGGCGATCCCGACGCGGAGCCAGGTGATCGGGATTCAGTGGCAGGTGAACTCCGCGGCGAGCGGCACCGGGACCTGCACGGTCGAGCTGCGGGTCGACAACATCAAGTTTCAGTAGTTTTCCATCCGCGGGTGCCGCGGACCCCGTGTGGGTGAAGCCGACACGGGGGCAGCGTATGATGGCGGCGTCGTTCGGCATAGAGGTCGGCCTGTCTATGGTGCGTTCGAGCCCGATCAGTAGTTGGACCCGGAGCCCCGCGAGCACCCCGTATTGTCGCCGAGGGTCGAAAGACCCGAGAGCACGTCTAGTAGACTTCGAACACGCGGGCTCCTCGCCGATCGACAGCGAGGAGGAGAGATGGAGATCCTGTACCCACGGTGCGCGGGCTTGGACGTGCACAAAGAGACGGTGGTGGCGTGTGTCCGCTGCGTGTCGGAGCCCCCGCACAGCGAGGTGCGGACGTTCTCGACGATGACGAGCGGCTTGATCGAGCTGAACCAGTGGCTCGAGTCGCACGGCTGCACCCACGTCGCGATGGAGGCGACGGGGGTGTATTGGAAACCGGTGTGGCACCTGCTCGAAGGGAGCTTCGAGCTCGTGCTGGCGAACGCGCAGCACATTCGCAACGTGCCCGGGCGCAAGACCGATGTGAACGACGCGATGTGGATCGCCGATCTGCTCGCCCACGGCCTGATTCGTAGCAGTTTCGTGCCTCCGGCTCCGATCCAGGAGCTGCGTGACCTCACGCGAACCCGCAAGCAACTGGTCCGCGAGATGTCACAGCACACGCTGCGAATCCAGAAGGTGCTCGAGGACGCGAACATCAAGCTCGACAGCGTCCTGTCGAGCGTCGTCGGCAAGAGCGGTCGCGCGATGCTCAATGCGCTCATCGACGGCGAAGTCGATCCTGAGCGACTCGCGGACCTCGCCCAGGGCCACGCAAGGAAGAAACACGCGGCGCTCGTCGAGGCGCTGCGTGGTCGCGTGACCAAGCACCATCGCTCGATGCTCAAGCTCCACATGCAGATGATCGACGCTATCGAGTCGGCGCTGCAGGAGGTCGACGGCCACGTGGGAAAAGCATTGGAGCCGATCCGGGCCTGCGCTCACCTGCTGACGACGATTCCTGGAGTGAGTGACATCGTCGCCAACGTGATCGTCGCCGAGATCGGCACCGACATGAGTCGCTTCCCGACGCCGGGCCACCTCATCTCGTGGGCCGGGCTCTGCCCGCGAAACGACGAGAGCGCCGGCAAACGCCGCTCGACCAGAACCCGGAAGTCCGGCACCTGGCTCAAGACCAACCTCGTCACCGCCGCCTGGTCAGCGGTCCGCGTGAAGACGACGTACCTGCGCGCTCAATTTCTACGCATCAAATCTCGCCGCGGCGCCAAGAAGGCGGTCATGGCCGTCGCAGCCTCGATGCTCCAGGCGGCCTTCTTCATGCTCCGCGACGGCGTCGAATACCGTGACCTCGGCTCCGACCACTTCGAGCGCCGCGACAAGACCAAGGTCATCGGACGGCTAATTCGCCGCCTCGGTGACCTCGGCTGTCAGGTCGAAATCAAGGCCGCCGCCACTTAGACCCGAAAGGGTCGGCTTCCTAGTAGATGCAACAGTTCGGCTCCGCTTAACAGAGTGATCGGCTTGTCTTTGGCGAAATCGAAGGAGTCTCGCCCGTAAGAGCTTGTGGTTACGAGAATTCCCCTGTTCGCGCCTTCGTTCATCACCGTACCGTAGAGATCGGGTACCGCCGACACGTCAACCGTATTCGTATATCTTTTCGCCTGAATCACGAACTTACCGCCTCTGATCGGATGTGGGTCGAAGACGACTGCGTCAACCCCGCGATCGCGACTCGCCTGCGTAACTCTGACCTCCACACCCTCCCCTCCAAACTCCTTTTCGAATAGCTGCCGGATCAGGTGTTCAAAATCCTGCCAATCCATCGCAGCCAGGTTCGTGTCAGCAGAAGGCGCGACCTCACGAGATGCGACAAAACGGCTGTCGTGTCGGTCTAGCAGCCCGTGGTGTAAGTCCCGCGTGACCTGAACATCTGATCAAGATCGACGCGGGATCTCGGGTTGGGCACGATGCGAACGTGGCAATGGGAAAGCGGGAGGGCGAGCAGGAAGACCTGTTCGTCACGCACCAGCAGCTGCGGTCGCAGAGTCATCCGTTCTACCGGGCGGTGAACCGCGTCCTCACGGACCAAGGGTTCGACCGGCACGTCGAGCGACTCTGCGCGAAGTTCTACGCGAAAAAGATGGGGCGGCCGGGGCTCGCTCCCGGTATCTACTTCCGCAGTTTGCTGCTCGGCTTCTTCGAGGGCATCGACAGCGAGCGAGGGATCGCGTGGCGAGCTGCGGACTCGTTGAGCCTTCGTGATTTTCTCGGCGTGCCAGCCAGCAAACTGACGCCCGACCACTCGACGATTTCGCGGACGCGGCGATTGATCGATCTGGAGACACATCAGGCCGTGTTCACGTGGGTGCTGGGCGTGCTCGACGGCGCCGGACTCATCAAGGGCAAGACGATCGGCGTGGACGCGACGACGCTGGAGGCGAACGCGGCGATGCGCTCGATCGTTCGGCGCGACGACGGCCGCACGTACCAGACGTTTCTCGAGGACCTGGCGAAGGCATCAGGGATCGAAACGCCGACGCGGGAGGATCTGGCGCGTCTCGATAGGAAGCGAAAGAAGAAGGGCTCGAACGACGACTGGTACAACCCGAACGATCCCGACGCGAAGATCACGAAGATGAAGGACGGGCGGACGCACCTGGCCCACAAGGAAGAGCACGCGGTCGACCTCGACACAGGTGCCGTCGTGGCGGTGACGCTCGTGCCAGCGTCGGCGGGAGATACGGCGACCATCGAAGGCACCCTCGACGCGGCGGTGCAGAATCTCGACGACGCACGCGAGATCGCGGGCGACGAGTCGCAGCGCGAGGGAGATCCTGAGGAAGCCGTGGCGGACAAGGGCTACCACAGCAAGATGGTGCTGCTGTCGCTGCAACAAGAGGGCTGGCGCACGTACATCGCCGAGCCTCAACGTGGTCGGCAGAAATGGCCGGAGCAGCAGGCGGAGCGCGCCGCGGTGTACGCGAATCGTCGACGCAAGAACGGGCGCCGCGGCCTCGCGTTGATGCGCCTGCGCGGCGAGCTAATCGAGCGGCCCTTCGCTCACGCCTTCGAGACCGGCGGCATGCGACGCACTCACCTACGCAAACACGAGAACATCGCCAAGCGGCTCCTCGTGCACATCGCGGGGCTCAACCTCGCCTTGCTCATGCGAACGCGCTTCGGCGTCGGCAAACCGAGGTGCCTCCAGGGCCGGGCGGCCGCTCTTGGGGTCACCCTCATCGCGTTGCTACGCGCGCTGCGGGCCCTCTGGCGACAGGTGCGGCCGGCGCTCCGGTTCGCGCCGGTCACGCCTCTCGCCGTCGCTCACCTCTCGGCCTGAGCGGCGGAGCCACTTACACCACGGGCTGCTAGCTGGAGTAGCGGTTTCACCGGCACCAGTTCGCTCAGCTTCGCCCCCGAAACTCCCTTGAGGCTTCTGAAGCACACCATAGGGTCGATCTTTGTTAGATTCAACGGGGCAAGAGCTTCTGGCTTGGCGACCACGGACAGAATTGTATCGTTGCGCTTCAATCCGGTGGCTGGATCATCGCGGATAACGAATCCATTGCAAGCAACAAGCTTCAGATGCCCCCCAACATCTACCTGGCCTAGTTCCCACATAAATCTAATTGCGATAAACGTCGTTAATTTGTCGATCAGGCCTAGCTTCTCCTTGATCGTTACTGGAACCTCTTTGGTGCCTGCCTTCAGTTCGCGATCCTTCACAAATGCCATTGGGGAGAAGTCGGGAATCCGAAAGATCAAGCAGTAGAATTCCCTCGGCTGGTGAAAACGTCAGATTGTAGTCTCGTTCGAACCACTGGGGCATCGGACCGCATCTAGACAGAGATGCAGAAAGCAGGTAACCGCCTCCGAGGATGCTCCTTGCCGATAACCTTCCCGGACACGTTCCCATTCTGCTTTTTCTCGTCGTACATTCTGATCCCAGGCCGTTTTTTCACGAAGCCATGTAGTCGAGACTGCGTCGTTGGCCTCGACGACTTGTTTCGTCGATATTCCCAGTAGCAGTGGCGGTCGGCTGAAAGCTCCGAGAACCAATGGTTTCGGCGCTGCGTCTTCAGGAGTTCCATTTCATAGCGATTTTGCGCCTTGGCAAAATCCTTACGTTTCTCGTCCGCCGTAAACAACAGGCGATCTAGAAAAGTCACCCTTGGCGGCGAAGGCTTGTCCGGTAGCGGCTCCAGTTCTGGTTGAACTGGCGGTGCTGGAAAGTTCTGAACGATAATCGGACGGGGCGCGGGGTATTCGGTTAGTCCACGTGCGATGCGGGAATCGCTCAGTCGCCATCGGTCGGGAGCGGTCGCAGCTTGTACAAGCTCGTCGTAGTCCGAGAGATGGACGCTCGGAATGACGCCGCGCTCAGCGATGTGTAGGGCCGATCGAAATTGGAGCCGCGCGGACGGGCTCGGGGGGGCGGGGTAACTTTGAGTAGCGTCTAACGCTTTTCTCCTTTCGGAATCGTCTGGGTCTTCGCTTGGCGCATGCCGACGCCGTCCGTAATCGTACCGCGATACAGGATTGAGCCGTTGAAACTCCGTCGTCCAACCTCTCTCGACGGCCTCGCAGTCCCCGGGGGCGACCTCCCGGCGTCTCCGCAATCGATCATCGTTCGCGTGGCGATTGGAACTCATGCAGTCAGTAGCATCGTATCCGCTCGGACACTCGACCATCAACACGACGATGCGCTACGCGCACCTGGCCCCAGGGAGCGGGCGTGTCCGATCCTGGCCCTGGAGTCACCCGCCGTGGCAACAGCGTGGCACTAGAAGGAGGCCGATCGGAATCTCCAGCGAGATTCCACGCCTTCCAGTGTGACCCCATCGGGAATCGGACCCGAGTTTACGCCGTGAGAGGGCGTCGTCCTAACCGCTAGACCATGGGGCCGTGATTTCGAGTGCTTCTATCGTGGTAGTGGTTCGGGGACAAGGATTCGAACCTTGATAGCCAGATCCAGAGTCTGGCGTCCTGCCATTAGACGATCCCCGAGCATGGTCCCCGCTTGCGCGAAGGGGAACATATCTAAAGAGAGGCGCGCCCCCGTGTCAAGTCCGCGGAATTCGTTCGCGATTCCCGTATCGGTCCGGCTGGGTTTCGTGATAGCGATGATGGCTCGGGAGAGACCCCCATGGAGCTATCCTTCTGGGCTGCCACCGACGTCGGAAAGAAACGGGAGACCAACGAGGACAACTTCCTCGTCGACAAGAAATTGTCGCTCTTCGTGGTCGCCGACGGCATGGGCGGTCACGCATCCGGCGAGGTGGCATCGCAGCTGGCGGTCCACGAATTCCGCAACGCGGTCGACGCGGGGCGTGACCTGATCGAGCGCTTCGCCAAGGCCGAGGCCGTCGTCCGCCCGAACGAGGTCCTGAGCCTGCTGGAGAACGCCATCCAGACCGCCGGGCAGGCCATCTACCACAAGGGGGCAGGCCGAGCCCGAGAAGCGCGGCATGGGGACCACCTGCTCGGCGCTCCTGATCGCCGGCGACCGCGGCTTCATCGCCCACGTCGGCGACAGCCGCATCTACATGCTGCGCGCCGGCCAGGTGGTGCAGCTCACCGAGGACCACTCGCTGGTCAACGAGCTCATCCGCCGCGGCCGCGTCACCAAGGAGACCTTCGAGACCTCCCAGTACAAGGCCTACAAGAACGCCGTCACCCGGGCGGTCGGCGTCTACGAGACCGTCCAGGGCGACACCATCGACTTCGAGATCCTGCCCGGCGACCAGTTCCTGCTCTGCTCCGACGGCCTGCACGCCTACCTGGACGACGCCCGCATCATCGAGGCGCTCAAGGGCGACGACGTCAAGCTGCTCCCAAAGCGGTTCATCGATCTGGCCAACACCGGCGGCGGGCACGACAACATCACCGCCATCGTGGTGCGGGTCGAGGGGGCAGCGGCGGCCACGGCCGCCGACGATCGGGCCGCCGAGCTGGCGCGCAAGGTCGACGTGCTCCGCAAGATGCCGCTCTTCCGGCACCTGATCTACAAGGAGATCCTGCGCCTCCTCAACGTCACCACCGTGCGCGAGTACGCGCCGGGCGAGGAGATCATCAAGGAGGGGACGCCGGGCGACGAGATGTACATCCTGCTGCGGGGCAAGATCCGCCTGCACAAGAACGACGCCTTCATCACCCACCTCGAGCCTGGGTCGCACATCGGGGAGATGGCGCTCATCGACCGGCGGCAGCCCCGGTCGGCCAGCGCCACCGCCGAGGAGCGCTCGCGGGTGCTTGCTGCTGTCGCGGCGCGATTTCTACGAGATCATCCGGAAGGAGCCCCAGCTTTCGACCAAGCTGCTGTGGTCCTTCACCCAGGTCCTGGCGGAGCGGCTGCGCAAGACCACCGCCGAGCTGTCCGGCGCCCGCCTGGAAGCGGGGGCCGAGGACCTGACCGCCGACGTCCTGTTCGAGGAGTGACCCCCGCATGTCCAGACTGTCCACGACCGCCGCACCGAAACCGATTCCCTCGGTAACGTCGAAGTTCCGTCTCACGCGCTCTACGGCGCGCAGACCCAGCGCGCCT
>CAVRRT010000025.1:0-36146 GCA_963723305.1 uncultured Pseudomonadota bacterium
GGGTTGACTAGTCATGAGATAAATTCAGGCTGGAGAAATGGAACCTAACCGCCCACTTCCGCTCTGGCTTCGTCGGCCAGCGCAGTGCTGAGGTAACGCTCACCAGTCGAGCAGGCAACTGTGACGATCAGCTTACCTTTGTTCTCCGGGTGTTTTGCGACTTCGATAGCAGCGTGAACGTTCGCGCCGGAAGTCTGGCGTAGGATTCCTTCTTCCTTGGCCAGACGACTGGCTATGATGAATGCGTCCTCGTTCTTCGAAACGGAGATGACTTCATCGACGATCTGCAAATGGAGATTGGTTCGGCACAAAACCCGCTCCGGTTCCCTGTATTTTGTGCGGACCCGGCTTCAGGGGCAGGCCTTTCATGCTTTGCGATATTACCGGCGAGTCTTTCGGCTCGACAGCGATCGCCTTAAAATCCGGTTTTACGTTTTTTTAATGACTTGGAGCGACTCCGGTGATGGTGCCTCCGCGTTCCGACGGCGGCGACCAGAATGTCCACTTTGCCGTCGGTATCGGCCCAGATCTCTTCGGCGGTGGTCTCCTCGTGAATGGCGGGGTTGGCGGGATTATCGAACTGCTGCGGCATCCATGCGCCGGCGTCGTCTTCACGAACTCGACGGCACGTGGCGATAGCGCCTCTCATCTCCTCGGCAACCGGGTGAGGACCAGGGTCGCTCCGAGCATCGCCAGAAGGGTGCGACGTTCGAGGCACATTGTTTCGGCATGGTCAAAACGATCGTAGCCCTTCGCCGCGCAAACCATGGCAATAGCGATGCCGGTGTTGCCGCTCGTGGGTTCGACGACACGGTGCCATTGGGTTTGAGCACCCCATCACTTTTCAGCAGTCGGCAATCATCGACATTCCGATCCGTCCTTCACGCTGCCGAGAGGATTAAAGAATTCACTCCGCAGCGCGATGGTTGCATCGATGCCGCGCGTTATGCCGTTGTAATGCTGACGAAGGGAGTCCGGCCGACTGTTTCGACGGGATGTTATTATAAAGTATACCGTTTGTTTGCATTGCCTGGTGGGGTTATGCCGTGCTGGCTCATCAATTTAGGGACAGACGGGAATTGCTTACATACACAAACCCGGAGTGGGTTCAAGTGAACAGCTTGGATCAGCCGCAAATACGTCAGTTGCCGGTGTCAGTTGCCAGTGTCAGTGGCCAGTTGTCAGTGGCAGAAGCAGAACGTTCTTGCGGAATCTTTGTCCTTAGCCCTGTTGGTTTCTTTCTTTTCTGAGACTCATTTCAGCGAAAGGCGTGCCGTGATTGACACGCACAACTGGGAGGATTTTCCGACACCGTCAACTGACAACTGACACTGACAACCGGCCCAAAGAGTCTGAGGCCCGTACCTGGTCATCCGGATGGGCCTCGCCTTTCGTGGTATAAGCCGAATTCTGTTTCCGCTTTCGCGCAATGGCGATCATTTGTCTCGCTCAGTTTCCTGAGCGCCCGGCACCATGATGACGGATGCGACGATCACCCGAGGGATCCTTCCCGGGTCTCCCGGGGGAAACGAGCGGGAAACTCTTCCCTCTGCTTTGTCTTGCACCACATGGGGTTTTTGCGTGGGATCCCGCTTACGCAAAGATCCGGTGGGCTCTTACCCCGCCTTTTCACCCTTACCCAGCACCATCAGTTGGCAGTTGCCACCAGTTGGCAGTTGCCAGTGTCAGTTGTCAGTTGGACCCTTTCTGCTCTCATCAACTGAAAACTGACACTGGCAACTGAGAACTGACACTCGACACTGGCAACGAGAACTGATGGTGCTGGGCGGTTTATTTTCTGTGACACTTTCCGTTACCTGAGACTTAGACCCAGGTACCCTCGTTTTCACGAGGCATGCCGCCCTTCGGTGTTCGGACTTTCCTCTGGCGAGAAAAATCAAGCCAGCGATCGCCTGCCACGTCGGGCAGAATACCATGAACCGGGATGGGAGATCCAGATAGCCTGGCGTTGGAGCTTAGCCCTTTATGGTCAATCTCCCTCATCAGAATGAGCCCCGAAGGGCCAACAGGAAGCGCGAACCTCGGACAGCCACACGCGAGAGGCAGCGCGGGGTCAGGGTAGGGTGAGGCTCCGCCCGAACCGGGGCTTCTCCGCGGTCATCCTGCCTTGCGACTCGACCCCCGACGAATTCTTCGGTCGATTTGGACGCCCTAATCTTCTAGGAGGTGCCGCCACGAGCTGGAGTCAGCGCGTGAAGCCCCGGCTCAGGGCGGAGCTTCGCCCTCACCAGCGCTCGAGGCTTTCCATGGCCCTTCGGGCCGCTGGGGGCGAGGTCGGAGACCCGAACGTTACCGCTCGCGTCTTCCTAAATCCCTTCGTACAGTTTTAGATGAAAGCAGTGAAATGTGTGTTAGTGTTTCGGTCCATTTCCCCGTGGATTTCGGGTGAAGGGCGTTGAGGAAAAATCTCTTGCGCGGCGTGGAAAACTAATATAGTCCCCGCTCCCCCGCGTCTGGCGGAATTGAGGTCCTGACTGCCAGAGCGGCTTTTTTAATCTCCGAACGATTTGGACTAAATTGAATTTTGTGACATGCCAACGATCAACCAGCTCGTAAGAAAGGGTCGCAGGAAGATAGCGGTGAAATCAAAATCACCCGCCCTCGCCGATTGCCCGCAAAGGCGCGGGGTTTGCGTGCAGGTGATGACTCGCACGCCCAAAAAACCGAATTCGGCGCTGCGGAAAGTGGCAAAGGTGCGTCTGACCAACGGTTACGAAGTGATCGCCTATATCCCGGGAGAGGGGCACAACCTGCAGGAGCATTCGATCGTCATGGTCCGCGGTGGTCGAGTCAAAGATTTGCCTGGCGTCCGGTATCATATCGTTCGGGGAACACTTGACAGCCTTGGGGTGGAAGGCCGCCGCCGCAGCCGGTCGAAGTACGGTGCAAAACGTCCCAAATCAGGTGCAGAAGCGGCCGCAGCTGCAAAAGGCAAGACCAAGAAGAAGTAAAATTTGGCGGTGATTGGGCAAGGGCCCAAATCCGCGGCGAAAGAAACTATGTCACGTCGGCACAGAGTCATTCATAAGATTGAGTCCTTGGACAGCAGGTACGGCAGCCCGGTGGTGGCGCGTTTGATCAGCACCGTCATGCGGAGCGGCAAAAAGTCGGTTGCCGAGCGAATCGTTTACGAGGCGATTGAACGCAGCCGGGAAGGATCGGATTCGGTTGATCCGCTCGATACGCTGCACAAGGCACTGGAGAATGCGAAACCACGACTTGAGGTGAAATCCCGTCGGGTCGGCGGCGCCACCTACCAGGTCCCGATCGAAGTTCCCCAGGAACGACAGGTTTCCTTGGCCATGCGGTGGCTGGTGAATTTTGCCAAGAAGCGGCGAGGGACGATGACCGCCAATCTGGCGGCCGAAATCAAGGATGCCGCGACCGGTCAGGGCAACGCGATTAAAAAGCGTGACGACACGCACAAAATGGCGCAGGCCAACCGAGCCTTTGCGCACTTCAGGTGGTAACGAGATGTCTACTTCTATTCTAGAGAGAGAGAAGTCGAGTGTTATGACGACAAACCCTAATTCTCCCAATCGTGCTTACCCCCTGGAACGTACTCGGAACATTGGTATCAGCGCCCATATTGATGCGGGCAAGACAACTCTGACCGAGCGAATCCTGTTCTACACAGGGATGATCCACCGGATTGGCGACGTGGATGACGGCAACACGGTGACCGACTGGATGGAGCAGGAAAGAGAGCGTGGCATCACGATTACGTCTGCCGCGACCACCTGTTTTTGGAATCAGCGTAAAGAAGAGGGCGTTTTCAAGCTGTACGAGAGCCAACCGCAGCGGGTGAACATCATTGACACGCCCGGCCACGTCGATTTTACGGCGGAAGTGGAGCGTTCGTTGCGAGTGCTGGACGGTGCGATCCTGGTCTTTGACAGTGTCGCCGGCGTCCAACCGCAAACCGAAACGGTCTGGCGGCAAGCGAATAAGTACAACGTTCCTCGTATCTGTTTTGTTAACAAAATGGATAAGGTGGGCGCCAATTTCGACAACGTGATCAAAGAGATCCGGACCAAGCTCGGCGCCAATGCTTGGCCGGTCTTGATTCCCCTGGGTCGAGAAGATTATCTCAAGGGTCAGCTCGATGTCATTAATAGGAAGGCCATCATCTACTCCGACAGTGATTCCTTGGGATCCGTCTATGAGGTGATGCCCATCCCAGATGACCATAAGGATTTGGTCGACCGGGCCTATAACGACTTGGTCGAACAGGTAGCCAACCTGGACGACGAAGTCGGAACTCTCTTCCTCGAAGAAAAGCCGGTAACGCCCCAAGAACTGAAAGCGGGAATCCGCCGGTTGACCATTGCCAATCAATTTATCCCGGTCGCCGGCGGTTCCGCATTTAAGAACAAGGGCGTCCAATATCTCGTTGATGCGGTGGTCGACTATCTCCCGAGCCCGCTTGATATCCCCCCGGCTAAAGGAATCGACCCCGATACCCACGCGGAGAAATTCGCTCCCACGGACGACAACGCGAAATTCTGTTCGCTAGCGTTCAAACTCTGGAGTGATCCATTTGTCGGCAAGCTCGTCTTTTTCCGTGTCTACTCAGGGAAACTTTCGAAAGGAGACACGGTCTACAATCCGCGGACGAATAAGCGCGAACGCATCAGTCGTCTGATCCAGATTCAGGCAGATAAACGCGAAGACGTGGACATCTGTTACTCGGGTGACATCGCGGCCATTGTGGGAATCAAGAATATCACGACGGGCGACACGCTTTGCGACGAATCGGCTCAGATTCTTCTGGAACCCCCGTCCTTCCCTGAGCCGGTGATCTCGATGGCCATCGAGCCGAAGACGAAGCTCGACCAGGAAAAAATGGGGATAGCTCTTCAGCGTTTGTCGGAGGAAGACCCGACTTTCCGCGTTTTTACCCACGAAGACACCGGGCAAACGATTATCGCCGGGATGGGCGAGCTTCACCTGGAAATCATTCGGGACCGTATGCTGCGGGAGTTCAAGGTGGATGCGAACGCCGGGAAACCTCAGATTGCCTACCGGGAAACGATCACCAAAAATGCTACGGGAGAAGGAAAGCTGATCAAGCAGTCCGGCGGTCGCGGTCAATACGGGCATGTGGTGGTGAAAGTTGAGCCACGCCAGCGCGGGATGGGCGTGACGATTGAGAACAAGATCGTCGGCGGTGCGATTCCGAAAGAATACATTCCTGCGGTCAAAAAAGGGATTGAAGAATCGGTCGGGAATGGGGTCATCGGCGGATACCAGGTCATCGATTTCTATGTGGAAATTGTGGATGGCTCGTATCATGACGTCGATTCGAATGAGTTGGCGTTCAAACTCGCCGCCATCTTCGCAATGAAGGATGCCTTCAAGAAGGGCCACTCGATCCTGCTGGAGCCGATCATGAAAGTGGAGTGTGTCACACCCGACGAGTATCAGGGTGATATCATGGGAGATTTAAATCGGCGCCGAGGCCGGATCATGAACATGGAGGCAAAAAACTTCGCCACCATCGTTCACGCAGAAGTACCGCTAGCCGAAATGTTCGGTTACGCGACAGCCATCCGGTCCCTGTCGAAAGGGCGCGCATCCTACTCCATGGAGCCGTCTCATTTTGAACCGGTGCCTGCGCAGATCGTGGCGGCGGTGTTGGATCAAAAAGGAGCATAAACTATGGCAAACGGTCAACGAATTCGCATCCGCCTGAAGGGTTTTGACTACCGCATGCTGGACCAGTCTGCGGTCGAAATTGTCGAAACGGCTAAGCGTACCGGTGCCAAAGTGGCCGGTCCGATCCCGTTGCCGACGAAGATTGAAAAATTCACGGTGAATCGGTCACCGCACGTGGACAAAAAGTCGATGGACCAATTCGAAATGCGCACTCACAAGCGGCTGCTCGATATTATTGAGCCGACCGCGAAGACAGTGGACGAGTTGCGCAAGCTGAATCTCCCTGCCGGGGTCGACATCACCATCAAGATTTAACGGTTGTTCCATCAGAGAATGAAAATTGGACTTTTAGGCCGGAAAATCGGGATGACGCGTGTTTACGACGCGAAAGGGAATGTTACGCCCGTGACTGTGATCGAAGCGGGCGACAACACCGTCGTCCAAGTCAAGAGCCCGGAGACAGATGGCTACAGCGCAGTGCAGGTGGGTTTTGATTCACAGAAAGAGTCGCGCGTGACCAAGCCGTTGATCGGGCATTTCAAGAAGGCAAATTCCGACCCCAAGAAATTCGTGAGAGAATTTCGACTGCCGGATGGCACGAAAGTGGACGGAGATTTGAACGTCGGCGTGAACCAGTTCCAGCCTGGTGAGTTTGTCGATGTGATTGGTCGTTCAAAGGGGAAAGGGTTTCAGGGCGTGGTGAAAAAGCACGGATTTGCAGGCCAAGGGGCTTCTCACGGGTCGAAAACGCATCGTCGAAACGGTGCGGTCGGAAATCGGTCCACCCCTGGGCGGATCTGGAAAAATATGGGAATGCCCGGGCACATGGGAGACGATCGGGTCACCGTCCAGAACCTGAGGATCGTGCAGGTACGAGTGGAAGAAAACATCATTTTGGTTTGCGGAGCCGTTCCAGGGGCAAATGGAAGCTATGTGGTGGTGCGACCCGCGAAGAAGAAACAGGATGTTGAGGGAGGAAAAGCCGAATGAGTGCGACCGTATTGACCATCGCTGCCGCCAAAGAGGCAAAAATTGAGGTCATCGAAAACGGGCGCGGTTCCCAAGCCCTCCATGATGTTGTGATCGCTCTCCGGGCCAACCGGAGAAGCGGGAGCGCAAATACCAAGACCAAGGCGGAAGTTTCGTATTCCGGCAAAAAACCATGGCGCCAAAAAGGTACTGGCCGTGCTCGTGCCGGGTACGCCTCATCACCGGTCTGGTCGGGTGGTGGCGTGGTCAATGCGGTCTCCGTGCTCGGGACCGCGATGGATCTCGGCGACGATGCCACGGGAGAGGTCTACCTGGACATCGAGGTGGTCGGTGCGATGGCGCCCAAAGCGACCATCGACGTCTACTTCGCGCCCTGGACCGGTGAGGGCTACCTGACGGCCATCGAACAGTCGATTCACAACGACGACTATGCCGCGGTCTCGATCAGCTACGGCCTGGATGAAGATCTCCGCGGCACCTCTCAAGATCCCGGCTGGTCGATGTTGCGTACCAATGTCGACGAAGCATTCCGGGATGCCATCGCCGTGGGTATCCCTGTGTTCGTTTCAACCGGAGATCAGGGATCGAGCAGCGTGCGGGGCGCGATCAACGGACAGGAGGTGACGGGCTACGCGCCCGAGGCACACACGTCGTATCCGGCCAGCAGCCCGTACGCCACCGCCGTCGGGGGGACGCTGCTCTACAGCCAGGGCGGTGCAATTGCACGCGAAGTGGTCTGGAACGAGCTTGGCCCCTTGCAGGACAACCAGTTCTTCTGGGGAGGCGCGACGGGTGGAGGGGTGAGCGATCGTTACAAGGTCCCGAGCTATCAGGCGACCGCCGGGGTTACCCCGAGCTCGGCGAACGGCGCACGGACCGGGCGCGCGATCCCCGACGTGGCCGGCAACGCGGGCGCGAGCACGGGGTACCTGGTGAGCCAGCCTCCCGGCCCTGGGCCCGCGATCGCCCCTGTTGGTGGAACGAGCGCCTCTGCGCCGATGTGGGCCGCGCTCATGGCGTGTGTCCGTGAGTCACTGGAGACCTCATTCGGTGGGCCCGTCCCAGCGTTCTTCCTCAACGACTTTGTGTACGCCAACGGGAAGAGCACCGCCTTCCGGGACGTCGTCGGAGGACGCGAGTTCACCCTGGACGCGCAGGGGCAGATGGTGGCGGGTGCGTTCACGCCGGTGGGTAACAATCGCAGCGCCAAGGTGAACGGTTACAGCGCTCAGGCCGGATACGACCTTTGTACCGGGTGGGGCAGTCCCAACGGCGGCGAGCTTCAGAAACTTCTTCTGCAGTGGCTAAAGGCGCAGCCAACGCCCCAGAAGTCCTGAGCAGCGGCGCGAGAAGGCGGCGCCACGTCAGGCGTAACGAACCGACGGAAAGCCGCGGGCGGGCCGGGCAAAGAGGTAGCCCTGGAGAGCATCGGCGCCGAGCGTCACGACGCAATCACGTTCGGCGGCCGTCTCGATTCCCTCGGCGACCAACTGGATACCGAGATCCTTGGCCAGACCCGCGATCGCCGCCACCAGCTTCCGCTTGACGGCCGACGAATCGATTCCGCGAACGAGCGACATGTCCGCCTTGACGACGTCAGGCTCAAGCGCCGCGAAGCTCGACAGCCCCGCGTATCCGGCGCCCAGATCGTCGACCGCGATGCGGTAGCCGATCGCGCGCAAGCGTTCGATGCGGTCGCGCAGGCCTCGAATCTCGTCCAAAGCCGCACGTTCAGTGATCTCGAGGACGATCCTCTTGGCGAACGGCGCCAGACCACTGTCACTGGCGTAGAGCTGTTCATCGGCGAGGTCATTGGGATGAAGATTGACGAAGACCAACGCAGAGTCAGGCGCCCCCGGAATCAGGGTGGCGACCAGCCCTCGAATGGCGCGCCCGAGCTCCTCGGTCCGTCCCAATTTCTCCGCGCCGTCGAAGAGATCGACCGGATTGCGCAGGCTCAGCTCGTCTGTGCGAACGAGCGTCTCGTAGGCAATGATGTTCTGGCCTTGCCAAGAGACAATCGGCTGGCAGGCGATCCAGAGCTTGTCGAGCGCGGAGGAGAAGCGTGCTTCGAGGCCGGCGCGATCACTGCTCGCGTGGCCCTCCAACTCGCCGGCCGCCTCCCTCCGGATGACCGCCAAACGATGCCACCTCAGGGCGCGAGACACGACGTCGAAGAGTTGCTGTGGCGGAACGGGCTTGATGAGGTAGCGGAACGCGCCGTACTCGACGGCCTCGATCGCGCTCTGCAGATCGGGGTTGCCGGTGAGGAAAACGAACGGAACGTCCAAGTTATCCTTACGGATGGCACGCAATAGCGCCCGCCCATCGACCTCGGGCATGTCGAGATCGCTGACGATGGCGTCGAAAGAGTGAACCCGAGCCAGTTCGATTGCTTCACGTCCGCCGTGGGCAACGGTCACTCGATACCCCTTGCGAGTGAGCAAACGTTCAGTCATTCGGGCGACCGCGTGCTCGTCGTCCACGACGAGCACTGACGGGGTCTCGTCCGCGTCGGCGGAAGGAGTGTTGATCGGCGGAGCGGTCATACGGACAGCGTCGCCCACTCTGTCGTTACAGACAAGCCACTTGATGGGCTCCGCTCGCCATCGGAACCTCTGGAAAGCGGGGTGTCGTGACGCAAAAGGATGTCGTTGGGTTGACGGCGGCCTGTCAATCACGGTTAACGACGATCGTGTGAAGTCACGGCTCCGCACTTCCCTCGGCGGCGACGCTGTAACGCGAGCACGTTGGCGGCCGCAATCAAGAGAACACGTTGTAACGCGAAATGGCCCGAATATCGTGGCAAGATGGCCGCATTAATGCCATGCAAGGTTTTTACGGTCAACAATCCCGGGTCGACCAAGCGTTTGGGTCCCGCTGTCGGCGCGGTTTCGAAACTTAGGTCCCACTTCCATGGTCCGGTTTCGAAACTCGGACGATTAACATGAGGAGCAACGTCATCAAGCTTCCCCGCATCGATGGGCTGGAGGTCCTCCGGCGCCTGCGGGCCGACGAGCGCACCGAGCGCCTGCCGGTTGTCGTCCTCACGTCATCCGAACAGGAACAGACGGCGTGTCGGAGATGACAAAGAGCGCGACAAATCAGCGTTTCGATCATCCCGGGCAGCCGGGGGGAGGCCAACCCGGCCAACCAATGAATACCGGCGCAAAACGGTTGCGCGTGTTGCTCATCGATGACGATCCGAACGACGCCGAGCTGGTGGTCCTCGAGCTCCAACGAGGCGGCTACGAGCCGGTCATGCGCCGGGTGCAGACGGCCGTCGAGATGAAGCGCGCGCTGGCCGAGGAGAGCTGGGACGTCATCGTCTCCGACTATTCGATGCCGACCTTCAGCGGCCCGGAGGCCTTCAGCGTCTTGCGGGAGGCAGGCCATGACCTGCCGTTCATCATCGTCTCCGGGACCGTCGGCGAGGAAGTGGCGGTCGAAGCGATGCGCGCAGGGGTGCACGACTTCTTGATCAAGGGACACTTGGTCCGGTTGGTGGCGGCGATCGAACGGGAGCTTCGCGAGGCCACGATGCGGGCCGAGCGCCGGAGGATCCAGGAGGAGCTCCTGATCTCTGAGCGGATGGCCTCGGTGGGAACGCTGGCTGCCGGGGTGGCGCACGAGATCAACAATCCCCTCTCGGTCGTCGCCGGCAACCTCCTCATCCTCAAACAGGACTTCGAATCGGTGGTCGCTGCCCTGGGCGCCGTGTCGGGCGTCGAGGGGATCGTGGCCGCCGCGTCGTCGTCGTTCCGAGAGGCGGTGGCCGACGTCGAGGAGGCGACGGAGCGGGTCCGCCTCCTCACCCGCGATCTGCGCGTGTTTTCGCACCCCGATGACGTCAAGGGGGAGGCGGTCGACGTTCATAAAGTGCTCGAGTCGGCGATCCGGATGGCGCGCAACGAGCTTCGTCCCCGGGCGACGGTGGTCCGACGATTCGGGGACGTCGCCAAGGTCGAGGGCAATGCGGCGCGCCTGGGACAGGTGTTTCTCAACCTCCTGGTCAACGCAGCGCACGCGATTCCCGAAGGGCGCCGAGAGGACCAGACCATCACGCTGGTCACCGGCCAGCAGGACGAGATGATCACGGTCGACGTGATCGACAGCGGGGTCGGAATCCCGCCCGAGGTCCTGCCGCGCATCTTCGACATCTTCTTCACCACCAAGCCGGTGGGCGTCGGTACCGGAATGGGGTTGGCGATCTGTCACCGCATCCTGACCTCGCAGGGCGGGCGGATCGAGGTTCAAAGTCGCGTCGGCGAGGGGACCAGGTTCCGGGTCGCGTTGCGGCACGCGCGCAGCGGGGCGACGACCGAGCTCCCCCTGCAGCAGCCGAAGGTCGCTGCGCCCGCCAACGAACGGCTGGCCTCCGTGCTGGTCGTCGAGGACGAGGCGGCGCTGGGGCGTGTGCTGCCGCGGCTCCTCTTCCCGCATCAGGTAACGGTTGTGGAACGGGCCGCGGACGCCTTGACCCGAATCCTTGCGGGCGAGGCGTTCGACATAATCCTCTGTGACATCATGATGCCGGAGATGACCGGGATGGATTTCCATCGCGAGCTCATCCGGCTGCGCCCGGAGATTGCCAGGCGCGTGGTGTTCATGAGCGGCGGGGTGTTTACGCCGGGGGTTCGCAGTTTCTTGGAAGAGATTCCCAATCGCCGCATCGACAAGCCCCTCGACATCGACGCTCTCCGGCGCCTGATCCAGGACGCGCTGCTGGACCCCGATTCCCGCGCGTGATCTCGACCTCGCCCGGACGGAGTCGAAGACCGCTTGCGGTCTCCGTCGACGAGGCTGCGCCGCGCGGCGGGCCGCCCCTGACCCTCAAGGCCGCATCGGGATCGAGACGGTAAGGTCGCGCCCGCGCCGAGCGGTCTGCCTGGCCACCATCGGATTCATGTCGGTTGGTCTTCTGGGCGTGGAGCAGGGGTCAGATGGGCCCCGCCCGACTCACGATCCCGATCAGGACGACGAGCCCCAGGACCACCACGGCGCAGGCCACATAGAAGGTGACGCTCGTTCGCAGCACCGAGACGTGGATCTTCCGCAGGAGCTGCGTGTATTGAATGAGGCCGGCCACGAGCGATCCTGTCCCCAGCAGCGTCAAGAAGAGACCCACGTCGCGCGGGCCGTTGGGGCGGCGGAGATGGATGGTCGCCGACTCGGACAGCCCGTGCAGGAACTTGTAGATGGTGAACCCGAAGCTGATCATCGAGAGCGAGGTCCGGATCCAGGCCATCAGGGTGCGGTCCGCGGCCATCACCGTGCGGTTGCCGGCCAGATCGGTCCGCGTCTGAGCCAGTTGATCGGAGGTCGAATGGGGCGCGGCGTCGCTCATCGCGGCACGGTGGGGCGAGTGGGGTCCGAATCCTGGCGGTCAATCTGCCAGGGCCAGCGCCCCTCGAGCTCGATCTCCAGCGAGAAGCTGAGGAACGTCCTGATGAGGACGACGATGCCGAGCACGACGACCTGCTGCAAGGTCGGCTCGGTGCTGATCGTGCGCAGGATGTCGGCGGCGACCAGCAGCTCCAGGCCGAGGATGATCGCCCGCCCCAACCGGTTCCGGAAGCTGCGAAAGACCAATCGCGCGCCGCCGGCCGTCTCCCTCAGCGCCAGTCCCAGCGCGACGAGGGTGCCGATGGACATGGCGAAGGTCCCCCCCGCCTCGAACAGCAGGGCCGTCAGCTCGACGATTCGTCGCAACATGCGTGGCCCCAACGACCCTGGGGTTTCTTGGGTCGCGCGCCAGCGGCCACCGTGCGAATCAGGAAATGTCTTCGTTGCGCCGCCGTCGGGCGCGCCAACGGTGAAGACCGCGCAGTCTGCCGAGATGCGCTCAGCGTCCGCCGCGACGGCGCCAAAATGGTGAAGACCGCGCAGTCTGCCGAGATGCGCTCAGCGTCTGCCGCGACGGCGCCAACGGTGAAGACGGCGCAGTTTGGCCGAGATGAGCTCAGCGTCTGCCGCGACGGCGCCGACGGTGGGTCGGGCCTGCGGGCGACGGCTCCCCCGAGCGTGCTTCGGCCCGCGGCGGCCCGGCCTGGCCGCGCGCGTGGCCGTGCGGCCGATCGCCCGGGTGAGCTCCGGCCGGGGGCGGCGGTCCGGCCGATCTCGCTGGTAGCAACGGTCCGCCTGGCCTGGCGGTCGCCGCACCGGCGCCCGGGCGTTGCCCCTTGTCGCGGCCGGCGCGACCGCGCTCGGCGTCGCGGCCCCGACGGCCGCCGCCGCCGCCGCCGCCGCTGCGGTGCTCGGGCGTCCCCACCTCGGGCGCCGTGACGCCGTCCAGTGTCCCGCGCTGGAGGTGTTGAAAGAGCGCGTCGCCGCAGTCGGCCACCCGCAGGAGCCGCGCATCGAAGCGCGCCAGGTGCTCGGTCAGGTTTCGCAGGTCCCGCCGCAGGATCTGACGGGCGTTGTTGTTGCCCGCCACCTCGACCACCTGTGGCAGGTCGATGATGGTCGGACCGCCCGCCGCCATGAGGACGTTGTAGGCCGACAGATCGCCGTGAATGCGCCCGGTGCCGAGCAGCGCCTTCACCTGCAAGAAGACCTCTTGGTGAAGCGCGGTGGCCTCCTCGGCCGAGAAGGTGAAATCGGCGAGGCGCGAAGCGGGCGCGCCGGCGCCGTCGACGATCAACTCCATGAAGAGAACGTTTTCGTAGAGGAAGTACGGCTCCGGCACGCGGACGCCGGCATCGAAGGCGGCCCGCAGGGCATGGAACTCCATGTCCTGCCAGTTGTCCTCGATGAGCCCGCGCCCGTAGGCGCTCTTCTTCTGCATCGCGCGGCGGTCGCGCGAGTTGCGGGTCTGATTCCGCCCCTCGACGTAGCTGGCCGTCTTCTTGAAGGTCCGCTCGTCGCGCGCCTTGTAGACCTTGGCGGCGCCGAGCTGTCCGTCGCGCTCCACGACGTAGACCGTCGCCTCCTTCCCGCTCATCAACCGGGCGTGGACGGCGTCGATGATCCCCTCTTCGACGAGATGGGAGAGGCCGTCAGGTCGGGACATTCGTCGCGGGTGTTGGCCCCGGATCGTTCGTCAGGCGGGACGGTCCTCGACGGGGGAAACGGAAGGGGTAGCGAGGTTCTGGGCCAGGTTCTTTCGGTTGCGGGTGGCCAACCGTCGCAGGATCTCGACGCGAGAGAGGTACAGGTGCCAGCGCTGGCCGTGGCGCTCGTAGGGGTTCGGCTGGTTCACCCATCCCTTCAGCTGCACCGGTGTGGTCACGGCCGTCGAGAGGTAGACCTCGGTGAAGAGGTTGTCCTTCATGGCCCTTTTTGCCAACGCGTAACTGTCGAAAAAGTTGCTGCTCACGGCGGCGCTTCTACCAGATTTTGCGCCCCAATGCTGGCCCATCGACCATCCCACCGCCGAATGCATCGCCATGACGATTCGTTGGGCGCAAATTGTGAGAGACTGCCGGCGGCGGGAGCTCGCCCACCGCTCGATTACTGCGCGGTCACGTTTGCGGTGGGGAAATTGATGCTTCCGCTTCCGCCGCCCGCCTCAATGAGGATGCTGGCCTCGAGCACGGAGCCCAGTGTCATACCCGCGGTGTTCCAGGCGTCGAAGTGCTGGGAAATGGATATCTGCCCGCACGTCCGGGCCGTCTGCCGGACGCTATAAAACTGATTCCAGCTGCTGACGTTGCCGCATCGGTTGCCACCGGTGCCGGTCGTGGCGCGCGTGTACAGGGTGTACTTGCCCCCGTCAATCGTAACCGTGCCTTTGTTGGTCGTATTACCCGGATTGACCGGCATCGTGTTGTACGAGTCATCGACGATGTACCACTCAATGCACGGGTTCACCGACCACCCATAAATCCCGATGTATGAGTAGCCGCCGGCGCTTCCCGACTTCGTCTCGGCGAAGTCTGCCGTGACCGTTCCCAATGAGGTGTATGCCTTGCCACTCCCCCATTCCAGGCCGGTACGGGCCAGGAAGTCGCCGGAGTTGTTCCAAGCAGCGCTGAACGCAGGAACGCTAAAGGTGGTAATGGTCCCCGAGCCTCCGTTCGACCAGAGTTGCCAGGTCAGACCGGCCGCGGTGCCCTGAGTATCCCCCGAGTGCATCGTCCCGCCCGTCGGGAGGGCGGCGCTGCAATTGATCGCCACGCCGCCGTCGGTGGCGCTGCTGCCGCCCGACCCGGTCGTGCCGCCGGTCGCCGGCGTGCCGCCGGTTCCGGTCGTGCCACCCTTGGCGCCGCCGGTGCCGGTCGTGCCGCCCGTGCCCGTGCTGCCGCCCTTGGCGCCGCCGGTGCCGGTCACGCCACCCGTGCCGGTCACGCCGCCCGTGCTGGTCACGCCGCCGGTTCCCGTCAGGCCGCCGGTCCCCGTGGTGCCGCCCTTGGCGCCGCCGGTGCCGATCGCGCCGCCGGTGGCATTCGCGCCGCCCGAGCCCGTCACGCCGCCGGTCTCCGTCGATCCGCCAGACCCATTCGCGCCGCCCGAACCCGTCGATCCGCCGGAGCTGTTCGAACCGCCGCTCCCGTTCGATCCACCGCTCCCGGTCGTCACGACCTCGGAGCTGGCGCAGGCCGCGAGAGCGACGCCCGCGAGACAAAACGCGATGAGGCCAAGCGAGTTATTAGGATGACGGGGGCGATAGATCATGGTCTTGAAGTATTCCCAGCTACCCTCCAGCCGATCAACCCCGTACGACGTTTTCGTCGAGTAATGGATGACGATGTGTAGGGGTGTGCTGATGTGTAGGGGTATGTGGCACCCGCGGTGAGCGAGCCACCGCTCCGGTCCGGTAGAGTGGAAGCCATGACCATCGACGCGGCCGACCCCGAGGGCTGGATTGAATGAACGAAAGTGATTGGCGTTCGACGGCCGTCTCGTTGACCGAGCGTGGGTACGCCACGGTGCCGGACGCCATGCCGGAGGACGGCTGGCGGCGACTACGGGCCGAGGCCGGACACCTGTTTGCCGGCGGCGCATTTTCCGACGCTCGTATCGGTCGCGGTGAGGGGAGTCGAACCGAGAGCACCACCCGCGGCGGTTCTATCTGTTGGCTCGACGACAGCATGCCGGCCGGCGATTCATTCATGCGCTGGATGGACGGGCTGCGGGTGTCCCTCAACCGAGGACTCTTCCTGGGGCTGGAGAGCTTCGAGGCGCACTACGCGCACTACCCGGTGGGCACGTCTTACGGGACCCACGTGGATCGTCACCAGCGCTCGAACGCCCGGGTGGTGTCGGCGGTGATTTACCTCAACTCGGACTGGCCGACCGACGCGGGTGGGGAGCTCGTGCTCTACGACGCTAAGGCGGCGCCACGCCTGACGCTGGCGCCGACGGGTGGGACGCTGGTTCTGTTCATGAGCGAGGACATGCCGCACGAAGCGCGGAAGGCGACGCGCGAGCGCTGGAGCATCGCTGGGTGGTTCCGCACGCGCCAGTGAGCCCTCGTCGAGAGCGACGCTTCAGGGTCGCAGCGGCGGGAGCAGGCGAACCTTCGCGGAGTCGGCTCCCAGGGGGCGGTGGATGTCGACGCGCCTGCCTGCCTCCTTCCCGCTCTGGTAGGCCTGGGGTCGCAACATCGCGCGCGAGGTGCGGCTTTTGGTGCGGGGGTAGCGGCGTCGCAGGTAGGCCTCGCGTTCGGTGTCCGCATGGCGGACGAGGCCCTGGCCCTGGCTCTGGCGCTCCCCCTCGCCGAGCTTCTCCTGGAAGCCCGCCATCACCCCCGCGCAGAAGCTGCGCCGTTCGCCATCGGATCTGATTGCCAGCGCGCGCTTGTGGTCGCGCCAGAGACGCTGGGCCGTTTCGGTCAGGAAGGCGTGCACGTAGGCGGCGACTTCCAGGTTGGCTGCGGTCCCGCAGAGCTCCAGCGTGGAGCCGCGGCGGGCTTCGAGCGGGACGTACGAAGGAACCCAGATGGCGCTCACGAAGAAGTGCCGGGTGAGAATCCCGGCCAGGATGCGCTCGCTCGCCTCGCTGCGCCCCTTGATGGGGCCGACGTGACGGAAGTGATAGTCGCCGGAGGTCATCGTGACGGACGCGTCGATGTTGTGGACGAGCATCAGCCGGCGCGCCTCGTTCATCGCCGCCTCGGCCTCGTGGAGGTTTGGACTCTCGGCCAGCGCCAGCAGGCGCATGATCCTGCGCAGCGTCGGGTGTCGTCCGCCCGCCTGGCCATCGCTCCCGGTCGGCAACCCGGCGGCGCCGGCGTCGATGCCGTGCTCACGGCAGATGCGCGTGAAGGCGGGACCGTGCGCCGTCTCATCGTGGATGTGCAGGGCCTCGTCGACGTATTGGTGCGCCAGCTCGTGCTTGAGCACCTCGCGGACGACGCTCCATGACTGCTCGAACACCAGCTGCCGCGACAAGGAGATGGTGCGCTGAAGGCGGTTCCAGCAGCCGAGGCGCTTCTCGCCGTCGGCGAAGGCGAACACGGGCGCGTGAAGGGCGTCCGGGAAGTGGCTGTTGGCCAGCTCATTCCAGGTGGAGGCGACCTCGCGGAGCAGCGCCGTCTCCAGGAACATTCGTTCCGGAGAATGAGAACCAGCCATTGGCTCGATATACTGGATCGCGACCGGGAGCACCATGGTTCGGTGACCGCGCCCGGTTGATCTCACCGGCGTCGACGTTGCTGAAGGCGAGGTAGCCGACCACGACTTCGGTCCCTGACGAAAAAACCGTCAGTTGAGTTAGATAGTTCCGCCGGTGCGCAGTGCCCTGGGAAGGCCTATTGGTTGACGGATCGATACCGTCGTTTTCCACCCAAGGAGCGCACAACGTGAGGATTGACGCGAAACTGAATTTGTTCAGAGCCGGAACCGTGGTCCTCGTGCTGGCGGTCATGGCCGGCTGCGGATCCGATCAGACCTCGACCGACGACGGCGGGGCCGGGGGCGGCGGGCACGGTGGCGCGGGCAAAGGTGGCGAGGCTGGCGGCGCTGGGGGCCGCGGTGGCGCCGGAACCGGCGGCGGAGTCGGGGGCTCCGGGGCCGCCGGACACGGTGGCGCCGGGAGCGGTGGCACCGGCACGGGAGGCACCGGCACCGGAGGCGCCGGAACCGGAGGCACCGGAACCGGGACCGGCGGCGCAGGAACCGGGGCCGGCGGGCATGGAGGCGCGGGGACGGGCGTCGCTGGCGCCGGTGGTGTCGGGACCGCCGGACACGGAGGCACCGGCACCGGCGGCTCCGGGAGCGCGGGACAGGCAGGCACCGGTAGCGGCGGCGCGGCGACCGGGGGTCACGGCGGTGCCGGCGGCGGCGCCAATCTCACGGTGCCCACGATCGTCTCGACGGTGCCCCTCGCGGGCGCCACCGACGTGGCGCTCAACACGAGCGTCAACGCCACCTTCAGCGAAGGGATGGATTCTGCCACCCTGACGACGACGACCTTCACCCTCACCTCCGGCACGCCGGCAGTCGCGGTTGCGGGGACGGTCGTTTATGGCAACACGACGGCATTCTTCCGACCGAGCGCGCACCTCGTCAGCGGCACCACCTACACGGCGACGATCACCGTCGGTGCCAAGAGCGCCGCCGAGGTGCCCCTGGCGGCGATGAGCGCCTGGACCTTCACGGTCGGCAGCACGGTGGCCGCCGGGCTTCCCGTGAATCTGGCCACCGCCGGCGACTACGTGATCCTCTCCAAGGCCGGCATCTCCACGGTGCCGCCCTCGATCATCACGGGTGACCTGGGCGTGAGCCCCGCCGCGGCCACCGCCATCACCATGTTCTCTTTGATCGCCGACTCCACCAACGTGTTCTCCACGTCGACCCAGGTCACCGGCAAGGTGTACGCCGCCGACTACGCGGTCCCCACGCCCTCCAATCTGACCACCGCCATCGGCGACATGCAGCTGGCGTTCACCGACGCTGCAGGCCGCGCGCCCGACGTCACCGAGCTGGGGGCCGGCAACATCGGCGGGATGACCCTGGCGCCCGGCGTCTACGAGTGGAGCACCGGCCTGCTGATTCCGACCGACGTCACGCTCGCCGGCAGCTCGACCGGCGTCTGGATCTTCCAGATCGCCCAGACGCTAACCCTGAGCAGCGGCGCCAGTGTCGGTCTGACCGGGGGCGCGCTGCCCAAGAACGTCTTTTGGCAGGTCGCCGGCAGCGTCGATCTCGGAACCACCTCACACATCGAGGGGATCGTCCTCTCGCAGACGATGATCAACCTGCGAACCGGCGCCTCGATCGCCGGCAGGCTGCTGGCCCAAACGGCGGTCACCCTCGACACCAACACCGTCGTCCAGCCCGCCCCGTAGGACTGACCGACCGACCGACCGACCGACCGACCGCCTGACCGACCGACCGCCTGGCGCGCGCGGTCGTCGTTTTCAACGAGGACGTTCAGCGGCCGCGACGCGACCCGGCCAAGGTCGTCCCGTGGCCTCGAGGAGAAGTGGCTCGGGCACCGTCACGAGCGCGCAGCACCTCGCGCCCGGAATGTCTATCTGTTGATGAGCGTCGGCGATCGTCACAATGCGGGCCGTCTCACGTCCCGCTCAGGAGCTCACCTGTACCCGCCGTCATCGGAGTCGAGTCCCATCCGCGCCAGCGGACCGAGTCGCGCCGGTCCGGCCGAGGCACGCCTGCGTTCGTGGCAGCGGATCGCCCTCGCTCAGCTGGAGAGCAGCGCCTCCCCGGACTTCTTGGCGGTCGCCACGCCCGGGGCGGGCAAGACGACATTCGCGCTCACGGCGGCGCGGCGCGCGCTCGTGAGCCGGTCGGCCCGGCGGGTCGTCGTCGTCGTGCCCACCGAGCACCTCAAATACCAGTGGGCGCACGCGGCCGAGCATCAGGGCATCCACCTCGACCCCGCCTGGAGCGTCGGTTACGGCGGCTTGCCCTCCGACGTGCACGGCGTCGTCGTCACCTATCAGCAGGTGGCCATCTCCCCGGCGGCGTTCCGTCCGATGGTGCGTCAGGCGCTGGTCATCCTCGACGAGATCCACCACGCGGGAGACAGTCGCTCCTGGGGCGACGGCATTCGGCAGGCGTTCGATCCGGCCTGGCGGCGCCTTTGCCTGTCAGGGACGCCGTTCCGCTCGGACCAGATGACGATCCCCTTCGTGAGCTACACGGGTGAGCTGGCGCAGCCCGACTTCGAGTACGGCTTCGGGGACGCGCTGACCGACGGTCAGGTCGTGCGGCCGGTGTACTTCCCGCGGATCAACGGCCGCATGGAGTGGACGGCCCCCGACGGCGTCTCCTACGAGGCCACCTTCGACGATCGGCTGGCGCGCGAGCTCGCCAGCCAGCGCCTGCGCACCGCGCTCGACGTCTCGGGCGAGTGGCTGCCGACGGTGCTCGCGCAGGCGCACGCCCAGCTCATGCACCTGCGCAAGGCCGATCCCAGCGCCGCGGGCCTGGCGATCGCCATCGATCAGGAGCACGCCAAGGAGATCGCCGGCTGCCTGGAAGAGCGTCTGGGCGTTTCGCCCACCATCGCGACCTCTGACGATCCGGGGGCCTCGGAGAAGATCAGCCGGTTCGCCAGCGGCGTCGCGCCCTGGATCGTCGCCGTGCGCATGGTGTCGGAGGGCGTCGACATCCCGCGCCTGCGCGTCGGCGTCTATGCGACGAGCACGGTGACCGAGCTGTTCTTCCGGCAGGCCGTGGGGCGCCTCGTCCGCTGGAATGCGCGGCTGCGGCGGCAGGCGGCCTACATGTTCATCCCTGACGACGTGCGGCTGCGCGTCTTCAGCGCCGCCATCGCGGAGCAGCGCCGCCACTGTCTGCGCAAGGAACAAAAGGACGACGATGGCGGCGACGGCGAGGCGCCCGCCAAGCGGACGGAGACCGAGCGGGACCTCAGCGAGCAGCTCTCGCTGTTCGCGCCCATCTCGGCGATGCCGCTCGACGAGCAGGGCCGGCCGCTCGAGGGCGAGCGCGTCTACGGCTCCCTCCACGACGTCGGCGCGGACGCCAGCGACGCGGCGGAAAGGGAAGAGGAAGGGGAGGGGGAGATTCCGGATCTCGTCGGGGCCGCCACGCACCACCCGGCCCCCGCCGAAGTCGCCGTGCCCTTGCCCGAAGCCGAGCCCCTGGCCTCAGCCCCGCTCGGGACTGGCGCCATCGCGCGGCGCCGCCAGCTCCGCGAGCGCAACAGCGAGGCCGTGCGCGATCTCGTGCACCTGACGGGGAAGTCGCACGCCGAGCTCAACAACGAGCTCAACCGCAAGGTCGGGATCAAGAGCATCAGCCTCGCCACGGTGAGGCAGCTCGAACAGCGGCTCACCGCCGCCAAGGCCTGGCGGCGCCGCTGAGCGGCTCGCTCGTCCCTAGCTCCGCCCCGCGATGACGAAGGGGGCCGCCGGTTTCCCGACGGCCCCCTTTTACTTACAAGGGTGGCGAAGAGCTTCGCCGCCCGCTTTTTAGTGGGAGAAGTCGAACAGGTCGTAGAGATCGCCGATGGCCGGGCCGTTCACGGGCGCGTAGGGGTTCTCCGCGCTCGCCACCGGGTTGGGCATGTTGTCGCGGCTGCGCTTGGTGAGCGGCTTGAGGCTCCAGTTGCGCTCCACGAACTTCAGGATGGAGACGTGATCGCCGTAGTCGTGCGAGATGCGGCCGCCCGACGCGTAGGGCGACACGACGATCATCGGGATGCGGGTCCCGTCGCCGAAGAAGTCGACCGGCTGGATGTAGCCCGAGTCGTAGTAGCCGCCGCCCTCGTCGAAGGTGATGATGATGGCGGTGTCCTTCCAGAGGTCGGGGTGGCTCTTGATCTGGTCGACGATCTTCTTGGTGAATCCCTCGAACAGATCCAGCTTCGACGAGGCCGGGTGGCCGTCGACCACGCCGCTCGGCTTGACGATGGAGACCGCCGGCAGCCAGTCGTTCTGGATGTCGTTGTAAAGGTCGATGGTGTCCTTCATGTGCGTGGTGCGCACGGCGGCGTTGGCCATGATCGAGGTGGCGTACTGGAACGGGTTGCAGATGTCGCAGTAGTCAGTCTCGGGGTTGGTGAAGTCCGGATCGGCCAGGTAGCGGTTGAACTGGTCGCCGTAGTAGCGCCACGAGATGTTGTGCTCGAGGAGCTCGTCGCCGATGGTGCGCGTGGAGGAGGGCGGGATGGCAAACTGATCGGTGTTCACGGTCCCGTCACCGAAGTAGCCCGGCGCGTAGTTGTTGAGCAGGTAGTAGTGCCCCGGCTCGCAGTTCGGGTCGATGTGCATGTCGCCCAGGTATTTCTCGACGGCCTGCACGCCCGGATGGGTGGGGTTGGCGCACTCGCTGTACGTCCCGCCCGAGTAACCGTCCTGCACGTACCAGTTGTTGGTGCCGGCCTGCGGGTTGGGGTTTTCGGTGTTGAGCGACGGCGGGACCAGCGGATGGCCGTTGCCGTCGCTGAACCAGTCGGCGTCGCCGGTGCCGAGCGCGACATGGTTGGCGCCGGTGCCACCCTCGATCGACTGGTGGAAGTTGTCGCTCATGGAGTAGGTGTCGGCCAATGACTTGAAGTAGGGGACGTCGCCCTTGAGGACGTTGTAGAAGCCCATCGCGGTCGAGCCTTCACCCGTCGTCGTGTTGTTGAAGCCAGCCGGCTGCGTCGCGCCGTTGGTGCCGGCGCCCACCGTGACCTCGACCCAGGGGAAGAGATCGGCGCGGCAGCCGGACGGATTGGCGCCCGTCACGTGGGAGATGCTGCAATCGAGCTGTTGCCACATCTGATAGAAGCGGTGGACCGGGCTGGCCGAGTAGGCGTCGTAAGGAATTCCGGGCGTGAGCTGGAACGGCCCCGGCGGCAGCGCCGCGGCGTTGGGGAGCCGCGTGTCGAGCGCGCCAGAGGTCAGGCCCGTCCCGCCGGTGGTCACGAACTGGTAGTAGTCGGACGGCAGCCCGTTCTCGAGCTGCTCCGCCTCGGCGATGGTGCTGACGAAGGGAGCGGTCGGCCCGCCGGCCAGCGCGGGCGGCAGCGTGGTGTAGGGGGCCTGGTGGCCGGGGGTCATCTCGAAGCCGTTCGGCGCCTGGTCGACGGCCGACTTTTGCGCGGCCAGGTGGAAGGCCGGGCCGGGCGTGCCGTCCTCGTTGATGATCCGCTTGGCCAACAGGTTGTCGACGTACTGACCGTGCTTCGCCTTGTAGGTCGCGAAGACGTGATCGAACGTTCGGTTCTCACCGACGATGACGACGACGTGCTTGATTGGCGTGTTGGTCCGTCCATCGGCGGAGGCGGACGTCGAGGGGACCTGGGCGCTGGTGGCCGCGCCGCCGGCGTAGGCGACCGACTGGACGTCGGAGCTGCCGTTGCCCGACGAGCCATTGCACGCTCCAATCCCGATCATCGAACCCACCGCTGCGCATCGTAGAAGTTTCCTGCTTCGCATTGTCGCTCTCCTCGGCGGCTTCGTTATGTTCCGCCGAGCGCCTCCCTCGCATGCTTCGTGCCATCGCGCGTCGCCGGCGCGCGCGCCGCGAAGGTCGCGCCGATCTGGGGTCAGCGGATCGCGCTCACCTCGCCGGCGGCCGATCGGGTCTCCGATCTCCGGAAGGAGATCTCCGATTTTCGTTGCACGCTCTCGGCGACGCCACGGTACGGCGTGTCCGTCAACGCCTCGAGGAACGCGACGATCGCATCAATCTCGTCCTCGTCGAGGCGCGGCCGTTCGCCTTGGCCTCTGTCGTAAGGAGCAACACGCTCGTTGACGTACCGACGGTATTGTTCCGGGATGTCGTCGTACTTCACGCCGCCGCCATACCACCGTCGCGGATCCGTCGATCGCGTGGCGTAAAACGCAACGGCGTCCCGCAGCGACGTGAAGCGGCCGTTGTGCATGAGATATTCGCGCGCGGCGACGTTGCGCAGGGACGGCGTCTTGAAGCTCGCGCAGAGGCGCGGATCGTTGGTGTGAGAGCGCGCGTCGTTTCGCTCGCAGAGACCCAAGTCGGTGTAAGCGGCGTTTCGATTGGCGGGGATGCGATCGTTTCGCGGGACGGCCAGCGCCTCGTAACCGTAGTCAGTGAACATCGACCGCGCCGGATTGGGGTAGTCCGGATTGAATCGATGGCAGGAGGCGCAGTTCCCCTTCTCCGGATCCCGGAACAGCGTCAGGCCGCGGCGCTCGATCGGGGTGAGCGTTCCCCGTCCGCGAATGAAGTCATCGTAGCGTGACGAAAACGGGGACATCTCGTCGCTCATGAGAAAGGCTTCGATGGCCTGCCCCAGGGCGATGTGGATCGTCGCCGGCGTGAGCGGACCGAACTCCTCCTGCAGCGCCCCGGCGTACGGCGCGGCGGCGATCTTGCGCGCCAGAACCGCGCCGTCCCGCGCGTTCATCTCCTCGGGGTTGGTGAGCGGCTGGTCGACGAGCGCCGCCAGCGAATCGGCGCGGCCGTCCCAGAAGAATCCGCCGAACGCGTCGGGCAACGGCGCGTCTTCTTCCCAATGATAATGAAACCGTTTGACGAACTTCAGGTAGAGCGCCGAGGGGGTGTTTCGCCGGGCGAAATGCCCGGGACGGCTCCCGCGGGCCACGCCGTTGAGCGAGCCGTTGTTTCCCGCGAACGCATGCGCCGGATCGTGACAGCTGGCGCAGCTGGTCCCGGGGGGCTCGGAGAGCGTCTGATCGAAGAACATCTGGCGGCCCAAGGCGATGCGCGCGCCGGGATGGACCGCGCCCGTCGTTGGTGCCGAATGTGGCGCGCGTTTGAGGGAGACGATTCCCACCAAGGCCACGGCCGCCAAGAGCGCCAGGCCACCCCCCACCCATCGTTTCGCGCGCCGCCAGATCGGCATGGCGCCCTGTTAGCAAAAACGATGTGCCAGTCGGGTGTCGAGTGGGGAAATTTAGTGAGGATGGCGGGCGATGCGATCGCCGCGGACGCTGAACAGCTTGGCGGTCCCCCCCGCCGCCGCTCTGGGCGCGGCGGGCGCCGCAACTGCCAGCGGAGCCGCCACGGCCGCGGTCGTACTCGCGCCCGTCGCGCCCGTCGCGCTGAGCGCACCCGGATCAGTGCCAGCGGCGACGGGAATCGCTGACGGACCGATGAGGTCCAGGAACTCGGTGCGCCCGGCGTTGTCGAGATAGACCCGCGTCTGGCGAATGTCGACGACGGTCGCGCCGTGGACCTGGTCGCCGACACGATAGGGGCCCGCGAACGCCAGCGTGTCTTGAATGACGGCCGTCGACCAGCGAGGCCCCTCGGCCGTCGGCGCGTACATGATGGCCATCAGCCTGAGCGGCAACGCCGTCGGCTGGGGCCCGAGCGGTTGAGCCTCCTCATCTGTGCCCGAACCGCTGCCCGGCGGAGGACAGGTCGAACAAAAGATATTTCGCCGGGCGATCTCCGAGGCGCTCGTTCCGGGCGTCCGGGACTCCGCGGACGCGGAAGCTGGGGAGGCGCGCATCGGCGACGGCGCGAACCCCAAGAAGCGCGAGGTAATGCCGACCGAAGTGGCCCGCGCCGCGAAGATGGCGACAGCCGCGATCGCGACGCAGTCGATGGCCCACAGATATTTGCGAAGCAAGGTCTCCACGGCGGCGGGCGTCCTTACCGAGCTCCCGTCTTCGCACGTTGGGAGACGGCCGGGGGTTCAGACACCAAGTCGTCACCAACTCTTGCGGGGCCCGCCACATTCACCTCGTGTCAGGCGCGCAGGTACCCGGCCAGCATCTCGGTGGCCACCTTCTTGTGCTCGCTTTGCCATTTGGGGGTCAGGAGGTCGGTGCGAAACAGGAAGGAGAGCGTGTGGGCGTTGGAGCGGTGGAAATAGCAGAGCGCCACCATGACCACGTAGAGGTGAAGGGGATCGACGCCCGGGCGGATCTGCCCTTTGTGCGCGCCGCGGCGGAGGAGCTCCTCCATGAGCGGCATGAGCGGCGAGCTGATGATGGGAGTCTTGGCCGAGCTGCGCAGGAACCGCCCGCGCAGGAGGTTCTCCCCGCTCAGGAGCGTCATCAACTCGGGATGGGCGGCGAAATGCTGGTCGACGAAGTCGAACAGCTGCAGGAGCCCCTCCACCGGGTCGATCTCGATCGACCTCCAGGCGCAGCTCTTCGAGGCGCAGCTCTCCGATCACGTGTTCGAGCACGGCGACGTAGAGCCGGCTCTTGTCGCCGAAGTAGTGATAGAGCATCCGGGTGTTGGCGCGCGCCCGTTGGCGGATTCGCTCCACCCGCGCGCCACTGTAGCCGTGGGTGGCGAACTCGCCGATGGCGGCGCGGAGGATCTTCTCCCGGGTTCGGTCTGCGTTCCGTTTTCCACCGGTCATCGGCGCAAGAATAGTCCTAAATCACCAGCTGGCGCGCGGGGATGGCGGGTCCGGGGCGGAGAGCCGGGCGTGTTACCCAGATGTTTCGCACCGGCGCATTCAATGTAAATAACTACTTACTTATGGCGCCCGCCCCGCCAACCCCGCTAGAGTGCTGCTCAGTGGCGAACTCGTCTGCGTCTCGCGCGCTTCTGAGTGGTCTCGGCTTACGGACCGTCGTCGTTACTCTCGACCCGGGCTGTAGCGAGTCGCGGCCAGACGCTCTGGCGCCCATGCTTCGTGCCCTCGGTCATGAGGTGGTGTTGTCGGGTTACGACCTGGCGGAGGTGGAGACGCGCGGCGCGCCGGTGGACGTGATCGTCGTCGAGGCGCGGGACCATCTGGAGATCGGGCGCCAGGCGATACAGCGTCTGCGGGAGCGGCCGGAGCTGATGGCGGCGCGGATTCTCATCTGCCTCGAGGTGGGGCGCGTGGTGGCGCTTTCCGCGGAGACAGGCGCCGACGACTTCATTCTGATTCCGTCCACCCTGGACGAGCTGGCGGCACGATTGTGGCAGCTCAAGGCGCGCGACAGTCGGCCCGCGGCGCCGCTGCAGCTGCGGTACGGCGACGTCGTGCTCGACTGCGAGATGCGGCAGGCTTATCGCAGCGGCGAATCGTTGACGTTGACGTCATACGAATTTCAGCTGTTACGTTTTCTCGTCGAGCGGGCCAGCCGGGTGTTCACGCGGCAGGAGCTGCTCACCCGCGTCTGGGGTTATCGCCACGCGGGGAGCGGACGCAACGTCGACACGCACATCCTCAACCTCCGCAAGAAGCTCGGCCACCTCGGCGAACGGCTGCAAGCGGTCATCGGGGTGGGCTACAAGCTCCAGCGCATCGACGCTCCTCTCGAGCATTCGCCGCCACCGCCCGCCGAGCACCGCCTTGCGCGGTCAGGCCGAGAGCGGCCGGCGACCCCCGAGATCCGCTCGGCGGCCAGCGCCGCAATGAGGTAGTCCCGGCTCAGTGCGCCAGACAGGCCTGGCGTGGCACCTGGCAGTCATTCTGGAAGCAGGTGTTACAGCTCGGCCCGCCCCCACCCGTGCACTCGCTGGCGCACATCGAAGTTGCGCAGGAGTTCGCCGCAAGAAGCAGCGCGGCCTCGGCGGACGACATGGCCGCCGTGCAGGCGCATTTGCAGGCTGCGCTCGAGCCGTTCGTGTTGCAGGTCCCGTTGCACGAATCCGTCGTGGCGCAGGTGGCGCTCCCACTCGGAACGCCGCCGCCGGCCGGGCAGTCCGTGGGCGCCACCGCCTGGAAATAGCAGAGTGCCAGCGCATTGCAGTCCGCCCCGGCGCTGCCGAGGCAGCTCTTGTAGCTCGCGCTGGCGGCGACGCAATCGGCGCTGCAAGTGCTCTTCGTCGTCACGCCGCAAGAGGTGAACGCCGTGCAGGCTCCGTCGCAGAGGGCCTGATCGCTCGCACCGCCGGCTCCCGCCAGCCCACCGGTCCCGCTCGCACCAGCGCTGGCGCCACCCGCAGCGCCGCCGCCGCCGGCCGCTCCGCCCGCGCCGGTCAGGCCGGCGCCGCCGCCGGCCGTTCCGCCCGCGCCGGTCAGGCCGGCGCCGCCGCCGGCCGCTCCGCCCGTCGCCCCGGTCGCGTCGGGATTGCCCGGCGGGCCGGAGCTCGAACAAGCTGCCAGGAAGAGGCTCGCCAGGATGGCCGCGCGGTTCATCTCTCCGCTCTAACGAATCGATTCGCTGAAGACAAGTCTCTCGTTGTCGCGGCCCACATTTGCCGGCGATGATCCGTGCTGGGGATCACCCGGATTGGTGATCGGTCGGCGGCCCCGCCTCAGGGCACGGGCATCGAGAACGAGACACAGTAGTTGGGGTTCGCCTGCTTGGTCGTCCCGCCCATGAAGGGATCGGAGTCGCGCAGCTCGCCCCAGCGGACCGCCTTGGAGTGGCTGGTGCTCTGTTTGCCCTGGTTGGTCAGGGCGTAGGCGACGGTCAGACCGCTCGTCGGCAGGGTGCCGGAGGCGGTGATTTGCACCGAGTTGCCGGAGATGGCGACCGAGCTGATGGTGACGTTCCCCGTCGACGTGAAGAGCTCGAAGCCTTTCCCGTTCTTCCATTCGGTGATGAGGGGCGCGTCGAAGGTGGTGTCCCAGTTGAGCGGCGGAACGGGGACATGGAACTGCACGGTCACCACGCTCCCGCTGCGCGAGACGCTGGTCGGCTGCAGCGGCTGCCAGTCATTCCCCAGCACCGCGCGCTGGTAGTAGATCTGCGCCGTCTTCTCGCCCAGCAGCTGGTAGCCGGTCACGTTGAGATGGATGCCGTCGCCGTCGGAGTGAGCGGGGTACTGGTACTTGGGCCCCGTGCAGACGAAATCGCCCGGGTGCTGCACCCCGAGCTGCCACTGGGTGTCGTTGACGGTTGGACGCAGGTCCGTCTCGGCGGTGCAGGCGGGGGCACCCGGGCAGCCATGCTGCTGGGAGAGGTACATGGGGATCTTGTACGCTTGCCCCGTGACGGCCGAGATGTCGCTGTTGTAGTCCGACAGCAGCTGGACGACCGAGTCCCCATAGCCGGTGTTGCTGCAGTCGGTCTCGCCGTGGGTCATCACCACCACGCCCACGCCGTAGCTCTTCCCGGCCGCCTGGGCCAGGCGCGAGATCGCCGATGCTTCGAACAGGCTCGCGGCGTAGGCGCGCCCCGTGGTGCCGGTCGTGCTTCCGGTCTCCTTGACCAGGGCCACGATCCCCTGTCCGCTCTCCCCGACGATGGTGTGCGTGGTGATGTAGTCGGCGCCCGCCGAAGCGGCCCGCACGAGCGCGGTGATCTCGTTGGCCATCGCCGCGTGCGGCGTCTCGCCATAGAGATTGCCCGGGTAGGGGCTGGGGTAGGTGGTCTCGAGCGCGCGTTGCGGCTCGATGAGCGGCACCATCATGAACGAGCTCGAGCTCGAGTCCCAGGGATTGGTTCCTGTCCCCGGCACGGTGACGCCTTCCAGCGACAGCATGAGGTTGTTGTAGGGCTGGGTCGTGGAGCTGGCTGGCGTCGTGCCCACCGAGAGGCTCTGCCCCGTGCCGATGACGCCGACCCAATCGAAGTGAGGTGTGGCGACAGCTCCCGCTCCCGCGTCCACTGTCCCGCCGGCACCGCCGGTCGCCGTCCCGCCCGTGCCGGCGCCCGCGGTGCCGCCGCTGCCCGTCTTGCCGGCCCCGCCCGCGGTGCCGCCGCTGCCCGTCTTGCCGGCCCCGCCCGCGGTGCCGCCGCTGCCTGTCTTACCGCCGCCGCCTGTCGTGCCACCCGTCGCCATGGCGCCGGCCAAACCGCCCGTGCCCCCCGACCCGGTCAGGCCACCACTCCCGTTCGCTCCGCCTGTCGCCGAGCCGCCACTTCCGCTGCTTCCACCCGCGGCAGGCTTCCCACCGGCGCCGCCCGTTCCCGCCGGGCTCGTGCCGCCATTGCCCCCTGCGCCGGTGGTCTGGGTGCCGCTCGACGATGTCGAGCAAGCCGCAAAACCTGCAACGAGGGTCAGGCTCACGATCCGAAGCGTCTTCATTGGTAGGTCTCCCGCTCTCCTGCACGTGAGATTCCCGACGCCTCGGAATCCGATCACGCAACGCGAGAAAAGATCACATCTCGAAGATCCGCGGGCGCGTGGTTTTCAGCACGACGTCCTCGAGGAGGGAGCGGGGACCTGATCTGGCGGCGACGCCTGTCTGCGATCGTAGACGATCCTCTCGCTAGCCCGCCGCGCTGAAGACGGCTCGGCCTTCATCCAACGTCTCCGACGTCTCCAACGTCTCCCGCGTTTCCAACGTCTCCCGCGTCGAACGTTCGTCGAGGTGAGCGCGCGCCGCTTCGGCGTAAACCCTGAACGTCGGTCGGTCGAAAAGCACGATGCGCACCAGGCCCGGCGCAGGACGGGCGCGCAGCTCGGCGACGATGGTCCGGACGGCGATCTCGGCCGCCTGCCCGACAGGGAAGCGGTAAACGCCGGTGGCGATGGCCGGAAACGAGACCGACGTGAACCCCCGCTCGCGCGCCAGCCGCAGCGCCTCGACGTGGCAGGCCGCCAGATCCTCGCGGGCCCGCGCCGGTCCGTCGGCGTAGACGGGCGGACCGCAGTGGATCACGTGCCTTGCGCGCAGCCGGAAACCTGGCGTCACGATGGCCTGTCCGCGCGCCAGCCGACCGCGGGGAAGGTCGGCGGCGCACTGGTGGAACGCTTCCAGCATCTCAGGGCCGGCCGCCCGCCGCAGCGCCAGATCGACGAGGCCTGCTCCCGCCGGATTGACGACCGCGTCCGAGGCCTCGGTGCGGATGTCGCCCATCACCACCTCGAGCTCCGGGAGTCGTGCCGCCCCGAGGCGTCCGCCTGCCGTTTTGCCCGCCCGGATGGCGGAAGCGAAAGAGAAAGGGGAGGGCGGGGTGATGACTCCGGACGCTGTCTCGATGGGATTCACGGCGGGATCTCCTATGCTGAGACAAGAGTCTAGTATGGTAGACACGGCCGCGCAAGGCAGATTCGGCCTCCGGGATCGACGGCGCGGCAGGCCCGCTGGAGCGCCGGCGGCAGCGCCGGCGGCGCGCTCCCGGTCAGCGTGGGTTGTCGGCCAGCACGAACGGTCGGAGCCGGTGGCCGTCGGGATCGGCGACCACGAAGGTGAAACCGAAGTCGAGGTGGGTCGGCTCCTGCACGACCTCGAGGCCGAGCTTGGTCCAGGCGGCGTAGGTCCGGCGCACGCTCTCCTCGTCGGGAAGCGAGAACGACAGCTCGACGCCGCCCGGCGGTCTGGGCGCGGGCTTCATGTCGGCTGCCGCCCAGAGGCCCACCTTGAGGCCGCCGGGGAGCAGGTAGAGCACGAAGGTCTTGGCGCGCTCGACGGGCGCGGCGCCGAACAGCTGGTCATAGAGCGCGGCGCTCCCGAGCGGGTCCTTCACGGCGAGCAGCAGGCAGTTGAGGTTGGCCATCGGTCTGTCTCCTTTCGGGTGGAGCCACACCCTAGCCACCTCGGCTGTCAGTTTGTGTCAGTGGTGTCGAGACCTCGCCGCCAGTCCGCGAGCAGCGCCGCGCGACCGCGCGGATAGCGCGCGGCGGTGACCTCCAGGCGCGCCACCCGATCGAGGCGAAAGTGACGGAACCCCTGGCGGGCCTCACACCAGGCGACGACGACGCGGGCGTGCTCGAAGAAGCCGATGGCGAACGGCCAGATGGCGCGGGTCGTGGCGCGCCCGGCGGCGTCGCGGTAGGCGATGACCAGCTTGCGCTCGCCGCGGATCGCCTGGCGCACCAGCGCCGTGTCGACGACGTCGATGTGCGGCGCCTGGGGTCCGACCAACAGCGTGGCGGCGTCGACCTCGCGGCGAAGCTCGGCGGGCAGGACGGCCGCCACCTTGGCGAGCGCATCGCGCGCGGCGGCCGCCAGGCTCCGGTCGTCCGAGCGGCGCGCCACCCAGCGCGAGCCGAGGACCAGCGCCTCCAGCTCCTCGACCGAGAACATGAGCGGCGGAAGGGTGAAGCCGGGTCGCAGCAGGTAGCCGAGCCCCGGCTCCCCCTCGACACAGGCCCCTTGCCCACGGAGGGTGGCGATGTCCCGGTAGAGCGTCCGCAGCGAGATCCCGAGCTCGGCGGCCAACGCAGGGCCGGTGATTGGCCTGCGGTGGCGGCGCAGGATCTGCAAAAGATCGAGCAGACGTTCGGTCCGCGACATGGCCTGGCGTCCGCGGGGCGGGTTACGAGGGGGAGCGGTACTTGATGCTGCAGCCCAGGCTCTTGGTCTCCGGGACCGGCGGCGCCTTGCCGGAGGCGACCGCCTCCAGCGCGTCCTTGAGGTAGCGCTTCTGGACCTGCTCCGGCTGCTTCAGATTGTCGTCGACGGTGCCGTGGTAGACCAGCTTGCCGCGGGCGTCGAACAGGAAGGCCTCCGGCGTGACGGTGGCGCCGAACGCGCGCGCCACGTTCGACGTCTCGTCGACGACGTAGGGGATCTGCATCCCCGCGCTCTTGGCGCGCGCCTGCATCCCGGCGAAGCCGTCTTCGTCATGTTGAGCGGGATCGTTGGCGTTGATCAGGATGACGCCGATCCCCTTCTTGCTGGAGGCGTTCGCCAGCTCGACGATCCGGCTCTCCCATCCGCGGGCGAACGGGCAGTGATCGCAGGTGAAGACCACCAACGTGCCCGCCTTGCCGGCGACGTCGGCGATCGACACCAGCTTGCCAAGCTTGTCATCGACGGCGTTCTTCATCTTGACGTGCGATTCGGGCGCCGCCGTGCCGAGGGGCAGCGCCGCGGTCAGGGTGGCGGCGGCCAGGGCGGTCGCCAGCGTGGCTGATGCGAAGGTCATGATCTCACCTCTTCTTGTCGGGTTGTGGGTCGTTCGAGGATGCAGGAGCGGCGGGGAGCAGACCAGCGACGCCGATCTCCAGCGCCTGCGCCGTCACCGGCTCGCCCCACCAGCGACGTTCGCGGCCGCCGCCGTCGAACAGGAACGACGCCGGCAGCGCGCCGCTCCAGCGGCGATCGAGGCCGTCGATGAACTTCATGTCGTCGCCGTGCTTGATGAATGAGGGGGTGCCGGCGGGGATTCCGGCCGCCGCCAACACGCGCGCCACCTCGGCGCCGTGGTCTTCGTCATCCGCGGAGACGAGGACCAGCCGCAGCCCCTGGGCGCGGTGCTGGCGATAGAACCGGGCGATCGCCGGTAACTCCTCACGGCAGGGGTCGCACCAGGTCGCCCAGACATTGACCAGCACCGCCTTGGCCCCGGGCGCGCGGACGGCCGCCAGGACGGCGGGGAGATCGGCCACCACCGGCGCGGGCGGCGTGCGGTCGGCCGCATGGAGCCCATTCGTCGCGGCCGAGGCCGCCGCCCCCGCGGCCAGCCCCGCGATCGCCAAGATGACCCGTCGCGGGCACACGCCCCCGGAGCATAGTCGCAAGCGTCCGGGCGCGCCCGTCCAGGTGCTTCGTCCCTTGCCTGGCGTCAGTTCGTTGCTTAGATGAATTTCAAATGCCAAGGACGATCATCATCTGTGGTTATGGGCCGGGCATCTCCAAGGCGGTGGCGGAGAGATTCGGCGCCGAGGGGTTCCAGTTGGCGCTGGTCGCGCGCACGGCCGACAAGCTGACGGCCGGCGTGAGCGCGCTCGGGGAACAGGGAATCAAAGCGACGGCCTTCGCGGCAGATCTCGGCGATCCGGCCTCCGTCCGCGAGGTGGTCAAAAAGGTGCGCGCTGCCCTGGGGCCGATCACCGTCGTGGAATGGACGGCCTACAACGGCGGCGCGGGCGATCTCTCGACGGCCGACGCGGCGGCCGTGCGGGGCGTGCTGGACGTGGCGGTTACCTGCCTCGTGGCGGCCGTGCAGGAGGCGTTGCCCGATCTGCGCCAGCAGAAGGATGCTGCGGTGCTGGTGACCAACGGTGGGCTCGGCTACTTCGATCCCAAGGTCGACGCGGTCGGCGTGCAATGGAACACCATGGGATTGAGCGTCGCCAACGCCGCCAAGCACAAGCTGGTCGGGCTTCTGTCGGCCAAGCTGAAACCCGAGAACATTTACGTGGGCGAGGTGATGGTCCTCGGTTCGATCAAAGGATCGGCCTTCGATGACGGCCACGCCACCATCGAGAGCGCCGCCGTGGCCGGCAAGTTCTGGGATCTCTATCGAGCCAGGGGCGCAGTCACCGCCGAAATCGGATAGTCGATGGCTCGATCGCCCGGCTGGAGGTCGGTCAGCGAGCCGCGCGATGTTGGTGCCGCGGTGTGGTTCCGACGGATCTCCGGCTGACGCGCTCTCGTCTTCAGTCGCAGGTGACGGTCAGCGTCGCCTGGGTGGTGCAGGGGGTGGGTTGGTGGTTGTCCGAGAGGGTGAGCGTCAGCGTCTGGCGTCCGGCGGCGCGGCAGCTGTAGCTGGTCGCCGCCGTGGTGGGGTTGGCAAAGTTGGCGGCCGGCGCCCAGTCGTAGCTGAGCCCGTCGTGCGGATCGGGGTCCACCCCGATCGCCTGCACGGCGATCGCGCCGCCGATCGATGTTTCGGCCGGCGCCGCCACCGCGGAGGTGATGCTCGGACAGTTGTCCGCCGCGGTGAAGGACGCCGCGATGGCGACATTCCCGCTCTCGGCCGGTTCTCCACAGGCCGCCAAGAACCCCAGCAGCGTGGCCACAAGAACGCGCGCAAGAACCTTCGCCATTTCGTTTGGCTCGGGGCGTCGCAAGGAACGCGCCAGGCGTCAAGACGGCGGCGCGCGCGGATTTTCGGGCCGCCGCGATCGGCGGATCACCGATTGTCGAAGACGTGCCGCCGAGATTCGGTCGGATGGATTTCCGCGATCGACCTCGACCGAGAGGTCATCGGGACCAGTTCATTCGGACCAGGTGGCGACAGCGCGCGGCGCCAGCACGGCAGGGCCGACGACCACCCGCCGCTGACCGGCCCAGAAGACACGATCGTTGGTCGACACCGCGGGAAGCGTCCAGGGCAGTGGCTCGGGGCCGGCGTCGAGATCGGGGACGACGACCAGACGCGCCTCGCCGCGGCTCCGTTCGATCCAGGCGAGCGCGCTGCCGTCGCCGCGCCAGGTGGGCGGCGCGACCACGAAGACGTTGTCGTCGGACGAGCGGATCCTCCGTCCGTCGATCAGCACGGCGCCGCCGGCCACCTCGACGACGTGTCGCCCGCAGGGAGAGACGACCGGCGCCAACGATTGTGGCCGCCGCGTGACCTGACGGCGCCCCTGGCGCTGCGGTGGGCCGCCGCTGGCGGCGCGTGCGCTCACCTTGCCCTGCGCCCGCGCCTTCGATGGAGAGAGCAGGGCGGCAGCGACCGCCAGCCACAGCGTACCTTTGTATCGCTTCATCCTTTCATGACGCCCGAGGCGCGCAGGGGCGGCAAGTTTTCGCCCTCCACTCCTTGTTGTGTAGGGAAGAGGCCTACGTCTCGGTCAGGGATGCGGGACGCTTTCAGACCGGTACTGACTGCGGACGCGCCGCTGCGCCTTGTGCTCGGCGAAGCTGAAAGCGTGCGCGCCGTCGGGGCCGAGCAGGTCGATGATCGCCTCGCGGCGCGTCTGGTCTGCGGCCTCGGGCGCCAGGCCCTCGCTCGCCTGCGCTGAGCGCCCGGAGGCGTCCACATAGGCGTTGTCGATGGCGCGGATCGCCGCGCGCTGCGCCTCCGGGAGATTCAAAACGTCGAACGCCAGCTCGTCCGCGGCGCGGGTGAGCCGCCGCCGGCGCTCGATCGACGACGACGATTGTGACGGAGCGGCCGCGGCCGGGGGCGCGGCGGCCGCCTGGTCGTCGGTCAGCTCGGCGCGGGCCGCGGTCGGCTGAACCGGCAGAGGCGCGATCGCTTGGAGGTCAGGGGGCGGCGCCGGCAGATCTTGCGGGGGCGTCTCGGCGAGGCTCGCCTCGGCCCGTGGGCGGTGATGCGACCGGTAGAGGGCGTAGCCTTCGGTCGCCAGGATGAGCGGCGCCAGGACGACGGAACCGACGAGGATGACGTTGGATCGGCCCATACCTCTTTGTGCGCCCGGCGCCCCCTATCGTAACGCCGCCAGTTAGCGCCCCTGATCGATGGCCGCCGCTTCGGGCTGATGCTGCTGGCGGCGGACGATCTCGTTGAGGACGTTGCCCAGGTTGTCCTCCGTCATCGAGAAGGCCTGGGGGAAGTCCTGGCGGGTGTAGACCTGCAGAGCGCTCCGGTAGGCGTCGACCGCCTCGGTCAAGAGGCGAACTCCCCCCTCGTCGTCGCGGCGGCGCCCCTGATCTTCGAGCACCGTGCCGAGGTTGTTCTCGGTCATCGCCCAGTCGCGCGGGAGCTCGCGCCGCGTGCAGACCTGCAGTGCCAGGTGAAAGGCGCGCGCCGCTTGGGCCAAGAGATCGTCGCCGGCCGCCCCTTCGGCGCGCCGCCCCTCGTCGGCCAGCGCGGTGCCGAGGTTGTTCTCGGCCATCGCCCAGTCGCGCGGCGACTCGTCACGGGGGAGCGCCTCGATGGCCTGCTGGTAGGCGGCCGCCGATTCGGCCAGCAGCTTGTCCCCCTTTTCTCCGTCGGTGCGCACGCCGCGATCGTCGAGCGCGGTCGCCAGACTTGCCTCGGACGCCGCCCAGTCGCGCGGCGTCCGCTCGCGCGTCCGGACCTGCAGCGCGAGCCGGTAGGCGTCGGCCGCCTGCGCCAGCAGCGCGTCCGCCTGATCGCCCTTCGCGCGCGTCCCCTGCTCGTCGAGCGCGCCGCCCAGGCTGTCCTCGGTGGCGGCCCAGGCGTCGGGCGCGAGCTCCCGCGTCCTCACCTGCAACGCCAG
>CAVRRT010000026.1:0-19537 GCA_963723305.1 uncultured Pseudomonadota bacterium
GGATGCGCCCCCGCCTCACGCGCGGCGGCCAGCGGGCCCTCTCCCCGTTCGATCACCACGAAAGGAATTCCGGCGCCCCGGAGATCCGCGCAGACGTAGCGGCCGACGCGGCCAAAGCCGCAAATGATGACGTGTTGCCTGAGCTCTTCGATGCGCTTCTCCATGCGACGCGTCCCCCAGTACTCACGCAGCTCGCCGGTGATGATGGTGCGCAGGACCTCGGTCGCGGCGATGGCGACGGTGAAGATCCCGCCCAGCGCCAGGGCGATGGTGAACGCGCGCCCCTGCGTCGAGAGTGGGTGCTTCTGGTCGCCGATCGAGGTCAGCGTGGTGGAGGTCATGTAGAAGGCGTCGAACCACGACCACCTCTCGATCAGGTGATAGCCCACCGTGCCGATCCCGATCATCACCACCGGCACGCTGGCGAACGCCAGCAGACGCAGAGTGGGCGGGAGCTTGCGCGGCGGTGAGGCCACGAGGCCGAATGTAGAGGCAGGATCATCCTGAACAAGGGAGAGACCGACGGGCGGTGCCCTTTGCGGATTTTCGCGTACGATCTGCAGCGGGAGGTGACACCATGACGACCAACGAAATCGGGAAGAGGTACGTGGCGCTTTGCAAAGAAGGCAAGAACGCCATCTGTCTCGACGAGCTCTACGCGGCAGACGCGGTGAGCGTCGAGGCGGCGGCCATGCCGGGAATGGACCGCACCTCGAAGGGACTCGACGCCATTCGCACCAAGAGCAAGCGGTGGGCGGAGAATCACCTCGTTCACAGCGCCGAGGTGACGGGGCCCTTCCCGCACGACGATCGGTTCGCCGTGCGCTTCGCCTACGAGGTGACCAACAAACCGAGCGGCAAGCGCTTCGCCATGGACGAGATCGGCCTCTTCACCGTCGAGAACGGCAAGATCACCCGCGAGGAGTTCTTCTATCCCACCGGAGGGTGAACCCCGCCAACCGGAGGGTGAGCCCCGCCGCCCGGAACGCGCGTCGGTCGAGATGCTCGCTTTCGACAACAGCTATGCGCGTCTTCCGGATCGCTTCTACGCCCGGGTGGCGCCCACCAAGGTAGGCGACCCGCGCGTCGTGAAGATCAACCGGCCGCTGGCCGAGCTGCTGGGCGCGAGCCCCGACCAGCTCGCCTCGCGCGCCGGCGCGGCGCTCCTGGCCGGCAACGAGATCCCGCCGGGCGCGGAGCCGCTCGCGCTGGCCTACGCCGGGCATCAGTTCGGCGGATTCGTGGCCCAGCTGGGCGACGGGCGGGCGATCCTCCTCGGCGAGGTCATCGGCAGCGACGGGCAGCGGCGCGACATCCAGCTCAAGGGTGCCGGGCGCACCCCCTTTTCGCGCGGCGGTGACGGACGCGCCGCCCTGGGCCCCGTGCTGCGCGAGTACCTGGTGAGCGAAGCGATGGCGGCGCTGGGGATTCCCACCACGCGCGCGCTGGCCGTCGTGACGACGGGGGAGCGGGTCGTGCGTGACGAGTCGCTGCCGGGCGCGATTCTCACCCGCGTGGCCGCCAGCCATCTTCGGGTGGGGACGTTCGAGTTCTTCGCCGCCCGCGACGATCGCCAGGCCCTGGTCGCCCTCACCGCTTACACGCTGGCGCGCCACTATCCGGGCGCGGTGGGGAGCGGCAACGACGCGCTGGCGCTGCTCGACTGCGTGATCGACGCGCAGGCCAAGCTCGTCGCGCGCTGGCTGGGGGTCGGCTTCGTCCACGGCGTCATGAACACCGACAACACGGCGATCTCGGGGGAGACCCTCGACTACGGCCCGTGCGCCTTCCTCGACGCGTACGACCCGAACAAGAAGTTCAGCTCGATCGATCAGGGGGGGCGCTACGCGTTCTCCAATCAGCCGCGCATCGCCCAGTGGAACATGGCCCGCCTGGCCGAATCGTTGCTGGGCCTCCTCGCCGACGACGAGGCGGAGGCGATCCGCGTGGCCAAGGAGCGCATCGGGCGCTTCCCCGCCCTCTTCGAGGCGGCGCACTTGCAGGTCCTGCGCGCCAAGCTGGGGCTCGGGCGCGAGGATCCCCGGTTCGACGATCGCGCGCTCGCCAACGACCTGCTCGAGCGACTCGGCGAGAACCAGGTCGACTACACCTCGTTCTTCCGGCTGCTGTGTGCCTCGGCCGCCGATCCCTCCGCGGATGCCGACGTCCTGTCCCTGTTCGCCGCGCCGGACGCCTTCCGAACGTGGGCCGAGACCTGGCGTGAGCGGCTCGCCGCCGAGTCACGCTCGCCGGTGGAGCGCGCGGCTTCGATGAGGCAAGCCAATCCCGCCTTCATCCCCCGCAACCACCGCGTCGAGGAGGCGATCGAAGCCGCCGTTCGGAGGGCCGACTTCCGCCCCTTCGAGCTCTTGGCGGAGGTCCTCGCCAGGCCCTACGACGATCAGCCGGAGCACGCCGACCTGGCAGTCCCGCCCGGTCCTGAATGGCGCGGCTACCGGACCTTCTGCGGAACGTGAACCTCTGGCCGGCCCAATCCGACCAACGTCCCTCTCAGGGTGCGCCGGTCAGACCTGGTGCTGGAGCACGGCCCGGTAGCGGACCTTGCCCGCCTGCAAACGTTCGCGGACCTCGTTGGCGCGCGCCAGCGGATAGAGCTCGATCTTCGGTTTGACCTTGCCGGCGGCGGCGAGGTTCAGCGCCTCGTAGAGGTCGGACCTCTCGTCTTGTGAGCTGCCCCGCAGCTGGCGCTGCCCCCACATCAACGTCTGCGAGCTGATGGTGAGCGGCCCGTCCGGCACGCCCATGTTGACGTAGCGGCCACCGGGGCGCAGGCCGTTGAACGCCGCCGCGATCTGCTTGGCCGAATTGGTCGTCGAGAGGATCACGTCCGCGCCTCCCGCCGCCTGCAGCGCCGCGCCGGGATCGTCGCCCGCCAGGAGGACCTCGTCGGCGCCGAACGCCACCAGCTCCGCTTTCTTGTCGGCCTGGCCGGTGATGGCGAACGTCTCGAGCCCCACGGCCTTGCTCAACTGCAAGGCCAGATGCCCGAGCCCCCCAGCCCGAGGACCGCCACCCTTTCACCCGGCTTGGGGTCGCCGTTGCGGAGGCCGCTCATCACCGTGTACCCGCCGCAGAACATCGGCGCCGCCAGCTCGAAGGAGAGCCCGTCGGGGATGAGCGCGCAGCCCGAGGCCCAGGCCAGCATCAGCTCGGAATTCGCGCCGCCGATGTGCATCCAGCTCTGCGCCGTCGGACAGTGCTCCGGCCGCGCCGACTGGCAGGCGGCGCAGCGCCCGCACCCCTTCTGGTTCCAGAACACGCCGACCCGATCGCCCACCTTGAGATCCAGCACCCCTGCTCCGAGCTCGACGATCTCGCCGGCTGGCTCGTGGCCGAGGACAATCGGCAGCTTCGCGCCCAGGTGCCCGTGGTGCGCGTGCAGATCGGTCCCGCACATCCCGCTGGCGTGGATACGGACGACGACCTGGCCCGGCGCGGGGTGAGGATCGGGGAGCGTGGTGAGGGTCCAGTCGTGGTTGAACTCGGTGAGGACGGCTGCGCGCATCGGATCTCCTTCGGTGGTGCGGGAAGGTTACGCCATGGTGGGCGCGGTTTCCGGCGTGGCGATAGAATCGACGGATGCTGACGGGTGGGGTCACGATCGTCGACGTTGCGGTCACGCCGCTCTCCGTCCCGCTGCGCGAGCCGTTCGTGATCGCGTCAGGGAGATTGGAGGCCACCCGCGCCGCGCTGGTGCACGCCACGCTGGAGGACGGCCAGGGCCGGCGGGCGACGGGCCTCGGCGAGAGCGCCGCGTTGCCGCCCGTCACCCGTGAAGACCAGCCCGAGCTGCTGCTGGCGATCGCCGCCGCCGCCGCCGGCCTGCGCGGGGCCGCGCTCGCCAGCGAGGACGACCTCGATCGCCTGCTGGCCGCGCGGCTCCCCGGCGGTGGCGTGGCGCGCGCCGGGGTAGAGACGGCGATCCTCGACGCGGCGGCGCGGCTGGCGGAGGTCCCGCTCTACCGCGCGCTGGGGGGAACGCATGCCGCGCCCTTGACGACCGACATCACCCTCTCGATCTCGGCGCCGGAACGCATGGCGGCCGCGGCGATCCGTCACGCGCAGGCGGGATTCACCTGCTTCAAGGTGAAGGTCGGGCGCGACTGGCGGGCCGACTGCGCGTCGCTGCGCGCGGTGGCGGCCGCGGTGCCCGGCGCGCGGTTTCGCCTCGACGCCAACGCCGGATTCACGGCGGCCGAAGCGCTGGCGCTGCTCGACACCGCGCTCGCCGATGGCCTCACCATCGAATGCTACGAGCAGCCGTGCGCCGCCGGCGATCTGGCGGGGATGGCCGAGGTTGCCGCCCGCGCCCCGGTGCCGGTGGTGGCCGACGAGTCGTTCCGTGGCCCGGCCGATCTCGATCGCCTGCTGGCCGCGCGCGCCGCCGGCGCCGTCAACCTGAAGCTCACCAAGCTGGGCGGCCCGTTGGCGGCGCTGGCCCTCGGGCGCCGGGCCCGCGCCGCGGGCCTGCAGCTGATGGCGGGCGCGATGGTCGAGACGCGCGTCGGCCTGCTGGCCATGGCGCACGTGGTGGCCGCGCTGGGCGGCGTCGACTGGGTCGATCTCGACACCGCCTTCCTGCTGGCCGACGATCCCTTCGTCGGCGGCTGGCAAACCGACGGCCCGCACCTCCGGCTCACCGGCGAGCCCGGGCTGGCGGTCGCCGCCCTGCTCCGACAAAACGAATAGGCGCCCTTTCCGACCCCCCCACCGATGCATAGGCTCCCTCCGGAAGGGACCCCATCGTGGCCGCAAACGGCGTCTCGCCCCCGAAGGTCTACCCGTATCGCCCGCTCAAAGCACTGGCCGCCAATCTCTGGCAGGTCGAGGGAACTTTGGCCAATGGCCTGCCGCGCAACATGACGGTCTACCGCCTGCTGGACGGGCGGCTCTTGCTCTACAGCGTGGTGGCGATGGACGAGGAAGGAATGAGCGCCCTGGAAAAGCTGGGCCGCCCGGCGATCATGGTGATGCCTCACGATCGCCACGAGATGGACGCTCCATTTTACAAGCGGCGGTACCCGGACCTGCGGGTCCTGGCGCCCGATCCCCGCAGCGCGCGCAGCGTGGTGGTCGATGCCGATCTTGCCGAGCTCGGCGACCTGGGGATCGCCGCCTATCCGCTGCCGGGGACGAGCTACCACGAGGTGGTGTTGGAGCTGCCCATCGAGGGAGGCGTTGCCCTCTGCGCGACCGAGCTCTTGAGCAGCATCGCCGGTCTTCCCGGCTTGAAGGGCCTGCTGCTCCGCGGCCTCGGGCCTCCGGGCGGCGGGTTCGGGGTGGCGCGCGTGGTGAGGTGGCGCGAGGTCATCGATCGAGAGCGCGTCCGAGCCTGGCTGACGTCGCTGGCGGACCGATCGGACCTCCGTATGGTGCTGGTGGGGCACGGCGGCCCGGTCTTGCGGGAGACCCGAGCGGCGCTGCGTCGGGCCGCCGCCCAAGTCTGAAAGACGAAAGGCAATTGATGGCCGCAGTCGAGGTGATCATCGTGGGCGCGGGGACCGCCGGCCTCGGTGCGCTGCGCGAAGTGCGGAAGCGAACCCAGAGCTTCGTGATCATCAACGACGGTCCCTGGGGAACGATGTGCGCCCGCACCGGTTGCATGCCTTCCAAGGCGTTGATCGAAGCGGCCAACGATTTCCATCGCCGCCTCGTCCTCTCCGAGCTGGGCATTTCGGGAGGCGAAGCGTTGCGCGTCGATGGGCGCGCCGTGCTGGAGCGCGTTCGCCAGGTGCGCGACACCTTCGTGACCGAAACGCGAGAGCTGACCGATGATCTCGGCGAACGGGCGATCTCGGGGCGCGCGCGTCTGCGCGGGCCGCACGAGGTCGAGGTCAACGGACGACTCCTGCAGGGTCGGAGCATCGTGCTCGCCACGGGCTCCCGGCCGGCCGTGCCGGAGGGGTGGAAGACCTTCGCCGACCGGTTGCTGACGACAGACTCGCTCTTCGAAGAGAGCGCGCTGCCGTCGCGCCTGGCGGTCGTCGGCCTCGGGCCGGTCGGTCTCGAGATGGCGCAGGCGCTCGCGCGCCTGGGCGTGCAGGTCACCGGCTTCCAGGCCCGGCGGACGGTCGCCGGGTTGAGCGATGGGCCGGTCAACGACGCGGCGATCGATGGTCTCCGCCGGGAGGTGCCGCTGCACCTCGGTCATGCAGCCCAACTGACCGCAGCGAACGACGGCTTGCGCGTGACGGCCGGTCCGGCGAGCGTGGTCGTCGATCGCGTCCTCGTCGCCATGGGCCGCACGCCGAATCTCGAAGGGCTCGGTCTCGAGAGCCTGGGAGTCCCCCTCGACGAGCGAGGCCAGCCGCCGGTCGACCGGGCGACGCTCCAGGTGGCCGGCCTGCTGGTATTCCTGACCGGCGACGCCAACGCCGAGGTCCCCCTCCAGCACGAGGCCGCCGACGACGGCCACATCGCCGGTCTCAACGCCATGGCCCCCTCCGTCAGACGATTCGTCAGGCGAACGCGCGTTGTCGATCGTCTTTTGCGATCCCAACCTGGCGGCGGTCGGTCTCGGCCTTGCCGAGCTCAATCGGGGCCGGGTCCTGGTGGGCGAAGCCCGCTTCACCAAGCAGGGACGCGCTCGGATGATGCTGCGCAATGCGGGCGTCTTGCGGCTCTACGCCAATCGGGAAGATGGCGAGCTCGTCGGCGCCGAGCTCTTCGCTCCTGAAGGTGAGCACCTGGCCCACTGGTTGGCCCTGGCAATCCACCGGCGCACCACGGTCCTCGACCTCTTGCGCGCCCCCTTTTATCACCCCACCGTCGAGGAAGGCCTGCGCACCGCGCTGCGCGAAATCGCGCAGCAGCTGCCGGACGGCCAGGGCTATCCCCTGGCCTCGGCGCCGGCGCAATAGTGGAGGCTACTTGCCGGAGGTCCGTTTGCGCGAGACGGGCCTGCGGGTCGACGCGGCAGCGGCCTCCTTCCAGTCCTCGTCGGTGAGGAGGCGCTCGAGGCCGGCGGTGGCGTCGCGCAGGGAATGCGGCCGGTCGTAGAGATCGCGCCAGAGCTCGCCGACCTCGGCGATGCGGGCGGAGATCGTGCGCAGAGTGAACGTCTGCGGACCGACCGCGCCGCTGCCGACCTCCTGCCAGGTGCAGGGCGCCGACACGGGCGCACCGGGCTTCGGGCGCAAGGCGTAGACGGCGGCGAAGGTGGCGCCGTAGCCGTTGCGGCCGGTGTCGACGAAGATCCGCCCGTCGCGATCGGCCTTGATGAACTCCTGCGTGAACAGCCTCGGGTGGCGCTTCACCAAAACCGCACCGGCGCCGTGCGCGAAGCGGCGCACCGCTTCGAAGTCGGCCTCCCCGTCGAGCGCGGTCAGAATGTGAAAGCCTTTCGAGCCGGACGTCTTGACGAAGCTCGTCAGCCCCAGCTCCGCCAGAAGATCGCGCACCGCCAGGGCGGCTGCCCGCAGCTCCGCCGGACGGTCTTGGGAGGGGTCGAGATCGAACACGCACACATCGGGCTGGTTCAGCCGCGGCACCCGCGATGTCCAGACGTGCGGCGTGATCGAATTCTGGTTGGCCAGCCAGAGCAGCGATCGCGCGTCGTTGGCCAGCGGATAATGGACACGGCCGTCGCCCTCCCCGGATCCGGCGCGCTTCGACGTTTCGACCCGCTGCAACCAGTCGGGAAATCCCTTCGAGACGTCCTTCTGAATGAAGCCTTTCTTGTCGATGCCGGCCGGGTAACGCTCCATCGTCAGGGGACGGCCCGCGACGTGCGGCAACATCAGCGCCGCCACCGCCTGGTAGTAGGCACAGACCTCGCCCTTGGTGATCCCGTCGGCGGGAAACAGCAGCTTGTCCGGGTGGGTGACCGCCAGCCCCATGGCAGGATTCTAACGCCGGGCCCGAGGCGGCGCGGGCCGGCCAGTCGACCAGGTCCAAGGCGACGCCGTGAAGAGATAGCGCCGGCTGATGAAGCCGGGTAGCGTCGGCGCGTGGCGCCTGCGCTGGTGCTCTTCGATCTCGACGGGACCTTGGTCGACACGGCCCCGGACATTGCCCGTGCGCTGGCGGCCGCGCTGGAGCCGACCGGCGTTCCGCCGCCGCCGCTCGAGGTGGTCAAGCGGATGGTCGGCGACGGCGCGCGCGAGCTGGTTCGACGCGCGCTCGGCGCGGAGCCCGGGCTCGCCGGGCACGAGGAGAACGAAGAGGAGACGCTCGGACGATTCCTGGCCAGCTACCGGGCGAATGTCTGCGTCGCTTCGCGCCTCTATCCGGGCGTGGTGGAGGGGCTGACGGCGTTGCGCGGCGATGCCACGGCGCTGGCGGTCGTGACGAACAAACCCGGCGACCTCGCGCGGAGCTTGCTGGGGACGCTGGGCGTCGTGGCGTTCTTCGAGGCGATCATCGGCGACGGCGACGGCTTTCCGCGCAAGCCCGATCCGGCGGCGGCGCGGTCGGTGTTGGCCAAGGTTGGCGCGCCGGTGACCCGCACGTTCGTCGTCGGCGACGGGCTCCCCGACATGCACCTCGGGCGCGCGCTCGGCGCCACCGCCATCGCCGCGACCTGGGGGTACGTCTCGGCTGAGCGGCTGGCCGAGGAGAAGCCGCGGTTCGTCGCCGGTGCGTTTCACGAGGTGGTGGAGATCGTTCGAGAGGCGCGCCAGCGCGTCGCGACGTAGAGAGCGGTGGTCCGCCGACGCGCGGTCCGCCGCTTTCCGCTTGGCACCTTCCTGAGCAGGGCCCCTCTCGTTGCCGCTGTCACATCCCGGCGACCGCGAAGCCGAAGCCCTGCTCCGCCGAGATCGTCAGCGACGGGTTCGAGGGCGGGCCGGCGGGCGATCCATAGAACAGGTAGACCGCCCCTTCGCCCGGGATGAAGTAAACGAAATCGGCGTAGCCGTCGCCGTTGACGTCGCCGACCCCCCGGGCGCCGAACGCGTCCGGGCTGACCCCGGGGGTGTTGTTGAGCCGCCCCGGCACGAAGAGCGGCACGAAGGTCGGGCAATCGGTCGAGGTGCAGGCCGTCTGCCCGCCGAAGTACACCCGATCGTTTTCGAGCACGCCGACGAGGGACGAGACCATTGTCAACACGTCGCTGAAGCCGTCGCCGTTGACGTCGCCGACCCCCTGGTAGAAGTCCTCGCCCGCGATTCCCTGGAAATCCGTGGTTGGTCCGTTGGGGCCGCCGGTCATGATGTCGAAGGAGGCCAGATCGGCGAAGCCGTCGCCATTGAAGTCGCCCGCCACGCCGCCGAAGGCGTTGAAGAAGACCGGCACCTGCGCCTGCGCGATCAGCGTCTGCCCGTCGCCGTCGTAGAGCAGCCCGCCGTTGAGGCCGGAGATGACCGCGTCCGGATGGCCGTCGCCGTTGAAGTCGGCGTTGCCGATCGGCCAGCGGGCGTCGGGCGTGGTGGCCGTCGGCGGGGCCAGCATCTCCACCGGCGTCGTGCTCACGCCGGTCGGACCGCCCAGGAAGAGCGCGGCGACGTTGCCGCCGCCCACCAGCAGATCTCCGTAGCCGTCGCCGTTGACGTCCCCGGCGCTGAGGACCCGCATCTGGTTGCCGAAGATGGCGTCCGGTCCCGCGAACGTCACCGGCGACGACAGCCCCGACGGGCCGCCGCGGTAGACGGTCACGGTGGTCCCTTCCAGCTGGTCGAGGCCGATCGTCGGTCCGTTCCAGACCACCAGATCGGCGAACCCGTCGCCGTCGAGATCGCCGGCCGAGCCCGCCTCGTTGGCGAACCCGAAAGGACCCGAGAACGTCTGCGCCGGCGTCGAGGCCGGACCCTGCGGGCCGCCGGGGAAGAAGCGCAGCTGGTCGGTCGGCGCGTTGCCGCTGGCCTGAACCCCTACCGCGAGATCTCCGAAGCCGTCGCCGTTGAAGTCCGGCACTGAGCCCCAACTCCCCGTGCGCCCGCTGTCGCGCCAGGGAATGGTGAGCTCCCAGACCGCCGAGGTCCGTCCGCCGGGCGTGGCGCCGGAGACGCGCCAGAAGACGACTCCCGGCGGAAGCGGCTGGGGCGGCTGCGCCGACGAGCCCGTCGCCGCGAACGAGACGATGACGTTCTGGCAGGCCCGATCCCGGCAGACGTCGACGGTCGCGCTCGCGGTCGAGCTCTCGCCCACCCAGCTCAAGAGCGGGCTTTGCGACATGGAGATCGACGTCGACAGCGGCGCGATGAGCCGCGGCGCCGGCTGGGGGATCCCGAGCCGGGGATGGGCGTCGCCGTGGGGGTGGGCGCCGGTGCGGGGGTGGGCGTCGAGGTCGAGGTCGACGTCGGCGCCTTGGGATCGGGATCGGCCGGCGATGCCGGTGGGTCATGCATTGGCTGACCACCACACGCCGCGAACGCCGCCAACGAAAATATTGCCGCCGCACCGAGGTTGTTTCTGTAGCTCTCCATGGTCGCTCCCCCTTCCTGCAAATTGGAAACTGGGGGTGCGGTGGCCTAAGTCAAACAACACTTTGGGCGCTTGGCGATGTGGGTTTCGGCCTCGTTTTTACGGGGTATCGGTAATTGACAACGTTCCGACGCGACGTCGGAGCGTGGTGCAGCGTCGTCGACGATCGGTGCGGCCGACGAAGAAAAAGCCGCCGGGGAGCCGCGCGCACGCCGACGGGTCACCACCATCGGTCGGCTCGCGCGCTGGGCTTCCTGGCGCCTCCACGCCGGCGCTGATCTGTTGGCCGCGTCATCTCGGTGGCGTTTTCACGGCCGCGCTCCGCCTATCTGGTCGACGGAAAACAAAAAGGTGGTGCTGCCGGCCGGGAACCCCCATTGTCGTTCGATGGCCAAAACGTGGGTTTCAAAGAATGACAGCAAGTCCCAGAAAGCGTTCGTCAAGGCGGTGCGCCTGTTGGTCGCGCCCAAGGGCGGCCGCCGCAACCACTCCAGCCCTCGCTGATGCAGAGGGGCTGACCCGCAGCAGCTGACATCGTCGACTGACGCTGCCCCAGGTGCCCGGACACGAGCGGCACGATCCGCTCGTGTCCGCCCTCGAATGCAGCGGTCGCCTCCAGGCTGGCCGCCCAGCCTGCGCGGCAGTGACCTGCGAGAACGACGGCGTCGCTACATCTGATAGAGGCTGCGGCCGGCCCACTCGAGCGCGCGTGGGTGGTTCATCAAAGCTTGGGCGGCGGGCGGATGGCGCCGGCACCAGGCCATGAAGGCCTCGGCGGCGGGACGGTGGCGCTCCATGATCTCGTTGAAGAACGGCCACCCTGGATGCGTGGCCACAAAGGCGTCGAGCCCCTGCATCGGGTGCTCGATGGTCCACCACACGAATTCATGGGAGCGCTCGGGATGCTGGCCGTCCCACTGAAAGAAGCGCCGTGCTGCCTGCGGGTGCGTCCGGGCCCAATCGCCGAGCTCACGCGCGGCCTCGGGGTGGACCTGCGCCCACCGCTCGAGCGGCACGGGCCCCGGCGGCGGCGCGTACGCGCCCGGCGGTGGCGCGTAGACGGGGGGTGGGGGCGGCGGCGCATTGACTGGTGGAGGGGGAGGCGGCGGCGCCATCGCGCAGCCCGCCAAGAGAGAGAGGACAAAGATCACTCGGATCGGGTTCATCAGGCCTCCGTCGAGGATCATCTTGTCGGTACGCGGCCAGGGCCGTCGATGATCACCGTCACGACGCGAACCGCGTGAGAACTCACGACGCGAACCGCGTGAGACGATCCATCCGACAATCCTTTCGGCCCCACCTCTCGATCCGACCCCACCTCTCGATCTCCTCCAGGCGGGTGGAGGTCGTCGGCTCGGTTTCTAGCGGGCCGCGCGAGCCGTGGAGATGGTCACGAGCACCGCGCGGGCGATTCGTCCGAAGGCGTCGCCATCCGGCGCCGCCTTGCCCGCCTCGCGCCGCAGGTCCTCGAGTCGGTGGGCGATGAAGGGTCCTCCGGCGGTGGCCCACGGGTGGCCACACAGCACGCCGACGATCTTTCCCATCATGTGCCGCTCACCGGCGCGCGTCACGCTCTTCATCAGATCCAGCATCTCGTCGAGCACGATGAGCGTCGAGCCGTCGCCCGCGGTGCCACGCGGAGTCAGAGGCTCAGCGTCCGTTTGCGGACGTTGCGGCGACAGGGCGAGCGGCCTGAGAGTGGTTGCCACGGGTGCCCCCCCCTATCGGCATCGCCACGATTGTCTTGAGACCCTGTCTTGGGACCCGGGGCTTCGCGACGCTCTTTTCTGTCGTGCCTTGGGGGCTTGGCTAGCGCTCGGGGCCTCCGCCGTCACTCCCCCCGCTGGTGTCGCTCACCGATGGAACCTTGGTGAGCTCCGCGCGCGCCGCCTTCCAGGCTCGCTGCACGATCCATGAAAGCGAACGGTCCTGACGGGTAGCTTCGGCTTCGATCTCCTTGAGTACCTGTTCGGGAAAATAGAGGCTTTGTTTTCTCTTGTCGGTTCCGCTCATGACGAGAGCCTATGCGAGAAGAATGGAATCGCCCACCGGATAGTGCGTGGTCGGTGCCCGCGGTCAGTACCAGAGACGGAACGTGCCGCTCACGTGGAGCAGCGCGATCGTATAGAGCGCGCCGTCGTAGTAACGGTAGGTGCCGGTCGGGATGGCCGCCGACCAGAGCTTCTGCACCCAGGGCTTGCCGGTCGCCGCCGGAAGCCCGAAGCCGAGCAGACCATTGCAGGCCAGCATGGCCGTCGAACCGTTGTTGTTGGAGCTGACCCAGGTGGCGTATTCGCTGGCGTACGTCGCCTCGAAGGGATCGGCGTCGAAGAAGTTGTAGTCACTCATGAAGTTCGCGATGGTGCGCAGCTTGTCGTCACCGCTGGAGTTGGTGGTCACACCGGCGAACGAAGACTGATCGCCAATGTTGCCGGTCGTTCCTGCCGCGGTCTGCAACCAGGCGCGCGTCGTCGTCAGCACCTTGTTCCAGAAGTCTGCGTTGGCGGTGTCGAAGCAGGCCCACGTTTGATAAAAGGCCGGCAGCATGTACGAGGCGTCGGTCCCATTTGAGTCCGAGCCCGTGAAGTAACGGACCAGGTATTGGGTGGGGCTGATGTCGGTCGTCCGCACCAGATCGAGCGTCGCCTGGGCCTCGGTGCCGTAGTTGTACTTGCCAGAGGTGTCTCCCCAGCGGTTGTGGGCGAAAACGAGGGCGGCCGCAAACCACTCGTCCCCGTCGGGCGCTCCACCGGACCCGGTCACGGCGCCGGCGGTGCTCGTTTGCCAGGAGATGGTGTTGCTGCCGCTCTTCCACATGTGGTTCTTCACGAAGGTCCACAGCTCGTCGAACTCGGTCTGATGGTCGAGCTGGAGGGCGATCATCATCCCGTACGACTGGCCTTCGCTGCGCACGGCGTTGTCCGCGATGTCCTCGACGTAGGCCTCGCCGGTGCCGGGCCCGGTGTAGAAGATGGTGTTCGCGTTCGAGGGGTTGAAGAGCTGCGACCAGGCGGCGGTGACCTTGGCCTCGCTCTGCGCCTGCGTCTCCCCCAAGAGGCTGATGAAGAGATCGGCGTACGCCGCGGGCGGCGTGCATCCGTTTCCGGGAATCGTCGCCGTCGCGGCCGAAACTCCTCCGTCAGGGACCGGGCCGCCGCCGGTGCCGCTGCTGGTGCTGCCGCCGGACCCGCCGCCCGATCCACCACCATGGCCCCCGGTCGCGCCCGCGGCGCCGCCGCTGCCGCCGCCTTTTCCTGCTGCGCCGGTCGTCCCACCGCTGCCCTTGCCCCCGCTGCCCGCGCCGCCGCTCGTGCCCGCGCTGCCGATGGCCCCACCTTTTCCTGCTGCGCCGGTCGTCCCGCCGAACCCGCTGGTGCCGTCGCCGCCCGATCCGGTCGTTCCGCCCGTGCCCAAGGTTCCACCTTGGCCCGAACCGGCCGACCCGCCGGCCGCGCTTCCGCCGGTCGCCCCACCGGTTCCGCGCGCCGTCCCTCCGCTCCCTCCTTCGCCGTCAACCGACCCGGAGTTGGAGCAGGCCACCAGGGCGAGCGCGGCAAAACAACAAGTGATAACGCGACTCGAGCTGCGAAAACGAGCGGGGGTAGACATCGTGATCGGAGATTCCCGTGTCGCCGAATGCGGATCACGTCAGGGCAGATTTTTGCGGGAAACCGTCGCTGGGGTGACCGACGTCAGTGGGGGAGGCGGAGACAACGTCAGTTCATGTGGGCACTGTCGGAGTTTTGCCTACGACCACAGAAATCGCCCACCCGGCGGTGCGAATACTTGGCGTCGGCGTCGTTGGTACAGGCAGGCGGCGATCGCCGAGGGAGGTGAGGCGTCGCAAAAACAGATCGTTATCCAGGAGGCGACCATGAGCATCAAGTCCATCTCTGCACCGCATCTCGGTCCCGGCGCCCGGGTAAGGTTCGGGCGACGCCGGCCTGTCGCGCGGGGTCCGCGGCTGAAGCTGTCGAACTACTTACGCGCGCCTCTGCCCCCCGCGCCGCCGACGGCGGACTACAGCCCCGATGGGCAGCCCGCGCTGTCGAACATCTATTTGAACGACCAGCTCGGGGACTGTGTCATCGCCGGCGCCTATCACGTGGTCGCCACCGAGACCGGCAACGCCGGCCGTCTTTTCACCGCTAACAACGATCAGATCATCAAGGACTACAGCGCCATCGGCGGCTACAACCCGGCGGACCCGAGCACCGACCAGGGATGTGACGAGCCGACGGCCCTCAACTATTGGCAGCAGAACGGCTTCGCCAACGGCACCCGACCGCTCGGATGGATCAGTGTGGACGCGACCAACACGGACGAGCTCCGGTCCGCGCTCTTCTTGTTCGAGAACCTCTACTTCGGCGCGGAGCTCCCGGACGCCTGGGTCAACCCGATGCCGAGCGCCAGCGGGTTCGTGTGGGACGGCGCCGGTCCACCGGTTCCGGAGAACGGTCACTGCGTCATCGGCGTCGGCTACACGAGCTCCGGCGTGACGATCGACAGCTGGGGTCTGCTCGGCACCCTGACCTGGGAGGCGCTGAGCAAGTACTTCACGCCGTCCGCGAACGGAGCGGCCTACGTTCTCCTCACGCCCGATCAGCTGGCCGCGGGACAGACGCGCGCGCCGAACGGGCTGGATTGGGCTTCGCTCACCGCTGACTTCGACGCCATCGGAGGACATGCGTCGCCGCCGGGTTCGCCCACCTTCGATCTGCAGACCAACGCCGGGATCCAGCAGGCGCTGAACTACCTGCATGCGGTGAGCCCGCCGCTGGTCGTCGATGGGCGCATGGGCCCCATGACCAAGGCCGCCGTGAAGGCGTTCCAGCAGGCGCACAGCATCACCGTCGACGGGATCGTCGGCCCTCAAACCCGGGCTGCCCTCGGCACGGCGCTGGCGGCGACCTGACGCCGCCAGGACTGGGTCCGGCAGCGGCGGACTGAAAACCGGCCGTCGCTGGCGGGGCTTCGCGCCGCCTCGCGGGCGGCCGGCAACCGCTGGCGCCGCGGCGGCGGCCCGGTTGGAAATCGCACGCCGAGGGAGTATTCACGACGTCGAGGACTCGAACGGGTCCGGGAAGCGTGATGAGGGCCAGACCAGCGGAGAACCGGTGCTCGAGATGCTCGCCTCGGTCATAGATCAGGCGTCGGGCAGCACGGTGGCGAGCCTGTTCCTGGCCCAGGCTCGTCGCGCGTCGGCGCGGGTGGCGATCGTGGACGGCGAACGGTCGCTCAGCTACGGCGCGCTCGCCGACCGGGTGGGGCGCCTGGCGGGCGCGCTCGCGGCGCGCGGCGTTCAGCGTGGAACGACCCTGGCGATCCTTTCGGAGAATCGTCAGGAGTACCTGGAGTTGTTTCTGGCCGCCGCCTCGGTGGGGGCGATCGTGGCCTGTCAGAGCTGGCGGCTCGCTCGGCCTGAGCTCTCGCACTGTCTCGATCTCGTGGCGCCAACGCTGCTGTTCTCTTCGCCGCGCCACGCGGGCGTGCTGGCGGCGCTCCCGCGCGGGGCCGATGCCCCGGCGCCGGCGCCCATCGTCTTCGGCGACGAATACGAGCGGCTGCTGGCCGGCGCGCCGCGCCGCGAGGTCCAGGCGGCGGTTGCGCCGGAGGTCACCCCGGAAGTCACTCCGGAAGATGCATTGCTCATCCTCTACACCAGCGGGACCACCGGCTTGCCCAAGGGCGCGGTCATCAGTCACCGCGCCGAGATCATCCGCAACCTGGTGGTGCGCGCGGAGTACGGCCTTCAGCCGGGCGACGTGTTCGTGGCCTGGTCGCCGCTTTATCACATGGGCGCCGCCGACAACGCTCTCGGCACGCTCATGTCGGGGGGCAAGGTCGTCGTCGTCGACGGCTTCGATCGCGCGCGCCTGGCGGAAGTGGTCGCCAGCGAGCAGCTCGGCATCCTGCTGCTCATGCCCGGGATGGTGAGCGCCTTCGCGGGCGAGCTCGAGGCGCGGGGCGTGCGGCCGAGGGGCGTCAAGATCTGCGGCGTGATGGCCGACCTGGTGCCGCCGGCGGAGATCGCGCGCGTCACCCGCCTCCTCGGCGCGCCTTACGGCAACACCTTCGGCGCCACCGAAACAGGTTGGCCCCCCTGCTCGTCGAACAGCATCCCGATCGGCGTGGTCCCCACCCGCCTCTCCAAGGAGCAGAGCCCTTCGTGCGAGATCAAGTTGGTGGGGCCCGACGACGCGGAGGTCCCCGACGGTCTGCCCGGCGAGCTTTGCATGCGCGGACCGACGCTGTTCAGCGGCTATTACCGGGCCGACGCGGTCAACGCCCACGACTTCCGGGGCGGCTGGTTCCACATGGGCGACGTGTTCGTCCGCAACCCCGATGGGACGCTGGACTTCGTCGACCGCCTCAAGTACCTCATCAAGTCGGGAGGCGAGAACATCTACCCCGCCGAGAATCGAGCGCGTGCTGCTTTCACATCCGCGCGTCGCGGAGGCCGCGGTGGTGCGGCGCGCGGACCCGAGGTGGGGCGAGGTCCCGGTCGCCTTCGTCGCCCGCCGCGACCCGGAGCTCGCCGCCGAGGAGCTCCATGCGCTTTGCCGCGCCCAGCTGGCTGGTTACAAACAGCCCAAGGAGATTCGTTTCATCGCCGCGGAGGAATTTCCGCGCAGCGCCTCGGGCAAGATTCAGCGGCATCACCTGGAGGAGAAAACCCGATGACCTCTCCGCCCAGCGCCCCGACCACCGGCATCGCCACCGCGACCGCGGAGGACGTGTTCGTGCGCGGCAAGAGCCTGTGCCAGGAGCTCATCGGGCGCGTCACCTTCACGGAGATGATCGTGTTTCAGATGCTGGGGCGGATGCCGAGCGCCGCCGAGGCCCGCGTCATCGACGGTTGTTTGGTGACCATCATGGAGCACGGGCTCACCCCGAGCGCGCTCGCCACGCGGCTGGTTTATTCGAGCGCGCCCGAGGCCATGCAGTCGGCGGTGGCCGCGGGCCTGCTGGCGGTGGGGAGCGTGTTCGTGGGCACCACCGAAGGCTGCGGCGCGCTCTTGGCCCGGCTGCTGCGCGCCAGGGGCGAGGCCGGCCAAGGTGCGGCCGAGTCCGAGGCAATGACCGAGGCGATGACTTCGGCAATGCTCGAGGAGGCGCGCGCCATCGCGCGCGAACACCGCGCCGGGCGGACGCCCGTCCCCGGTTTCGGCCATCCGCTGCACAAGCCCGACGATCCGCGGTCGATCCGTCTGCTCGCCCTGGCGCGCGAGACGGGGGTGGCCGGCGCTCACGTCGAGGCCGTCGAGATCCTCGGTCGCGCCGTCGACGAGGTGTACGGCAAGCACGTCACGCTGAACGCCACCGGCGCGATCGCTGCCCTGCTCGGTGACTGCGGCGTGCCGCCCGAAATTCTGCGTGGGTTCGCGCTCATCGCCCGCGCCGCCGGCCTGGTCGGCCATGTCCGCGAGGAACAGCAGACACCGGCGATGCGCGCCATCTGGCAGGCCGCCGAGGCCGCGATTCCCTATCGAGGCGACGTGTTAACATCCGCGGCGCCAGCGGGCGATCTCAGTTCAACGAAGAGGGAAAACCCATGAAGCTCTATATGCACCCTGCATCAGTGACCAGCCGCCCGGTGCGGTTGTTCATCGCCGAAAACGGAATCAAGTGCGAAGAGCAGGTCGTCGATCTGATGACCGGCGAGCACCTCAAGGAGCCCTACAGCTCGTTCAACCCGAACAAGCTGGTCCCCGCGCTGGAGGATGGCGATCTGAAGCTCACGGAGAGCTCGGCGATCCTCAAATACCTGGCGGACAAGATTGAGTCGCCGACCTACCCCAAGGATTTGAAGAAGCGGGCCAAGGTCAACGAGATCATGGATTGGTTCAACACCAACTTCTATCGCGACTTCGGCTACGGGCTGGCGTACCCGCAACTCTTCCCGCACCACAAGCGTCCGACCGACGAGGTGCAGAGCGGCACCATCACCTGGGGGAAGGAGCGTGCCGCCGCCTGGCTGCAGATCCTCAACGACTACTGGATCGGCCCCTCCAAGCAGTATCTTTGCGGCGACGAGATCACCATCGCTGATTACTTCGGCTCCTGCCTCGTGACCTTGGGCGAGGTCATTCGCTGCGACTTCTCCAAGTACCCCAACGTGACCCGTTGGCTCGGCACCATGAAGAAGCTCAAGAGCTGGGCGACGATGAACGAGGCGCTCGACGGCTTCGCCAACGCCGTCAAAGAAATGCAGTTCGCCAGCATCTAGTCTCCCGCCATCGATTGGGCCGTCGCTGGCCCGGCCTACTGGATCAAAGATGGAGGCTGGGCCAGACTGGCCGTCATGATCAAAGGTCTTCACCACAGCGCCTACCGGTGTCGCGACTCCGAGGAGACGCGAAAGTTCTACGAGGGCTTCTTGGGCCTGCCGCTGGCGACGACGCTGGAGATCAACGAGACCAAGAGCGGCCGCAAGACGCAGACGCTGCACACGTTCTATCGCATGGATGACGGCTCCTACCTGGCGTTCTTCGAGGCGCCGGACATGCCGTTCGAGTTCAAGCAACAGCACGACTACGATCTGCACATCGCGCTCGAAGTCGATCACGATCGCCTGGCGCCGATGCTGGAAAAGGGCAAGCAGGCGGGGATCGAGGCCCGTGGCATCTCGGACCACCATTTCATCCACTCGATCTACTTCCGCGATCCGAACGGCTACAACGTCGAGCTCACCGCGCGGATGCCCAATCACGCCGAGGCCACCGACCCGTCGAAGAACGACGCGCGCGCCAAGCTCGCCAATTGGCAGCAGGCGAAGACACAAAGGTAGAAGAGCCGAGCCGGGTCTAAGGTCGAAAGTGCTTCCGATAGGCGCCCCAGACGTGGTGCCAGTCGGCGATTCGGTTGGGGGCGCCCTTGGCCCAGGGCGTGAACGAGAACGGGAGCGCCGTCTCCAGCTGGAACCAGAGCGAGCCGTTCGACGGCGGCTGCGGCCGATCAGCGGCCTCGTCGGTTGCCGCCAGCGCGCCCTCGACGGCGGCGGCGCGCGGACCGTGCGGGGTCAGGCTGGGCGTCAGGAAATACATGCCCGACGAAAACGGCGAGCCGGGCGCGGGATCGTTGCGGAGGATGCCGTTCCACTCGGTGGTGACGTTGCGGTGGAAGTAGGGCGGCCGAAAGGTTCCCGGCTTTT
>CAVRRT010000027.1:0-26866 GCA_963723305.1 uncultured Pseudomonadota bacterium
CTGGCCTGACGGGCTCCTCAGCTTCTTGCTGGAGACCGCGCTGGCGGCGCAGGGTTTCTACCATAAAGGACGCGGCTCCGTGCGCGGCTGGATTCTGGGCGGCGTCGCTGCGCTCCTCTACGCGGGGAACGTCTAACGGATCGGCGATCGGGCGCCCTGGTCCAGCGGCGCGACGCGGAGGACGCGCTGATGCAGGAGGTGGATCGCGGCGGCGCACCAGTGGCTCGTAAAATAACAGGCGGGGGCGCGCGCTGATGCTCTCGGCGGTAAAAGTGCTGGCGAGCGCGACGCGCCGCGGCGCGCGGCCTGCGGACACTGCCCGTCCGCCCGGCGATGCCTTCGTCGATCGCCTGCTGCGGCTGGGGCTCAGCGACGAGGCAGGATGGAGGGCGACGGCTGATGCTGGAGAACGGCGCCGATGCGATCGCCGCCGAGACCGCCGACCGGGTGGGGATGGCGTTGGGGTCGACGGCAAGCCGAGCGGAGGGCCTTTCTCGACCAGGGCAGGCGACGGCGGACCCGACGCGGAGCGATCAGATCGCCCGCCACCGGCGTGGTCCTCCTGCGGGCCAAGCAGTTCCCGCACGCGCTGCATCTTCGCGCGTCCGAGGCGTTCGGCGGCGACCCGGCCACGCGCGCGTTCGCCATCCGCCGGCGCTGCGTCGCCCAGGCGCCGGCCCATGACGGTGCAGCGCGCGCGCCTGCATCTCTGCGCCGCCGGCGGGGTCGGCGCCGCGCGGCGCCGCGCTCGACGCCCATCTCGGCGCGCTGCCTAGGTCAACCCGCAGGCGCGCGCCATCACGGGCGGGATCTGTCGGCGTCTCTCCCCGGGCTCGGTCAGGCCACCGGCGGTGGAGCCGGGTGACGGCCCAAATGGGCTGGCGCTCAACGGCGGGCTTCGCCACCGCCGTCGCCTTTCTGATCGCCGACGGTTCCTACGCCAGCGCCAGCCGCTCGGCCTGGGAGTGGGGCTGCGCAACCACCCTCGGCAACATTCACAACGGCGGCCGAGGGGCCTCGCGCACGGCGGCCGAGCGCAAGCGCGACCAGGCGTCGCGGCGCCTGGTCCGTATCCTCGGCCCCGCCCCCTGAGCGCGCGCGCCGGCCCGAGCGCGGAGACCGCGCGATCGGCGCCGTTGGCGTGTACATGTGGGCGTCGGCGCGCTGGCTGTCGATCTCTACGCCCTCCTTGGTGCTCACGCGCGCGGCGGACCGGCGCCGAGATCTCTTTCGGCGCGCCTACCGCCGGCTGGCTCTGGCGCACCATCCGGATTGGGCGGGGCCTGCCAGCGCCGAGACCTTCGCGCGGATTGCCGAGGCCTACCGGAATGTGCCGGGTCCCACGGCGCGGACGGCCTACGACGCGCACCTGTTCCAGCGCCGAGCGCGGGTTCGCCCTCGCCGCGGCGGCGGCGCAATCGGACGGGCGCGCCTGGAGCGTCGGGTGCTTCGGACGGCTCCGCCGCACCCGAGGCGCGCCCCCCAACCAAGGGCGCCCTGCGCGGGGGCCGATCGACCGTCTAAGCACCGTGCGGCCTCGACGGGGATGGCGCGGCTGGAGCTTCACCTCGAGCGGGCCGAGGCGGCGCGCGGGGGGACGGCGCTCGTCGAGATGCCGCTTTCGAATAAAAAAACCCCTGCGGTGGGTGGCCAGAGCGGGCGCGGTCTGGCGCCGTCGCTGCGAGCACGCGGGGCGGGTCTGTCGGAAGAGCGCGCGGGTGGTCGTCGCCATCCCGCCGGCGGCGCGCGACGGGCTGGTGGTGACCGCCACGCTCCGCCGGCCGGGCGTCGCGCCCCAGCGGGCGCGGCTGCGTGTCTCTTCGTGACCCCGCATAGGCGTCTCGCCGGCCCACGGCGGCTGATGGTGCAGCTCAACACCCCTTACCCGGCGACGGCCTACCTGGCGGGCTTCCTGCGCCTCCATGCTGACTCGTCGGCCTGCAGATCGAGCAGGCCGATCCGGCGCTCGAAGTGTCCCTGCGTCTTTACAGCCGCGAGGGGCTGGCGCGGGTGCGGGCCAACTTCGCGTCTGCCGGGAGCACGACGGCGACCAAGGCGACGAAAACGGCGAAGCGGTTGGCGCGGGGCGATTCTCCGCCGGTGACGTCTTCCTGCAGAATGCTGAGCGCTACCTGGCCTGACGGTCGATGCCGTGGTCGGGTTTTCTACAAGCCCGCCATCCCCAGCTGGCGGCGCGCATCGTCCGGCGCAGGTTCTTGCCCGAGGGGCCGCGCTTCGCGCCCCGCTGGCCCTCGCTCTCGGCGCGGCCCACGCAGGGGATGCGGTGCTGGCGGCGGCGTCGCGAGCTTCGACATTGCCGACCGGGCCAAGCCCGTGGCCAGCCTCTACGTCGACGACCTGGCCGCACGCCATCCGTGAGGGCGTCGACCCACGCTTTCGAGCGTGGCGCTACGCCGAGAAGCTCCCCACCAGCGCCGCCAACTTCGATTCCGTTCGACGGCGGCGCTCATGGCTCGGCACCACGCTGGTCGACGAGATTACCGACGCCATCGGCGCGGAGCTGGCGGCGCAGCACCGCCCCGACGTGGTCGGCATCCAGCGCGCCCTTCCCCGGCGAGGTCGACGCCGCGTTCCGCCCGCCCGGGCCATCAAGCGCGCGAGGTCCGCCGCCCGTACTGGTGGTCGGCGGGGGCTACGTCAACACCGAGCTGCGCGAGCTCGCCGAGCCGCGCGTGTTCGACAGCTTCGACTACGTCACCCTCGATGCCGGCGAGCGGCCGCTCTTGAGCCTGCTCAAGCACATCGGCGCGGCCCGCGCCGAGGTGCTTGAGCAGGCTCAAGAGCGGCCGCTCGCCGTCGTCGAGCGTGACGTAGTCGAAGCTGTCGAACACGCGCGGCTCGGCGAGATCGCGCAGCTCGGTGTTGACGTAGCCGCCGCCGAGGACCAGACGGGCGGCGGGCCGCGCGCGCTTGATGGCGCGGGCCAGGCGGAAGGCGCCGTAGACGTTGCCGGGGAAGGGCGCGCTGATCCCGACCACGTCGGGGCGGTGCTGCGCGGCCAGCTCCGCGCCGATGGCGTCGGTGATCTCGTCGACCAGCGTGGCCGGCCCGTCGAGCGCCGCCTGGAGCGGATCGAAGGTGGCGGCGCTGGTGGCCAACTTCTCGGCGTAGCGCGACAGCTCGAAGCGTGGGTCGACGCCCTCACGGATGGCGTCGGCCAGGTCGTCGACGTAGAGGCTGGCCAGGTGCTTGGCCCGGTCGGCGATCGAGAGCTCGCGAAACGCCGCCGCCAGCGGCGCGTCCCCTGCGTCGGCCGCGCCGAGAGCGCGCGCCAGCGGCGCGAAGCGCGGCCCCTCGGGCAAGAACCTGCGCCGGACGATGCGCGCCGCCAGCTGGGGATGGCGGCCTTGTAGAAACCCGACCACGGCGTCGACCGTCGCCAGGTAGCGCTCGGCGTTCTCCAGGAACGACGTCACCGGCGGAGAATCGCCCCGCGCCAACCGCTTCGCCGTTTTCGTCGCCTTGGTCGCCGTCGTGCTCCCGGCAGACGCGAAGTTGGCCCGCACCCGCGCCAGCCCCTCGCGGCTATAAAGACGCAGGAACAGCTCGAGCGCCGGATCGGCCTGCTGGATCTGCAGGCCGAGCTCGTCGGCGTGGAGGCGCAGGAAGCCCGCCAGGTAGGCCGTCGCCGGGTAAGGGGTGTTGAGCTGCACCATCGGCGCCGTGAGCAGCAAGACGCGCATCGGGGTCACGAAGAGACACGCAGCCGCGCCCGCTGGGGCGCGACGCCCGGCCGGCGGAGCGTGGCGGTCACCACCAGCCCGTCGCGCGCCGCCGGCGGGATGGCGACGACCACCGGCACCGTCTCGACGACCCGCCCCGCGTGCTCGCAGCGACGGCACCAGACCGCGCCCGCTCTGGCCACCCCGCCGCAGGTGGGACAGAGAATCGAAAGCGGCATCTCGACGAGCGCCGTCCCCCCGCGCGCCGCCTCGGCCCGCTCGAGGTGAAGCTCCAGCACGCCATCCCCGTCGAGCCGCGCGGCGCCCGCCGCCGTCAGACGGTCGATCGGCCCGCACAGGCGCGGCAACAGATTGGGGGTTGGCCCTCGCCATGAAGCGCTCCATCCGACGCCACCGACGCTCCAGGCGCGCCCGTCCGATTGCGCCGCCGCCGCGGCGGGCGCGAACCCGCGCTCGCGCTGGAACAGGTGCGCGTCGTAGGCCGTCCGCGCCGTGGGATCCGACAGCATCCGGTAGGCCTCGGCGATCCGCGCGAAGGTCTCGGCGCTGGCAGGCCCCGCCCGATCCGGGTGGTGCGCCAGAGCCAGCCGGCGGTAGGCGCGCCGGATCTCGGCGCCGGTCGCCGCGCGCGTGACGCCGAGGAGGGCGTAGAGATCGACGGCCGGCGCGCGCACGCCCCGATGTTAGCGCCAACGGCGCCGATAGGCGCATCTGCGCTCGGGCCGGCGCGCGCTCAGGGGGCGGGGCCGAGGATACGGACCAGGCGCCGCGACGCCTGGTCGCGCTTGCGCTCGGCCGCCGTGCGCCAGGCCTCGGCTCCGTTGTGAATGTTGCCGAGGTAGTAGCGCAGCCCCACTCCCAGGCCGAGCAGGCTGGCGCTGGCGTAGGAACCGTCGGCGATCAGAAAGGCGACGGCGGTGGCGAACCCGCCGTTGAGCGCCAGCGCCAGCAGGCCGTCACCCGGCTCACCGCCGGTGGCCTGACCGAGCCCGGGGAGGAGCGCCGACAGAATCCCGCCCGTGATGGCGCGCGCCTGCGGGTTGACCTCCAGCGCGCCGAGGAGGTCGTCGAGCGCGGCGCCGCGCGGCGCCGACCCGGCCGGCAGCGAGGCGATGCAGGCGCGCGCGCTGGCGCCGTCGTGGGCCAGCACCTCGGCGACGCAGCGCAGGCGGGTGGCGAACGCGCGCGTCGCCGGGTCGCCGCCGAACGCCTCGGACCGCGCGAAGACGTGCAGCGCGTGCGGGAACTGCTTGGCCCGCAGGAGGACCACACCGGTGGCGAGCGCGATCTGATCGGCCCGCGTCGGATCCGCCGTCGCCGCGGCCGCCTGGTCGAGAAACGGCACCGCCTCGCTCGGCTTGCCGTCGACCGCCAACGCCATCCCCACCCGGTAGGCGGTCTCGGCGGCGATCGCGTCGGCGCCGTTCTCCAGCATCAGCCGTCGCGCCTCCATCCCTGCCTCGTCGCTGAGCCCGAGCCGCAGCAGGCGATCGACGAAGGCATCGCCGGGCGGACGGGCAGTGTCGGCCGCGCGCGCCGCGGGCGCCGTCGCGCTCGCCAGCAGCGCGCCCGCCGCCAGCATCAGCGCGCGCCGCCTGCTATGGATCGAGCCGCCGCTCATAGGCACGATCCACCTCCTGCATCAGCGCGTCCTCCGCGTCGCGCCGCTGGACCAGGGCGCCGATCGCCGATCCGTAGACGTTCCCCGCGTAGAGGAGCGCAGCGACGCCGCCCAGGATCCAGCCGCGCACGGAGCCGCGCCCTTCATCATAGAAACCCTGCGCCGCCAGCGCGCCGGTGGTGCCGACCAGCAGGAAGCTGAGGAGCCCGTCGGGCCAGCGGCCGAGGTAGACCCGGCCGAGGCCGGGAACCACCGCCGAGAGCGCCCCCGCCAGGAGCGACGACTTTCTCGGCAGGGCGTCGTAGCGGCGGAGCAGCTCGTCGTCCTGGCGCGACCAGGCCTCGACCGTCGCGTCGGTCGTGGCGTCGAAATGGGCCGGCGGCCGGGCCGGCGCCGACGGGCGCGCGAGCAGCTCTTGCCGTGCCGCGCCCCAGTGCCGGGCGTGGATCTTCCGCATCAGCAGCGTCTGATGGGCGAGCTCGTCCGAGCGATCAGGCGGGGTGCCTGGCGCGAGCGCCGCGCAGGCCGGAGCGTCGAGATCCGGCAGGAACACCTCGGCCAGGCAGAGCCGCAGGCGGCCGCGCCCGTCGAGCGGCGTCCCCTCCGACGGCAGCGCCAGCATCAACCGCCGGGCATCGTCGTGGCGGCCGGCGAGCGACAGGCAGAGCGCCGCGCGCTCGAACCCACGCGCCCGATCGGCCGGACGATCGTAAGCGTAGCGCAGCGCCTCGACGGCGCACTCGCTGAAGCTGCCGACCGCCCGCAGCCGCTCGGCCAGCTCCAGAAATGACGGCGTCTCCGACGGTGGGCTGGCCAGGGCTCGAGGCGCCTCCGCCACCGGGTGTGCCGCCGGCGCCGCCGTCTCGGGTGTTGAAACCGGCGCCGCCAGCTGGGCGCGCGCGGATGGCGCCGGCAGCTGGGCGCGCGCGGACGGCGCGGATGGCGCCGGCAGCTGGGCGCGCGCGGACGGCGCCGCCAGCTGGGCGCGCGCGGACGGCGCCGCGCAGAGGACCAACATCAACGGAACGGCACGCGCCACGCTACCCGTCCGGCGAGCGCGTGAAACAGCCGCGCTCACTCGGGCGCCGTCAGACAGTAGCGGTCCGGATCGTCCCTGAGATGGCCGTCCGCGGCGCGCGGATAGAACGGCGCCGCCAGCGGATGATCGCGCAGCAGCCGATCGAGCGACAGCAGCGCCCCCTCGACGACCCCGCAGCGGGCAATCGCCCGCTCGGAGAACCGGGAGCACGACGGGCTGAAGCCGCAGACCGGGAGATCCTGCGGCGAGAGGACCAACCGGTAGGTGCCGAACAGCGCGCGGGTGATACCGGCGCCGAGCGCGCCGTCCCAAGCGCGTGCCTCGGCCCCATCGTCGCCGCCGGAAGCGGCGCGCGGGGCGCCGAGCAGGAAGGCGACCGCCTGGTCCGGTTCCCAGAGCCGCGGCGCGGTCTCGGTCTCTGCCTCGACCTCGGCCTCGGCCGGACCGGCGGACAGGCGCCGCTCGGCGCCAAACGCCGAGAGCGCGGCGACCGAGAGGAAGACCAATCCCCGGGCGACCGGCGATCCCGTCCGCCGGGGCCCACGCGACGCGCGCTTCGAGGTCCGCCTCCGCCTCACCATTGCAGGGTCTGAATCTTTGTCTGCGGGTGAAGCCGCGCGCAGCCGATCTGCGCGGGGTGCCGGGGATCGAGCTTGGCCACGTCGGCGAGCGACCACTGCTCTTCGCGCTTCTGGACGCCGCCGGCCGCAAAGTAATCCGCGACAATCGTCCGCGGGACGCTGTGCACGCCGACGCGGACCCGATCGCCAAAAATAAAGCGCCGCTGGGGCTTCCCCGATTTCTCGGTCAGCTCGAGGGAGATCGCCCCGGCGCGCGACTCGACCGTCCGCATCTCCCCCATCTCATTGCCGCCCACCACCACGCGCCAGCGCGTCACCAGATTTCCCTGCTCCCGCTTCTGTTCGATCAACTTCGACTCACTGGGGAGCGTGCTCCCGGGGTCGACGATCCCGGCCGCCAGGGCGTCGAGCATCGGCGGCGCCTGCGGCGGCTCGAAGCGTGCCACGAAGGCGAGGTCCCGCTCCGGGTAGTAGATGACCAGCTCGCGCGGCGACAGGTGCATCTCCTGCGTGGTCGGCGACCTGACCTCCACGCAGACGTCGCCGCCCGGAATGAAGCTGACGGCGCCCGTAACGGTGTCCGTCCCCTGCGCGTCGATCGTCTTGAGCACGAAATTGGCCGACAGCGACACCGCCGGCGCGGCCGGCCCCCCAGGCACCACCGCCGAGGCCGAGAACGACGTCACGATCGACGCGACAGCAACCGACGCTGCCCAGGATCCCATCTTCTACTGATCGCTCGCCCGCTCGCCCCGGCGTCAGTTGTAGGTCGGCTGGCTCTTCACGACGGCGACGATGATGATGACGTAGATCGCGACGATGACCACGATGGCGGTCCCAAAGCCCCAGAGGGAGGAACGCAGCTGCGCCGAGTGCGCTTCCGATTTGTAGGTCTGGGTGTAGATCGCCAGGTATTCGGGCGACTTCCCCATCAAACGCGCCGGTGGCAGCGAGGGATCCGCGACCGCGGCGATCACGATACCGATGACGCCCAGGAGACAACCGGCGAAGAACCAGAGCACGCCGTTTTCGTCGGCTTGCGCGTCCTGCGTCGCCTCGAGGACGGCGCGCGCGGCATCGACCGGCGGCGGAGCGTAGGCTGGGGCGCCGCCAGGAGGCGGTGGCGCCCAGCCCTGCGGCGGCGCCCAGCTCTGCTGCGCGCAGACTGGATGCTCCAGCAGCGGCGAGACGATCATCGTCCCGGAGACGACCGTGACGACCACGAAGGTGCCGATCCACTTCCGAACCCTGGCAGATCTGGTCATTCCCCGTCTCCTCGGTCGCCGAAAGTGGCTGAGACCATACTGTCCCGTTCCTTTTGTACCCGGAATCGTCGAGATCAGTCAACAGCGCGGACCCTCGAAGGTCAGGCCCGTCGATTTCGTGAAGATCTCGTGATCGCGCCCCCTCTATCCGTCACGCTGGTCAGTCACGCTGGCGTTTGCATCCGCGGCGATGGCCTGCGCCCCATTGCGCCGGCTGTTTGGAACCAATCCTCCGTTTCGCTTCCTCCGTTATTTTCTCGTTGCCTTTGGGAGAGACCATGACACCACGCAAGGCCCTCATCCTGATTGTTGGCCTCACCATCGGAGCGTGCGCCGGCCCTGGGTCGACGAACGGGGGTAGCGGCGGAGGCGGATCGACCGGGCAAGGCGGATCTGGCGGCACGACCGCCACGGGCGGCGCGACCGGCACCGGGGGTGCCACGGGCACTGGCGGCGGCGCGACCGGTACCGGCGGTGCCACGGGCACTGGCGGTGGCCCGATCGGCACGGGCGGCGCGACCGGCACCGGCGGCACGACCGACATCGGCGGCATGGCCGGCGCCAAGGGGACCGCCACCGGCGGAACGACCGGCACCGGCGGCGCGACGGGCGGCGCGACCGGCACCGGCGGCGCGACCGGCACCGGCGGCGCGGCCGGCGCCAAGGGGACCGCCACCGGTGGAACGACCGGCACCGGCGGCGCGGCGGGCAGCGCCGCCGCCACCGGCGGAAGCGGCGGCGCAGCTTCGAGTGTTCACGTGGTCGGCAATCAGCTCTACGACGGTTCGACGGCGATTCGACTCCTGGGCGTCAATCGCCCTGGTGGCGAGTACTCCTGCGTGACCAGCACCAGCGTGTGGGATCCCAGCGACGGCTCAGGCAACAACCAGGCGACCATCACCGCGATGCTGTCGTGGAAGATCAACGCCGTCCGGATCCCGCTCAACGAAGACTGCTGGTTGTCCCTCAACGGCGTGAAGACCGGCGGAACGACCTACCAGAGCGCGATCCAGACCTGGGTCAACCTGCTCTTGCAGAACAACATCTACCCCATCCTTGATCTCCACTGGACCGAGAACAACGGCGCTCAGGCGACCAACGAGCAGCCCATGCCCGACGCGGCCCACGCCGCGACCTTCTGGGGGCAGGTCGCGGCGGCGTACAAGGGCTCTCCCAAGGTGATCTTCGATCTCTTCAACGAGCCCTATCCGGACAACAACATCGAGGCGACCGCCGCCTGGACCTGCTGGCGCGACGGCGGCACCTGCACCGGCCTGTCTTACGCGGCGGCCGGCATGCAATCGATGGTGACCGCCATCCGCAACGCCGGGGCGAACAACCTGATCCTGCTGGCCGGCATCGAGTACGCCAACGATCTGACGCAGTGGCTGACCTACAAGCCGACCGATCCGGCCAACAACTTCGCGGCCTCCTGGCACGTCTATCCCAACAGCAACTACACGGGAAGCCACACGCTGATGATGGATGCCATGGGCGTGGCCGGCATGGTGCCGATCGTGGCGACCGAGATCGGAGGCCCGAACTGCACCGGCACCGGCACCGACGACGGGGGAACCTTCCTCACCAGCGCGTTTACGTACCTCGACGGTCTCTCGCCGCCACAGAGCTACGTCGCCTGGTCCTGGAGCACCGACGACACGCCGACCCTGATCTCGAACTACGACGGGACCCCGGGCTGCAGCGGGGCCACCTACAAGGCACACCTTTTGGCCACCCCGCACTGAGCACGCGAAACGAGCGGGCTCGCCCGTAAACGGATATCATCGTCCCATGTCGACCCCCGACGAGATGTGGGAGGCAGTTTTCGGCACGCTGGCACGGTTGCGGGAGCGCTGGCCCTCGACCGACTGGACGTACGACCGGCGGCTCCGCTGCGTCGCCTCGTCGATCCCGCTCGCCGGCGCGGAGGCGGCGCGCGCCGCGTTCGCGGAGGCGCTGCCGACCGTCTGGACCGCCGAGAAGTTGGGCGGCGCTCCGGCGAGCGTGCAGGCGCTGGCCGAGACCTGCGGCGGGCTGCGGGCGGCGCAGCAGCTCCTCTGGGGGGGCGACGCCGAGGGCGCGGGAGCGTTCGGTCTCTGGTGGCCCTGGGGCGACGGCACGACGGTCACGTTGCGGATCGGCCTGCACGGGCTCGACCAGCCGAAGGTGCGCTACCCGCGTTTGCGTGACGTTTTCGGCATCGCGCAGGCGCCCGGACCGGCGTAGTTTCTGCGCCGTCGCGGGGGCCGAACCCGCCTCTCCGAAAATCGAAACGGTACTCTCCGATCTTCGGAGACCATCCGCCGATCGTACGCCCGGTGACCGAACGCGTGTCTTGAGATCACGCGGAGTTCACGGGTTCTCCCACCTGTCGGTGCGCTGGCGCCTCATGAACCTCACCGAGGACAGCCACCCGATCCACCTGCACCTGGTGCGGTTTCAGATCCTCGACCGTCAGCTGTTCGACGCCGACGAGTACAACACGTCTGGCAAGCTGGAGATGGTGCGAGCACCGATGCCGCCGCCGCCCAACGAGGCCGGCTGGAAGGACACCGTTCGCGTCGACCCCGGGACGATCACCCGCATCATCGTGAAGTTCGAGGGTTACACCCGGCCGCTACGTCTGGCACTGCCACCTGCTCGAGCACGCCGCCAACGAGATGATGCGCCCCTTCGAGGTGGTCGCCCGCTCGAGCTCGCGGAGCCGGGGATGACGCCCGCTTGCTGGTCCCCCGGGTGTGGAGTAGCTTTCAGGCGCTTTCTGTAGGCGTTCGCCCCCATGTTTGGACTCGTTCTCTCTCTCGCCGTCTCCGCCCTGCCGGCCATGCCGTCGGCGAGCGTCACCTGTCCGGGGTGGCCGGCGAGCTGCGACGCCGCCTGGGCCATCGCCGTCGATGCGCCGGGCGATGCGGCCGACGCAACTGGCGACGCAACCGACGGCGATGCCCCGCGCGAGTACGCCACCCCGGCGGAGATCGACTGCCCGACGCCGCCCGAGCCGCCCGAGCAGCTCCCCGTCGCCAGCGGCGAGTGCAGCGAGCCCCCGCTCAACCTCTGGTACCGTGTCTCGCGCTTCCCCGACAGCGAACAGCCGCCCGGATCGCTGGCGCCGGCGCCGCGCCGCGCCCACGGCGGGCGCGCCGTCAGCTCCGGCGGTGCGGATGATGTCGGCCATCTGTCGGGGCCCGATCTGCAGCCGCTGGCGCTGTTCGCGCTCCCCGGGCTCATCCCGGCGAGCGCCCGCAACTTCGCAAGCATCTCGCCGCGGGCGGCGCCCGCCCGCGTGCTCACACCGCCGGATCGACCACCTCGCGTCTGAGCGCGGTTCGAGACGCAGTTCGGGATCTTTTCGGTTTGACGCGCGTGTGGGGCGGGCCGCGCCCCTCGCAGGCGCCTGATTTTCGTCGCGCGGCTTTTCGACTTTTGGAATGGAGCAGATCATGAATAAAGGAACCGTATTGGCATTGTTGCTGGTGGTGCTGGGAGGCGGATATGGCCTCGGGCGCCTGGCAACGCGAGACAAGGACAGCAGCTCGACCGAGGCGACGGCGGCCATGCCGACGGCCCAAGGACCGGGCGACGGCGTCGATCGTGTTCGGGTGGCGCTGGAAGGGCCCTCGCGGGGCCCGGCCAACGCCAAGGTGACCATCGTCGAGTTCTCCGACTTCCAGTGCCCCTTCTGCAGCCGCGTCGTCCCCACGGTCGACAAGATCATGAAGGACTACCCGACCCAGGTGCGGCTCTTCTTCCGCCACAACCCGCTGCCGTTCCACCCCAAGGCGCCGCTGGCGGCCGAGGCGGCCGTCGCCGCCGAGGCGCAGGGGAAGTTCTGGGAGATGCACGACAAGATGTTCGCCAACCAGCAGAACCTGGAGCGCGCCGATCTCGACAAGTACGCGCAGGCGATCGGGCTCGACATGAACAAGTTCAAGACCGCGCTCGACACCCACGCGGGCAAGGCGCGCATCGACGCCGATCTGGCGGCCGGTAAGCAGATCGGCGTGCAAGGGACACCGAACTTCTACATCGACGGGCGCAACGTCCAGGGGGCGCAGCCGTACGAGGAGTTCAAGAAGGTGATCGACGACGAGATCGTCCGCGCCGACAAGCTGCTGGCCAAGGGGACGACCCCCGGCATGGTCTACGCGACGTTCATGAAGGGGGCCAAGAACGGCAGCGCCGCTGCCCAGGCAGCCGGCAAGGGCCCCGGCGCCGGCGCCGAGGTCTACAAGGTCGCCGTCGGCGACGCGCCGACCCGCGGCAGCAAGCAGCCCAAGGTCACGATCATCGAGTTCTCCGACTTCCAGTGCCCTTACTGCGGCCGCGTGGTCCCCACGGTGGACACGCTGCTCAAGACCTACGGCAACGACGTCGAGCTCGCCTTCCGGCACAACCCGCTTCCGTTCCACCAGAACGCCATGCCGGCGGCCGAGGCGGCCGAGGCGGCGCGCGCCCAGGGGAAGTTCTGGGAGATGCACGACAAGATGTTCGCCGGACAGCAGAACCTCGATCGCCCCAGCCTCGACAAGTACGCCCAGGAGATCGGGCTCGACATGACGAAGTTCAAGGAGGCGATGGACAAGGATCAGGGGAAGGATCGCATCAAGCGCGACATGGCCGACGCCGAGAAGTTCGGCGCCCGCGGCACCCCGAACTTCTTCATCAACGGACGGAACTTCCGCGGCGCGCAGCCGATCGAGGCCTTCAAGGGGGTCATCGACGAGGAGATCAAGAAGGCGGACGCCAAGATCGCCGCCGGCACGCCGCGCGGCATGGTCTACGCCGCGCTCACGCAGAACGGCCTCGACAAGGCGGCCGCTCCGCCGCCGCAGGCCGCGCAGCCCGGACAGCCCGACGCGAACACCCGGTTCAGGGCCGAGATCAAGGGCTCGCCGATGAAGGGGGCCAAGGACGCGCCGGTCACGATCGTTCAGTGGTCGGACTTTCAGTGCCCGTTCTGCAGCCGCGTCGAGCCGACCATCAGCAAGGTGATGGACGACTACAAGGGGAAGGTGCGTGTGGTCTGGCGTGACCTGCCGCTGCCCTTCCACCCCAACGCCCTCCCCTCTGCCATCGCGGCGCGGGCCGCCGGCGAGCAGGGGAAGTTCTGGGAGATGCACGACAAGCTGTTCGCCGATCAGGCGCACGAGGATCGCGCCACGTTCGAGAAGTACGCGCAGGACCTGGGCCTCAACATGGCCAAGTTCAAGGCGGCGCTCGACGCCCAGAAGGGCAAAGAGGGGATCGAGGCCGACGCGGCCGCGGGCGGCAAGATCGGCGCCCACGGCACGCCGGCCTTCTTCGTCAACGGCAAGTTCCTCTCGGGCGCCCAGCCCTACGAGGTGTTCAAGGGGAAGATCGACGAGGAGCTGAAGATCGCCGACGCGATGATCGCCAAGGGGACGCCCAAAGCGAAGGTCTACGACGCGCTCATGAAGGACGCCAAGACCGAGGTCCCGGCGGCGCCGGCAGCCGCGCAGGCGCAGGGGGCGGAGAAGACGCCCGAGCAGGACACCACGGTCTACAAGGTGTCGCCGGCCAATGGTCCCGCCAAGGGGTCGAAGAACGCGCCGCTGCAGGTGGTGATCTTCTCCGACTTCCAGTGCCCGTTCTGCAAGCGGGTCGAGCCGCAGCTGTCGCAGCTGGAGAAGGAGTACGGCAGCAAGATGCACATGGTCTGGAAGAACTACCCGCTTCCCTTCCACCCGTTCGCCGAGCCGGCAGCCGAGGCGGCCATGGCGGCCAACGCGCAGGGGAAGTTCTGGCAGATGCACGACAAGCTGTTCGAGAACAACACCGCGCTCGACCGCCCCAATCTGGAGAAGTACGCGCAGGAGCTGGGGCTCGACATGGCCCGGTTCAAGGCCGACCTCGACGCCCAGAAGTACAAGGACTCGATCCAGTCCGACACCAAGGAAGGCTCGGCGGTGGGCGTGAACGGGACGCCGGCCGTGTTCATCAACGGGCGAAAGATCAACGGCGCCTACCCGTGGGAGACGTTCAAGAAGATCGCCGACGACGAGCTGGCCAAGAAGAAGAAGGGCTAGGGCGCTCGCTTCGCTCGCCGCGTGGGAGGGGCTCTGCCCCTCCCACGGGCCCACCCCGGGGAATGCGACCAGAGCCGGGGGCGGATCGCGTAGGGCGAACGAAGTCTCCGGCGGGCGGAGCCCGCCTGCGATATACACTCGCTGAAGATGGGGATGCAGTGAAGGGTTCGGTCGCCGGCCCGGGATCGAATGCGAGCGTGGCTCGTCTGTATTCGCCGCGCACGGCCTTGCTGATGCGGCGGCCTGTGGCCGTGATGCTGATGGGAACGCCGTGAAGGTGAGAAGGGCCGCCGGCGCGGCTGACCCGAATGAGAAGTTGTCGGTGTGGCGCCGGGTGGGGCCGCCGGCGCTGACGGCGCTGGCGATCGCCTTCGTGGCGATGCGGTTCTTCGGCGCGACGCACGACTCGGTCGCCCGCCTGCGCGGTGGCGCCTGCAAGGCGCTCTCGCCCGATCCCTTGCCCAGCTTTCTGCAGAGCGGGCCGACGCCCGATTTCCAGCTTCCCGACGCCAGCGGCCGGACCGTCTCGCTCAGCTCCGAGCGGGGTCATCCGGTGCTGCTGAATTTCTGGGCCACCTGGTGCCCACCCTGCGTCGACGAGGTCCCCTCGCTGGAGGATCTGGCGCGCAAGCTCGACGGCACCGACCTGCGCCTCTTGGCGGTGAGCGTCGACGACGACTGGGGAGCGATCCGGCGCTTCTTCCCCAGGGGGAGCGCCATCGGCGTCCTGCTCGACGCCAGCCACGAGATCCCCAAAAAGTTCGGCACCGAAAAATACCCGGAGAGCTTCCTCATCGACGCCGCCGGTCGGGTTCGTTACTACTTCATCAACAAGCGCGACTGGTCTCGCCCCGAGGCCGTCGCCTGCCTGGAGAGTCTGCGATGACCTCCGCGCCCGTGCCGGCCTCGATGCCCGCGCCCACCTCACGGGGGCACCGTATTCCGGCGTTGCCGCTGCTGACGCTGATCAATTTCTTCAATTACGTCGATCGGCAGGTCGTCTACGGGATGACGCCGCACATCGGAGAGGCCTTCCATCTCTCCAACTCCAAGCTGGGCCTCCTGGCCTGGGCGAACCTGTTCGTCTTCGCGCTGGCGTCGCTGGTCTCGGGGCCCATCGCCGATCGGATCGGTCCCCGCAAGGTGATCTCCACCGGGATCCTGGTCTGGTCGATCGCCACCATCGGCTCGGCGCTGTCGACCTCGTTTCCGATGCTGCTGTTTTTCCGCGCGCTGGTCGGCGTCGGCGAAGGGGCCTACGGACCATCGGCCAACACCCTGCTCTGCGCCGACGCGCCGCCCGAGAAGCGCGGACGGGCGCTCGGCATCTACAACGTCGGTATGGCGCTGGGCGGGACCAGCGGGCTCGTGCTGGGGGCGACGCTGGCGCCTGTCCTCGGTTGGCGCGGTGTGTTCTGGATCGCCGGCGGCCCGTCGATCTTGCTCGCGCTCTCCTCGGTGTTCCTGGCCGCTCCCGATCGTCTGCCGCGGCCGCAGGCTCTGCCGGCGCGGTCCTTTCTCCTGTCGCCCACCTACCTCCTGGCGCTGGGGGGCGGCATCCTGGCCACCTTCGGCGCCAGCTCGCTCATCTTCTGGATCCGGACGCTGGTCATCGAGGAGCGTCACTTCAGCGTGGCCAGCGGAAGCGCCTTCATGGCGGTCGTCGGCCTGCTGGCCGGCGTGGGGGGGTGGTCTTCGGAGGGTACGTGGGTGACGCCTTCAACCGGCGCGCCAGGGGCGGTCACGCGCTGACGATCGGGCTCTCGATGCTGATCGGGGCACCGGTGGGCGCCGTGGCCCTCCTCGTCACCGGAACACCGCTCTTCATGGTGCTCACCTTCGCCTCGGCCTTTCTCTTCTCCGTCTACAACGGCCCCTCGGCGGCGGTGGTCGACGAGCTCGGACCGCCGCAGTACGCCGCCACGTTGCAGGCCGTCTTCATGTTCGGCCTGCACGTCCTCGGCAACGCGCCCGCCCCCTCGGTGGTCGGCGCCATCTCCGATCACTTCCACACCTCGATCGCGCACGCGCTGCAGGCCGCCGCCGTCGCCTTCGCGCTCTCCGGCGTCCTCTTCCTGGTGGTCGCCCGCCGGCAGCGGCGCACGCCCTCGTTCCATTGACCACCATGACCACGACGCCCACCACCACGCAGGACTACTACGACCGCTTCGCCGCCGGATACGAGGCCGAGCGGCACCACGGCTACCACCGTCTCATCGACGAGCTGGAGCTCGATCTGGTGCGCCGCTTCGGCACCGGCAAGGACGTGTTCGAGGCGGGCTGCGGCACCGGCCTCTTGCTCCGTGAAACGGCGCGCTTGGCGCGCGCGGCGGTGGGGCTCGATCTGTCGCGCGGGATGCTGCGGCCGGCGCGCGGCGCGCGGGCTCCAGGTCGTGCAAGGGTCGCTGACCGAGGTGCCGCTGCCTTCCGCGTCGTTCGATCTCGTCTACAGCATGAAGGTGCTGGCGCACGTGCCGCCCATCGAGCGCGCCATCGCCGAGCTGGCGCGCCTGGTTCGCCCGGGCGGACATCTGCTGCTCGAGTTTTACAACCCGCTGTCGTTGCGTTATCTCGCCAAGCGGGTGGGCGGGCCCGGGCAAGCATCGCCACCGACGGCACGACCGAGAAGCGACGTCTACACCCGCTTCGACGGCTTTTCCGCGCCCGCAGCTATCTGCCGCCCGAGCTGGAGCTGGTCGGGGTGCGGGGCGTCCGCGTCTTGACGCCAACCTCCAAGGTGTTCGCCTTCCCGCCGCTCGGCCGACTGTTCGGTTGGGCCGAGCACGCCGCCTGCGACTGCCGTTGCTGCGCAACCTGGGCGGGTTCCTGATCCTCATCGCGCAAAAGCGCGGCGCCGCGCCTGAGGCGGTGCGGCTTCGATCTCCCACCGCCGCGGACGTCCTGAGGCCCAACGACGACGACGATCCGCTGCCCTACTACTACCAGCCGCTGGGTCGGCTGGCTCTATCGCCACCGCCTGCAGATGGGCCTCGATTTCCTGCCGGCCGGCGGCCGGCGAGTGCTCGAGGTCGGCGTCGGCAGCGGCGTCCTGGTGCCGACGCTGACCAAGCACTACGCCGAGTACACCGGCACCGACCTGACGCTGGCGCCGCGGGCTCGAGGCGCTGGTGGCGCCCGGCTGCCGCGCCGAATTCCGCCGCGCCGATCTCCTCGCGACGGCGATCTGCCGGCCGGGCACTTCGACGCCATCGTCTGCTTCTCCGTCCTCGAGCACATCCGCGACGCCGAGGGCGCCGCGCGCGGACTCGCCCGCGCGCTCGCGCCCGGCGGCACGCTGGTCACCGGCTACCCGATGGTCAGCCCGCTCATGACCCGGGCCTTCGCCCTCATCGGCTACGACCGCATCGACGATCACCACGTCAGCCCGCCCGCGCGCATCGCGGCGGCGCTGGGCGCCCTGCTGAGGCCCCTGCGGCGCGCCGCCTTCCCGCCCGGCGCGCCGGTCTGGGCCGCGCTCTACCAGTGCAGCGCCTGGACGACGCCCAGCTGAGGCGCGGCTCTACCCGCGGCGCCGGTCAGGGCGGCGGGGAGCCGCAGTCGGCGTGGTGCATCTTGAAGCGCGCCAGCCAGAACGGTCGACCGGCGCGCGTCCCGACCAGGTGGCCGGTCTTGGGGTTGCGCCGCAGGTCGTACTTGATGATCGTCTCGGCGCTCTCCTGCGAGCCGTCGGGAACGGAGGGATAGGCGAGGCCGGTGGTCACCACGACGTGGTGGCCGCGGAGGACGACGTGATCGCCTTCGCGCGTACCGGTCAGCGTCTCCGATTCGTCGCGCGCCGAGTTTCGCGCCACGCCCCCCGCCGGCTCGCTCCACCGCGCCGTCCCGGTCAGCTTGTTTCCACTCTCCGCCAGCGTGAAGTCGACGCCAGCGCTCCAGCAGCGCTGGGGGATCGACACCACCGCCTGCGTTGGCTCGGGCGCATCGTCTCCGAACAGCCAGGCGCCCGACAGCGAGCCCCCGGCGCTGGCCGGCGAGCCTCCGGCGCTCACCGGCGAGCCCCCGGCGCTCACCGAGCAGATCGCCGAGATCGTCAGAATCAAGACCGCGGCCACGCTCCGTCCGGCACCCACGCCCGCCGACTATAGCGAAACGCGGGCCTCCACGACGACTGTCATGGAGGGCCCCTGGCTCGCCCTCAGATGCCCCCGTCGGGGGACCCGAGCGGTGGTCGGGCGATCCCGCCCGCGCCGGCAGATCCACCTCCCGGGCCACCAGGTCCGCGCCCGCCGCCCGCGCCACCAAGTCCGCTCACCCCACCCGTCCCCTTCGTTCCACCCGTTCCCGGCGGCGGCGTGGTTCCGGAGACGAACGAGACGTTGCTGATGGTGAAGTTGGCAGCGCAGGGAGCGGTCACGCCGTCGGTGGGAACTGTGATTGTCCACTGCACGTCGTTGAGCGCCGCCGGATCGACCGTCGCCCGCGGTGAGCCGCCGGAGAGATCGGAGAAGCTCGCCACCGTCGTCCCGGTGGTGAGCGGCGCCGAGAGTGGCGACAGGCAGGTCGCCGCCGTGCAGACGCCGACCGGTCCGTTGGCGACGGCATTGTCCTCACTGGTGATGGCGGAGAACTACCAATCAGGCGCGCTTTTCGAGCACCACGAGCATCCGGAATCCGGTCAGTCGGAAGACGATCTCCGGCAACCGGGACTCGAGCCGGTGGAGCGCCGACCAGAGCCGGGGCGGGAGCAGCGGGCGGCGCGAGAATCCCCCCGAGGCGGGATAGCTCGGCCCCGACAGATACGCCACCCGACGGAGGGCGAGCGCGGGGAACGCCTCGGCAAACGCCCGCCGCCGGCGGCCGAAGAGAAGCGTCGGGATCGCCTGATTCGAATCGAACGGATCGCGGGCGCCGGCCGCCGCGGCGGCCGCGGCCGGCTCCAGTGGATCGACCCGGAGCGCGAGCGGCTCGTCGTGAAAGAGCTTGTAGACGGGATACGACAGCGGGCTCACGTAGGGCTCGCACATCACGATCCGCCCGCCCGGAGCGAGCACGCGCGCCGCTTCGGTGAGGAACCGCCGCGGATCCGGCAGGTGATGGAGAACGTCGAACAGCACCAGCGCGCCCAGCGCTCCGTCGCCGAACGGCAGCGCCTCGGCGCTCACCTCGCGATCGTGCCAGGGGGCGCGCACGATGTCGGAGAGCTCGAGGTCGGGGATGAACTGCCGCGCGAACCCCGGCCCCGAGCCGAGCTCGACGCGCGGGCCGAGCGCGGGCGGCGGAAGCTCGACGGCGATCCGCCCGTACCAGTCGGCGTAAAGCGCCCGCAGCGCCGGGTTCTCATCCCAGGCCCGCCGGTGCTCCTCGAACCGCGCCAGGGTGCGCGCCCGCTGCTCGTCGGAGAGCGGCATGGCGCTACACGAACTTGATCTTGCGCGCCGCCACCGCCGACATCCGCAGCAGCAGAAGGCCGTGTTTCCAGCGCGAGATGTTGGTCTCGCCGTAGGTGCGGTCGCGGTAGCGCACGGGGATCTCGGCGATCTTCAGGTTGAGGCGCGCCGCCCCGAAGATGAGGTCGAAGTCGCCGAACGGATCGAAGTCGCCGAAATAGCTGCGCCCGGCCGCGATCCGCTCGTAGTCCTTGCGCCAGAGGACCTTCGTCCCGCACAGCGTGTCCTTGATCGGCTGCTGCAAGAGATAGGTGAAGAGCTCGGAGAAGGCGACGTTGCCGATCTTGTTGAAGAAGCGCATCGCCCCCGGCTCCATCGGGTAGACGAGGCGCGTCCCCTGAACGTAGTCGGCGTGCCCGCCCGCCAGCACGTCGTAGAACCGCGGCAGCTCCTCGGGTGGCACCGTCAGATCGGCGTCCAGGATCATGAGCACGTCGCCGGCGGCGTGAGCGAAGCCGAGCCGCACGGCGTCCCCCTTCCCCTTCCCGGTCTGCTGGAAGGCGCGCAGCTTGAGCGGCCCGTCGTAGGTCTGCACCGTCCGCTGGATGGCCGCCCAGGTGTCGTCGGTCGAGTGCCCCTCGACGAACACCAGCTCGGTCGAAGCGCCCATCACGGGCGTGCGCGCCACCGCCGCGGCGACGTTTCCCGCCTCGTTCCGCGCCGGCACGATCACGCTGACGCTCGCCTTGCGGGCCGGCGCGGGGGGCGTTCCGCGATCGCGCAGCACGTAGATCCGGTAGATCGAGGCGTACTTCATGGCTGGCGCACGGACCGCGTAGCGGTTGAGCGCGGTCGAGACGACCGGCAGCTCGATCGGCAGGAGCAGCCGGTCCTCGTAGCGGACCACCTCCAACCCGGTGATGTCGTAGAGATTGCGAAAGTCGGAGTCCGACAGCCAGTTCGCCGTCGGCGCCGGACGCTTGAGCCCGGCCAGCTCCGCCAGCCGGACCGGCACCTCCCACAGATAGTTGAACGCGGTGAGATAGATCCGTCCGTCGGGAGCGAGGCGCCGCTTGAGCCCGGCGAGCAGCGCCTGGACGTCGAGGACGCTGTGACAGAGTCGATCGCAGATGACGGCGTCGGCCCGGGGCACCAGGTTCTCCGGTGGCGCGACGGCGTCGCCCAGCTCGAAGCCGATCTCGGGGTGGCGCGCCCGCGCCCGCGCCACCGTCTCCGGCAGGTAGTCGATCCCCTGCCGGCGCGCGTTCGGCAGCGCCGCCAGCAGATCGCCCTCGCCGCAACCGATCTCCAGCACCGACGCGTCGTTGGGGATGAGGCGCGCGAACGCGGCGATCAGATCGAGGTGCAGGAAGTCGCGCGCCGCCGGATGGCGTGGCGCCTCGCCGGCGCGCCGGTAGTAGGCGCGCCAGGTCGCGTCCAGCGCCTCTGCGCGGGACGGCGGGGCATCGGTCGGCTGGGTTGCGCCGGGGGTGGCGCCCGAGGGCAGCGGGGGAAGGGGGCTGGGCATCAATCCACTTTTGCCACTTTCGCCACGTTCGCCACCTTCCACTTTCCGACGTTCTTACTTCTTACTATTCGTCGGTGGCGAGCGTGTAGCGCTGCTTGAAGTTCTGGCCGGGCTTCACCGTGATGTTCTCGCTGTGGTCGATCTGCATGTCCGACCGCTTGAACGCCAGCTTGTGCTTGCCGCAGGGTATTTTGTAGTCGACCACCGGCGTGTGCTGGGTGGTGTTCTTGCCGTCGATCCAGACCTCGGACCAGGGGACGGAGTTGACGGTCATCGTGCAGTCGCCGCCCTTGTCGCCCCTGCCGCCGCTGTCGTCATCGGCGGCAGCGCTCGTGCTCGCGCCCGCTGCCGCCCCGTCGTCGATCGCCACGTCGTGGGATCTCTTGTGCCGCGGCACGTGCGGCGCGGGCGCCGGTGGTGACGGCGGCACCAGCGCCTCGTGCGTCACCGGCGGCGGGCTCGGCGTTGCCGGGTGCGGCGCGGGCGGCGGCGGTGCCGGGGGCGGCGTGACCGCCACCTCGGCGTGCGCGGGCGGCGTCTTCCCTGCCGGCGGCGCCTTCCCTGCCGCCGGCGTCTCCGAGGCGGGGATCAGCATGGCGTGAACCTTCTGGATGGCGCCCGGCTCGACCTCGACCTCCTGGCGCCAGGGCTTGAAGCGGTTCTCCCCCTTGATCTCCAGCGTGTGATGTCCGGGCGCAATCCGGAACGCCCGAAAGTCGGTGCGCGCCTGCTGGCCGGCCGCCCCTCTGATCGCCGCGCCGTCGAGCCAGACCAGACCCCCCGGCGGTTCGCTGGTCAGCTCGAAGCCGGTGTCGGGCGACGGCTCGAGCGTCACGGTCAGCGGCAGCGGCTGACCGGGGCGCACCTCGACGCTCTGGTCGTTGCGGACGTAACCGTCGCGGGTGACCGACAACGTGAGCGGACCGGGCGCACGCTCGAGCGAGACCGGCGAGTGGTCGCCCACCTTCGCGTTGTCGACGAGCACGATGGCGTCGGCCGGCACGGTGGTGACCTCGAGCCGCCCCGGCTTGCTGGTTGTCGACCAGTACCAATACCCGCCGCCGGCGCCCGCGACGATCAGGAGCACGACGGCGACCTTGAGGATTCCGCCGCCCCCCTTGGACCGCGACCGCGACAGCTCGTCGGAGAAGTTTCCAGCCCCGAAGGGCGCGGTGGGCGGCGGCGGCGCGAATTGCTGCCGCGGCGGCATGGGCGGCGGTGGAAGCGGCATCGGCGCCGCAACCTGGGGCGGCGGCAACGGCGCCGGGATACGTGCCGGCGGCAGGTTGAGCCCACTCCTCCGCAGCTGCGCGGGAGTCGTCCGCGGGGGAGGCGGCGGCGCGGGAGGCGGCGGCGCCGTCGGGGGCGCCGCTGAGGCCAGCGGCCGGGTGTTCGATCGCAGCGGCGTCGGCGGCACGCCGGTCAGCGTCGGCCGCCGCGGCGCGGCCGGCTTGGGGAGCGTGAGCGGCGGCGGCGTGGGATTGCCGAGCTCCTCGTGCTGCGTCCTCATCGGCGCCGTCGGCCGGCGGCTGCGGCTTCGGCGTCGCCAGCTGCTCGGGCGGACGCGCCTGCTCGAGGATGTCCGGCGGCGGCTCGTTGGCCACCGTGCGGTCGTCGTCCTCGAAGAAGAGATCGGTGGCGCTCTGCTCGACGGTCTTGTCGACGGCGTTCTCGTCCGTCTTGTCGAAGATCTGCGTGTCCAGCTCCTCGTCGTCCCATCCCATCTGGGTCGACGGGGTTCCGGCCGCCTTCGCCGTGGGGAGAGGCGGCGGCGCCGCGCCCCCGCGCGCGTTGGATCCGGCGACCGCCGCGCGGCGCGAGACCTCGCCCGGCGCGGCGACCGGCGCCGCGATCTGCCGGTACTGCTCGATCTTGGCGTTGTCCTCCTCGATCTCGGCGGCGAAGGTCTTCTTCATGAAGCTCGCCAGATCCTTGCGCGAGTAGAACTCGCCGATCGAATAGAGGAAGGACTGCAGGTCGTCGTGCAGGTCGATGGCGTTGCTGTAGCGATCCTCCGGATCGCGCGCCAGCGCCTTCATCATCAGGCGCTCGAGCTCCTGCGGAATTTTCTGGTTGTAGGACGAGGGCGGAACAATCTCGACGTTGCGGACCTTCTCCAAGGTGGAGAAGTCGGTCTCGCCGACGAACAGGCGCTCGCCGGTGAGCAGCTCGTAGAGCACGATTCCGACCGCGAAGATGTCGCTGCGCTTGTCGATCGGCAGCCCGCGCACCTGCTCCGGCGACATGTAGCCGAACTTCCCCTTCAGGATCCCGGCCTGCGTCGTCGACGCCTTGCCGGCCGCCTTGGCGATCCCGAAGTCGATGAGCTTCACCTCGCCCTCGTAGCCGATGAGCACGTTCTGCGGCGAGATGTCGCGGTGAATGAGGTGCAGCTCCCGCCCCTGTCCGTCGCGCTTGTTGTGCGCGTAGTCGAGCCCCTCGCAGACCTGCATCATGACGTAGCAGGCCAGCGCGATCGGCAGCGCCTCCCCCCGGCTGCGCATCCGATCGAAGATGGAGCGAAGGTCGCGCCCGTTCACATACTCGAGCGCGATGAAGTAGCTCTCGTCGACCTTACCGAGGTCGAAGATCTGGGCGATGTTCGCGTGCTGCAGCTGCACGGCGATCTTCGCCTCGTCGATGAACATCGTGATGAACTCTTCGTCCTCCGCGATGTTCGGCAGGATCCGCTTGACCGCCAGCAGGCGTTCGAAGCCCTCGACGCCGAAGGTCTTGGCCTTGAATACTTCGGCCATACCTCCCACGTTGATCCGCTCGAGGAGGTAGTACTTCCCGAAGGGGACGGGCTTCTTCAAGACGCTCATAATACGGGGGATTTCACGTATTTGCAGCTACATTCCGGCCGGTTTCTGCGCCCCTGCCCACCGCTAGGCTGGAGTGCTACCTGGGGTACTGCTTTGGGGGCTGCCTTCGCTGCTTCCTTGGGGGCTGCCTTGGGGGCCTCGTGGGGTGCCCCGCCCGCCGCCTCGCTTGTCTACCTTGTCGTCGGCTTCGGATTCCACGAAAACCATCGTGGCGCCGGCGGCCACGAATGGCGGCGCCACGAAGAAGGCCAGCGGAACGAGATAGAGCAACGTGGCGCCGATCCCGAACCCGATGGTCTGCCCGGGGTGACGCGCGAGATATCCCCACTTCTTGCCGAAGCTCGCGCCGCGGCGGGAGAGGGGATAGTCGAAGCCATCGTAGGCGATGAAGAGGCCGCCCAGCGCGACGCCGAACAGGCTCCCGACGCCGAGACCGAAGCCGAACAGAAAAAATCCAACCGCCACCGCGATGCCGTAGAGCACGGCCTTGAGGATGCCGTGGACGATGGCCCGGCCGGTCGACGCCAAGAAGGGCGCCTTGGGGGCTGAGCCGTTCAGGCCGCGCTCCACCCGCTCGCTCAGCCGATCGCAAAACACCGCGGTGAGCACCGGTTGGAGGATCAGAAAAATGATGGCGCTCGCCAATACCGTCAGGCCGATGAGGATGAGCCACCCCACGACCGGGGTGCTGGCCATCGGCGTCGCCACGTACGACTCCTCGCGCAGGTAGCGTTGGACGTAGAAGATCGTCGCCGCGCCGAGGCCGAGGTTGAACAGGATCGGCAGGACCAGGTAGTGCCAAAGACCGTGACGCGCGATGAAGGCGCCCCCGCGAAACGGCGCCAGGAATCCACGGACGAGGCCCACGGCGGGGAGTGTACACCCCGCGGCCCGAATCGAACCCCCCAGTCCCCCCGTGAGGAAACTTTGCGAACGGCGTGACCGATACCCACGGCAGGAGGATCCCATGCCCACCACCATCGTTCCCGCTTCCGAGCGCTCGACCGCCGCCGCCACCACGAACGCGGCCGACTCACGCCTCGAGATCGAGGCCACCCGCCCGCGCCAGACGGAGAAGGCGCCTGCGCCCTTCCGCGACGTGCTCGCGGGCGGGGTCTCGCTGCTGATGAGCGGCGCCGAGGTCGCCACCCACATCGTCGCCGGTCCGGTGATGGCGGCGGCCGTTCACGACGCGCGCGTCGGCGCGGTGGGCTCCATCTCCGGAGGGGGCCCGACCGGCGGCCCCGGGGGCATGACCGGCGGCGGCCCCGGCGGAATCGGCGCGATGCTTCCGGGCGAGATGGGATCGCCGGGGCCGTTCGCCGCGGCTGCCGGCGGGCCCGGGCAGTCGGGCATGACGAACGTCCAGGCGATGATGCAGGACGGTCAGTCGTCGAACATGCAGATGCTGGCTCTGCAGCAGCAGATTCAGGACGAGAGCCAGCGCTTCACGACGATCTCCAACGTAATGCGCGCCAAGTACGACACCGCCAAGGCGGCCGTCTCCAACATCCGCGCCTGATCGTGTTAAGGTCGCGCGCGCGTGGCAGGTAAGATTACAGGCCCGGGGGGCACCCCGCCCGGTGGCGGCGCGGCCGGCGAGAGCGGCAACGTCGGCGAGAGCCGCCCTGCCGGCGAGAGCCGCCCTGCCGGCGAGAGCCGCCCTGCCGGCGAGAGCGGTGCCGCCTTCGCCGACAAGCTCAAGTCGTCGGGCGCGCCGACGCCGGCGGCGAGCGCGCCCGGCGCGATCGGGACCAGGCGCAAGGAGGTTGCAGGCGCGGTCGGAAGCGTCAGCGATCTGGCCGCCGATCTGAAGGCCGGCAAGATCAGCCCGAAGGCCGCCGTCGACCGGGTGATCGATCGCGTGGTCAACAAGCAGCTCGGCGCCAACGCGCCGGCGGCCACCCGCGAGAAGCTACGCACGGCGCTGGAAAACGCCGTCGCCGACGACCCACTGCTCGCCGACAAGATCCGCGGGCTGAGTTAGCCGGCCGCGATCGGGGCGGAGACAGGGGTGCGGGCGGCACGGGCGGCGGTGAGCGCGTCGCGCACTTCGGGGGGCAGGAAGACGCCGTCGGTGTCGAGCTGGGACAGCGCTTCGGTCAGCGTGGCGGCGCGATCGGTGGGCGTGACCTTGCGATCGATGATCACGCACCACTGTCCCTTGAGCTTGCAGAGCCCGCCGCTGCCGGCGACCTCGCCGGTCATCGTCTCGTAGCGGACCTGGACGCCCAGCTGCTTGGCGGCCTGTTCGAGCGTTTCGGTGATCTGCTCCGGCTTCATGTCTCTTCTTTCTTACCGGTTTCGGCGGTGCTGGGGAAGCTTTCCTGCGCCGACCGGTCGAGATCGATGATCTGCGCGCCCCCCACGTAGGTCTTGGTTTCGTAGCGGGCCAGGCTGCCGAGCTTGCGGACGATGGCCGCCATCCGGTCGGCTTCCTCGAGGATGGTCCGCACGATCGGCAGGTGTGTGTCGTCCGGGCCGAGCTTGCGCATCAGCACCTGGGCGTAGCCCATGACCGAGGTGAGCGGCTGGTTCAGCTCGTGCGCCGCCGCGCCGGCCAGCTCGACGGCCACCGCCTGCTTCTCGGAGACCGCCAGCTTCTCCTGGGCGGAGGCGAGCCGCTCCTCCATCCGCAACCGATCGCGCTGATCGGAGAAGATGCCGACGGTGGCGATCTCGCGCCCCTCGTCGTCGAGCACCAGCGCCGCCGAGATCGAGACCGGCACCCGCTCGCCCGCGGCGGTGAGGAGATCACGCCGCACCGGCTCGAGCCGACCCCCACCGCCGTGCTCGGCCGAACGAATGAGGCGCATCACCTCGTGCGCGACGCCGGTCGGGTAGAGCCGCCGGACCGACATCTTCCCGATCACCTCGGCCGCCTTGTAGCCGCAGATCCGCTCGGCGC
>CAVRRT010000028.1:0-68056 GCA_963723305.1 uncultured Pseudomonadota bacterium
TCTTGAGAGATGGCCATCTCAAAAAACCTCGATTTTCATCAAAAACCTATTTTTGGGAGGGTCCTGGGGACCAAACGAAACGGTGCTGAAGGCTAAAATTTTTAAGGTACATACATCAATAAATACTCTATCTGCAATAAAGTTTTCAAATCTTTATCTAGCTTTAATCAAAAGTTATGATTTTCCCAATTTGTCGAAAATGTTGATTTTTGCCTATATTTGGCGATTCATAAAATTCGAACGGTTCAGTGTGGGACCGTGAAATTTTTAGTGAGACTGTAGCTCACTAAGATGTATGTGTGCAGAAAGTTTCAGCTTCCCTGAATGTGCCCTTCGCGAGATATGGTCGCATTTGTACCCCCGTTTCGGGATACGGTCAGTTTTAGGATTATTTCGTGTGAGAGTCCTGGACAATCGAGGGTTCAATATTTTTTGAAACGGCTTGCATCATTATTCATAAAACACTTCCCTTTACAATATATATTAAACTGAGCAAGATCTGAGGACCTCGATTGAATAAGTTCGGTCGTGGCTTACATGGATAGGCTCGTAAAATTACAATTTTTCTGAAAAAAATTTTCTGTATAAAAATTCAAATGCACAAAATTCTGAAGACGCTATTCGATGCATTTTGAGTTGCTCTTTCTCATGAGACTATTCTCAAAAAATCCTAGCGCGCTGATTTGACCAACTTGCCTTTAGCACTGAGGACCTCTATTTTAATGCCTTTAATAGCTGGTGCATAATATCAAGCTACCATTACCAAATGCTAGGGTACTTTTATTAACACCAGAAGATAGCCCATACTCAATAGTATCTATGGTAAAAAAATCTCGGTTCTATCTTTTGCGGTTCTTTAAAAAATGACAATTTACCGAAAGGTACTGACTAAAAAAATTGATAAAATATGACCAAATCTATTGAACCCACCCATACTTGTGACACCTGTATCTCCTGAACGGCTTATTCAAATGAGCTAAAATTTTGGTTATATTCCTAACTTTATGAGACCTATCTACTGTAAAAATATCAGCGAAATCGGTGACATCGATTGAGCAACTATGTAATTTGGTCGTGGCTTACGTGCAATGACTCCTATAGCGTCTTCTATTCAGTATATGATATATTTCTTAGATTAGCATTAGCATACACTATCTGATGAAGAAATTGACTGAACGAAACAAAGAACGAACGAACGAGAAAAGAGAACGAATGATGTAAACGTTTACTGATCTTTCTTTATTCATTCGAGATATATATAATGTTGTTTTACTACTTGTTTGTTATTCTTAGTCGACGACTATTGACTTCTTTTTGTTTGTTTTAGATAAACATCTTAATGCGTAATTCAATATTCACGTGTTGTACTGGGAGAAATAGACAAAAAAGTTGTATTAATAAAGTAAGTGTTGACCGTATAAAATTAAATTATTTAAAGTTTTTCTATTGCAGAGTACACTGGAAAAAAAAGGTACTCTACGAAACTATCTGGTTTCAATTCTCGAAACCCATAACAAGGTTTCGTAAAAATCTAAGACCCCTTCAAAATGATTGTCAACGGTCGAGGATCATTTTTAAAGGTTTTGTAGCTAGTCTACGAAACCTAAAAAGGGTTTCGAAATGGTTTCACTTCTCGAAACCCTCGTTGGTTTCGTAGAGCACCTTTTTTTTTCAGTGTACTGAAGTTCCTCGTAATGGTGTTAATGGTGTCCGTATCAACTAAATCTTCATTATATGACTACCACCAACAGAATCGTTCAGCAATAAAGTTACAACAAGATAATAAATCAACTCCAAATCGTGAAGCAAGAGTCGAAGAAGACGTTTACTGCAGTTGCTTTGAAGATATTTAAGGATTTATTAGTAATGGTAAAATAAAATGTTTAGCTTTATATTTTTTCATTTGTGTTAAGCTGTTTTTTTGGTATGTTTTTGTTGAAAATATTCATCATCTGATTTTGATTATTTGTCTGTTTTTTTTGTAAATTCATCATCTGATTATGATATAATAAATAAAAATAAAAGAATTAATATAACTATAAATATTCAATCAAGATACAAAAAAAAATATTTTCGTAATTTATCCGATAATTCATTTGATGGACATTTTTTTCATTTGAATATATCACATAAACACAACAATATTTTCTTTACAAGTTAATAATGTTGGATAATCTTGATCGTGTGCATAGATTCTCATGATGAATTGGTAAATAAACATCATTTAGATTCTATAAAATAATAGAACCATTGGAATATAAATGAAAATATGCATAATGATCCTTATTTGTAAAAAAAAGAATTAGCAAGATCATTTAAATCTACATCATCATCATCATCACTTGTATGAATATGAGTAATGAATATATTTTATTATTATCATATGTTGATCATATGACGGGGAATTTGATTTTGTTATAAAATCATTTTCTTTAAAATAAAACTAATATCTACAAATATTAATGTTATAGCGGCATATATACCTCCAAACCTTTTATGCCAGTATACCTCTATATGACTATATTGCTAAGCTGCTTCTAGCACTATTTCGTTAATAATTATACTTCGGTTGAATTTTATACAGAAACTTCGATTAATTTGAATTTGCCACAAAAACAATTTTTCTATTTACTCATTTATCTAAGTTACATGATTGTTCATTTTCATCACATTCATAATCACATTATTCTAATTGACTATATCCTATTGCGATTTTTTGAAAAAAATTAGAATCCAGGTAGTAGTTTTATTAGGAGGTTAGCATTATTAATCCATTCAAGATAATTTTTCTTGCATTATTTTTGTCGTTTTGAAGAGGGATTAAAAAGATTAATTACACACAGACATGAAAAAACCTTTGTGAACCATCGGATAACGTTAATAAAGAAATCCTAAAGTTATAGATAAGATAAATGAACTATGGAGGAGGAAATAAAATATTTTAAATTAAATAGTTACATAAATACCAACTATGGGATAAATTTTTTCTCTAATTATCAGAAAGTTGGTAATTTAAAGCAAACTATAGAGGAATAATTTGAATTTTAACAAAACATTATATTACAAAGGTTAGATAATGAATTCTCTGAATATTATAACTTTAGGGTAGAAAATAAACTATGGAGACACAAATAAAAAATATATTTCTTAATTTAGAAACTTTTATCATTTTTTCGATCATGACTTTGTCGAAAAAAAATCATATATTTATTCGTAAAAAATTTCTTTTACAAAAATAAACACGACTAATTTGAAATCATAAATACAATTTCAAAAAAAATTCTTTATTTTTTCTTAAAGCAAGATAATAAACGACAAAAGTACTTGTAATGAGACTGAGCCAGCCGGTGGCAAGCATCCACCTGGTTTCTCGAGTCTATGGTCTTTTTTATTTCAAACTGAATTCTAAAATTAAAAAACCACTGTCGCTGTCACCCAAGACGGCGGAGCCGCAGGTGAAGAACATCCTCTTCGTCGTCGATCCGAAGACCTTCGACGTCCGCGAGAGCGTCATCACCGACGGTCAGGGGAACCTCAACGATCTGACGTTCGCCGACATCAAGACGAACACCCGCCTGCCCGACTCGCAGTTCCACTTCGCACCGCCGCCCGGCGTCCGCGTGATCGACACCGCCAAGCTCGGCAAGTAGCGCGCCGTCCTCCGATGAGCGAAGTCGCGGGAGGGTTAACCTTCGAGGGTTCCCATGTAATCGCGTCGGGCGTAGACGGGCTTCGCCCGTCGGAGCCCATCGCTGGAGGGTTTGGGAACCCTCCCAGGGTTGCCATGTAATCGCGTCGGGCGTAGACGGGCTTTGCCCGGCGGAGCCCATCGCGGGAGGGGTTGGGAACCCTCCAGGGTTCCCATTAGTTGACTGAGAATCAGAACCGCATCGAGAAGGAGCCGCCGGTCATGCCAGGGCTCGCCACGGGAATCAGCAGGAAGGCCGAGGGGGTCCCCGAGGGGGCGCTGGCCGGTGGCTTCTCGCTGCCGCCGAGGATCAGCGGCAGCGCACAGATCCCGGCGCCGATGACCCCGACCGCCGTCAAGACCCACCCGGCGTCGGCGATCCTGGCGTCCCGCTGGCCGCGCTGCTGAATGGAGTCGAGCTGAGACTGGTTGCCCGGCGGCGTGTTCTGGTAGTCGTTCTCCGCCTCGACGTCGAGGATTCCGAACACGGTGCCGACGACCACGCCGACCGCGGCGCCGGCCAGGAAGCCGTACATCAGGTTCTTACGGCCGGGCGTCATCTCGCCCATGCTGAACGAGCTGCCGCTGTCGCCCTCCTTGGCCGTCTTTGGTCCGCCGAGGTCGACCACCGTCTCCTCGTTCTCGGTGACGGTGACCGGCTTGCTGGCCTGCTTGCCGTTCGGGTACGACGCCTCGACGATGTAGTCCCCCTTGGGAACGCTGTAGATCGTGACTGGGGCGGTGCCGAAGAGGCGCCCTTCCAGGAAGACCTTCACCCGCTCGGTTGCCGGGGCGTTCACCACCACCCGGCCCAGCCCCTCGCCGTTGGGGGAGGCGAAGTGCACGTGACCGAGGCTGTCGGTCTTGGGCGCCTCCTGGGTGGTGTCGAGGATGGTGTGTGGCTTCTCTTCGTCGTTGGCCTGCGTGGATGGCTTCGCGTCGTCGGCGCCCGCCTTGGGAGTCTCGCTGTCTGACCCGGCGGCCTCGCTGTCGCTCGATGCGGCGGGGGGCGGGCTCTTCTTCTTGGCCGAGGCCGGCGCGGCGATGAGGGTCAACCCTGCCGCCAGCAAAGCAAAGACGATTCCTCGCGAGGGGCCAGAACGGTGATCTGAGCGCGTCATGGAGAGTTCCTGTCGCTGTGAGGTGGCGATCCGTTTGCCGTTTGAGCGCGCGAGCATACACAGATTTCAATAAAATTGCGCCGGCGGATTCAGCCCCCTCCGTCGGCAAATCGTCCCACGAAAGGGTTCTCCTCGCGCTCGCGCAGGACGCTGGTCGTGGGGCCGTGGCCGGGAATGACCAGCGTGTCGTCGGGGAGCGTCAGGAGGCGCTCGCGGATCGACTTTCTGATGGCGGGGGTCGAACCGCCCCAGAGGTCGGTCCGGCCGATCGAGCCGGCGAACAGCGTGTCGCCGGCGAACAGGAGCGGCGTCTCGGCGGTCCGCTCGAAGTAGAGGCAGATCGAGCCGGGGGTGTGACCGGGCGTGTGGAGCGCCCGCGTCTCGCGACGGCCGAAGGCGATCGCCTCGTCGCCGCGCAGCTCCTGCGTGGGCGCGGGCGGCGGCCGCCAGGGCTTGCCGTCCGGGCGCCGGATGCCGAACGCCTCGGTCTGCATGACCGCGTGGTCGTAGAGCCAGCGGTCATCGGCGTGGAGCAGGACCGCGGCGCCGGTGCGGGCGGCGACCTCCGCCGTGGCCATGACGTGGTCGAAGTGGGCGTGGGTGTGGACCAGCTTGACGGCGGTGAGCCCGTCCCGCGCCAGCGCCGCCAGGATCTCCTCGGCCTCGTCGCCCGGATCGATCACCAGCGCCTCTCGCGTCTGGGGGCAGCTCACGATCGTGCAGTTGCAGCCGAGGGCGCCGACCGGAAAGGTCTGACGGACGAGCGCTCCAGCAGGCATCGGTCTCAGCGCAGGCGGAGGGGCACGCCGCTCACCATCAGCACCACCGACTCGGCCCGCTCTGCGAGGATCTGGTTGGCGAGGCCGGCGACGTTGATGAGGCGCCGATCGGGGACGTTGGCGGGAAGGAATCCCAGGCCGATCTCGGTGGTGACCACCACCGCGTGCGTCGGCGAGCGGTAGAGCCGATCGGCCAGCACCTCGACGTCGGCCAGGAGGTCCCCGTCGGTGCTCTTGTCGGTCTCCGCCATCCGCTTGGAGAGCCACACGGTGAAGCGGTCGATCACCACTGCTCCGCACCCCTCCAGCATCGCCGGATCGAGCGCGGTGATCAGCTTGTCGGGCGCTTCGATCAGCTTCCAGGTCGTTTCGTGGTCGCGGCGGTGGTTGGCGAGCCGGCCCTTCAGCTCGCCATCCCCGTCGATGTGCGCCGCCACGTAGAGCCAGGGGGGCGGCCCGAACTCGGAGGCGCGCCGGAGCGCATAGCTCGACTTGCCCGATCGCAGTCCACCAGAAACGAACGTGAACATCGGACAAGGCTACCGTCAGCGGCGCAGAAACGCGAGCGCCGTCCGCACGAAGTCCGGCCGCGCCGCCCGCAAGGCCCTCGAAGCGTCAGCCGACGATCGCGTCGTCGGACAGCAGGAGATACGGTTCGGCGATCGGTGTGGGGTCGCCGCCGCCGACCCGGCGCAGGCGCAGTCCGCGCGCGTCGCCGTAGATCAGGATCGACGTCCCGGCGCCCGAGTCGTCCACCGGCGCGGCCAGCGCCGGCTGCCCGTCGGCTGCGGTGACCTCGTACTCCCCTTCGGGCCCGGTCAGCGGCTCGTAGAGGATGCGGCTCACGGGGCGCGTCTCACCGACGGCGTGGAAGCGCAGCTCGCACCCCTCGGGGATCTCCTCCTGCTCCTCGACGACGACGTCGATGTACCGGCCGGCCATTGCCGGAGACTACCGCGCAGCCTGTACGACAGTCACTGAGCTTGGCGAACATCCCCGAAGCTCAGCGGGTCAACGATGGGTAGGCGACCTTGGTACGCACGCGCGCCCAAACAAAAAGGGGAGCCCTCTCGGGCCCCCCTTCTTGCGAGCTCAATGCCTGATCGTTACGAGCAGCCGGAGGTCGTGCCGCAGTTGACGCACTTGTGGCAGCTGCCGTTGGGGATCATGATCGATCCGCATTCGGGGCAGGTCGGCGCGTCGGTGCGGGCGATGAAGCTGTAGTTGCCGTTGCCGGTGTGCGTGCTGCCATTCCCGTTGGCGTGGCCGTTGTGCCCGTTCGTCCCATTGCCGTTCTTGCCATTGGCCTTGGCGCTGACGTCGATCACTTCGACCTTCTGCCCGGCGGCCACGGCCTCGGCGACGCGCTGGATCTCTCTGTCGGCCGCAGGCGCTGCGCCGGGCGCCGGCTCGGCCTCCGCCACCGGCGTCTCGCGCACGAACTTCGCGGCCAGCCAGCGGAAGAGGTAGTCCATGATCGAGCTCGCCCGCGGAATCTCCGGGTTCTCGGTGAACCCGTAAGGCTCGAAGCGGGTGCGCGCGAACTTGTCGCAGAGGAGCCGCAGCGGAACGCCGTGCTGCAAGGCCAGCGAGATGGCGGTGGCGAAGCTGTCCATGAGGCCCGAGATCGTAGAGCCCTCCTTGGCCATCTTCACGAAGATCTCGCCCGGCTCGCCGGTCTCGTAGAGCCCGACGTGAATGTAGCCTTCGTGACCGGCGACGGAGAACTTGTGCGTGAACGACTGGCGCTCGTCGCCGAGCTTCCGCCGCACCGCCGCCGGTGGCCCGTTCTTGATCGGCTCGGCCGCCACCGCGCCGCCTTTGGCCAGGCCGGGATCGGTCTTGCTGGTCGACAGCGGCTGCGTCCGCTTGCAGCCGTCGCGGTAGACCGCGACCGCCTTGAGGCCCTGCTTCCAGGACTCCATGTAGGCATCCTGGAAATCTTCGACCGTCGCCTCGGGCGGCAGGTTCACCGTCTTGGAGATGGCGCCCGAGATGAACGGCTGCGCGGCCGCCATCATCCGGATGTGCCCCTGGTAGTGGATCGAACGCGTGCCGTTGGCCGCACGAAAGGCGCAGTCGAAGACCGGCAGGTGCTCCGGCTTGAGGCCGGGCGCCCCCTCGATCGTCTCCTCGGTGTCGACGTACTCGACGATCGCCTTCACCTGGGCCTCGTCGTAGCCGAGGTGGTCCAGCGCCTCGGTGAGCGTGTTGTTGACGATCTTGATCATCCCGCCGCCGACCAGCCGCTTGTACTTGATGAGCGCGATGTCCGGCTCGATGCCGGTGGTGTCGCAGTCCATCATGAAGCCGATCGTTCCGGTCGGCGCCAGCACCGTCGCCTGGCCGTTGCGGAAGCCGTGCTCCTTGCCGATGGCGAGCGTCTGCTCCCAGGCGTCGCGCGCGGCGTCCATCATGTCGGCTGGCACTTCAGTGGCGTCGATCTTGTCGACCTCCCGCCGGTGCTTCTTCATGACGCCGATGAAGGGCTCGCGGTTCTCGGGGTAGCCGTCGAAGGGACCGGTCACGTCGCGGGCGATGACGGCGCTGGTCCGGTAGGCCCAGCCGGTCATGAGGGCGGTGATGGCGCCCGCGTAGGAGCGCGCCCCGGCGCTGTCGTAGGGCAGCCCGCGCGACATGAGCAGCGCGCCCAGGTTGGCGTAGCCGAGCCCGAGCGGCCGAAAGCGCAGCGAGTTCTCGGCGATCTTCGGCGTCGGGTACTTGGCGTTCCCCACGATGATCTCCTGCGCGAGGATCGTCGTCTCGACCGCGCGGCGGAACGAATTCACGTCGAACTCGCCGGCGTCGGGAGCGCCCTCGGCAGCGACGAACTTTCGCAGGTTGAGCGAGGCCAGGTTGCACGCCGAGTCGTCGAGGTACATGTACTCGCTGCAGGGGTTCGAGGCGTTGATACGCGCCGTCCCCGAGGAGGTGTGCCAGTCGTTGATCGTCGTGTCGTATTGCAGGCCGGGATCGCCGCACTGCCAGGCCGCTTCGGCGATGTCGCGCCATAGGTCGCCGAGCCTTGACCGTCTCCACGGGACGTGCCGTCGCGCACCGCGCGGGTCGACCAGTCGCGGTCCTTCTCCACCGCCTCCATGAAGTCGTCGGTGACGCGCACCGAGTTGTTCGAGTTCTGGAAGAAGATCGACTTGTAGGCCTCGCCGTCGAACGAGCCGTCGTAGCCGGCGTCGATCAAGGTCCAGGCCTTCTTCTCCTCCTTGGCCTTGCACCAGATGAACTCGTCGACGTCGGGGTGGTCGATGTCGAGCATCACCATCTTGGCGGCGCGCCGGGTCTTGCCGCCCGACTTGATGACGCCGGCGAAGGCGTCGAAGCCGCGCATGAAGCTGACGGGGCCCGAGGCGGTGCCGCCGCCCTGCAGGAGCTCCTTCGACGAGCGGATGGGGGAGAGGTTGGTGCCGGTGCCGGAGCCGTACTTGAACAGCATCCCTTCGGTCTTGGCCAGGCCGAGGATCGACTCCATCGTGTCGTCGACGCTGTTGATGAAGCAGGCCGAGCACTGCGGCTCCGCCTCGATGCCGACGTTGAACCAGACCGGCGAGTTGAAGGCCATCTTCTGCGAGACGAGGAGGTGCTTGAGCTCGGCGTTGAACACCGCCGCCGACTCCTCGTCGGCGAAGTAGCTGGCGCTCTTGCCGTCCCGCCCGTGCTTCCCCCAGGCAGTGATCGTGTCGGCCACGCGGCAGATCAGCTGGCGCACCGAGCGCTCGCGCTCGGGCGTTCCCAGGGTGCCGCGAAAGTATTTCTGGACCACCACGTTGGTGGCGGTCTGCGTCCAGCTCTTGGGCACCTCGACGTCGCGCTGCTCGAAGACGCTCTTGCCGTTCTCGCCGGTGATGGCGGCGGTCCGGAGCTCCCACTCGACGCCGGCGAAGCCGTCGTCGCCGGGGGCGGTGAAATAGCGGCGGAGCTTGAGGCCACGGCCGGTCGCGGAGGGCGCTTTCGCGCTGGCGTCAGATTTGTTGGCTCGCCGCGAGGGCGTGTTTGCCGTGAAAGGCGCGGGTGGTGCGCCGCCCGTGCGTCCGTTGCGATTCCTGCGGGCGTCGTGCTTCTCAAGCATGGACTTCCTCCCCGTAAAAGACCTGGACGCCCAAATGGCGCCCGCGAACGTTGTATCTGAATCTCAAAACGACCGCAAGATATAGTGTGGTTCGATCACACAGCCACTACATCTTGTGGATACATGGTGGAGAAACTGTGGTGTGTTCGGAGAAACACCAAAGCTTTCGCCGACCATAAACGTGAGGACGAATTCTCCACCGGGCCTCGGTAGAACGCAAGTACGTTACATATATCGTCATTCACTTTTTCGTCCGTCCCTGCTGGCCCCAGTTTGGGGCCCCTCTTAAGTGAGATGCGGCCCGTCTTCTTGCGTCGCAGCGCCGGCGCACGGTCGTAAACTAACGGGCCAGGCCAGGTCCGAGACACGTCACAGGAAGACCCAGGAAAATCGATGCCCAACACCCCGCCCGTCCCCACTTCCGGCTCCGAGTCGACACCGCGCCCCCTGCGGCAGAAGCGACCGCCTTCTCGCCTGCGCCGCGCCGGCGGGCTCGCCCTGCTGATGCTCTGCGCGTTCTCCGCTGGCCTCGTCTTCTCGCCGCCGCTGCAGGCCGGACGCTTCAACCCGTACCAGAAGCTGGGCGTGTTCACCAAGGTGCTGTCGTACATCGAGGGGCACTACGTCGAGGACATCGCCGAGACCGATCTCATGTACGGCGCGGCGCGCGGCCTCACCGACGTGCTCGATCCCCACTCGCGCTTCATGGATCCCGACGAGTACGGCAAGCTGAAGAAGGAGACCGAGGGGAACGAGGAGATCGACGGCATCGGCATCGACGTCGAGAAGCGCAAGAACAGGTTCGTCATCGTCTCGCCGATCGAAGGGTCACCGGCGGCGCGCGCCGGAATCGAGCCGGGCGACGTCATCAAGCGCGTCGACGGCGTCGAGATCGCCACGCTGGAGTTCGACGACGCCATCGGGCGCATGCAGGGGCCCGCGGGCAGCGAGGTGGCGCTGGTGGTCGATCGCCACGGGCGCGAGCTCTCCTTCCGGATCAAGCGGGAGCGCTACGAGGTGAAGGCGGTGGAGGGGAAGCTGATCGAGCCGGGCGTCGCCTACTTCAAGATCCGCGTCTTCTCGACCAACACCGATTCGTCGCTGGGCGATCTGCTCGACCAGCTCTCGGCCAAGTCGAAGGGGTTCAAGGGGATGATCGTCGACCTGCGCCGCAACCCGGGCGGGCTGCTCGACCAGGGGATCCGCGTCGCCGATCGCTTCATCTCCGACGGGCTCATCGTCAAGACGGTCGGCAAGGGGGGGCAGGTGATGGACGAGGCGCGCGCGCACAGCCACGGGACCTGGGAGGGGTTCCCGATGATCGTCCTCGTCGACGGCGCCACGGCCTCCGCCGCCGAGATCGTGGCCGGGGCACTGCAGGATCACGGACGGGCGGTCATCCTCGGCACGCAGACCTTCGGCAAGGGCTCGGTGCAGACGGTGATCGACATCGACGGGTGCGGCTCCAAGCCCTGCGGCCTCAAGCTGACCGTCGCCCGCTACTACACGCCCAACGGCCGGTCGATCCAGGGGCAGGGGATCACGCCCGACATGGTGGTGGAGGCGACGGCGCCGCCGGCCGACATGGAGGACGCCGATCTCCCGCGCGAGCGGGACCTGCACAAGCGGCTGCGCAACGAGCAGGGGGACAAGGAGGTCGAGTCGCGGCGGCTCGACGACTACCAGCTGCAGATGGCGCTCGACTACCTGCATTCGTGGTCGGTGTTCGCCAGGCAGACCGCCCGCAAGTAGCCCGCGCCAGGGGCTCGCGCAGGGGCAAAAGAGAGCGGGCGCGACCGCCAAGACGATCGCCCGAGCACGGGAGCGGTCGCGCTTGCAATTGGCGTCGAACTGCGGTTTTCTCCGGACCCGGCGCGACGGCGCCCCACCGACGAGAAGGAGGACGAGAATGTCGTTCGGAGCCCCCCCTCCAGGAATGGACGAGTACCAGCGCCTCATGGCCGAGCGGACCGCGGCCGCCAAGCGCAAGCGCGACATGTTCGCCGTGGTCGCGGTGGTGGTGGTCGGCGGCGGCGTCTTCCTGTTCCAGAAGAACGCGGCCAAGAACAAGCAGGCCCAGGCGATCCTGGACGCGGCCGGTCGCTTCGCCGAGCGGGACAAGACCGAGATGGGCGCGTTCTGGAACTGCGCCATGTCGAGCGAGGTCGACGTCGGCATGTTCAACAGCGCCGACCAGATCCAGCAGCGGATCGAGAGCGCCTACTTCACCCAGCAGAAGACCTACTCTGAGCACCTGACCACCGAGTGCGTGCCCAAGCTGGAGGGCGCGAAGTCCGCGCTCAGCGCCATTCCCGATCTCCCCGAGGCGCTCCGGCCGTCGCTCGACAAGTACCTGGCGGCGCTCCCCAAGATGCAGAGCGGCCTCGAGAGCTACGCGGAGAAGCTGAAGACGCGTGGCGCGGTCAAGGACGTCGACGGGTCCATTCAAGAGGTGGGCGGGGCCTTCACCGCCGACCCGACGGCGGAGTCGGTGGCCTTCGAGAAGTTCCTGGTCTGCGCCGTTCCCGACCTCGACAAGAAGAAGGACGTCCAGGCGCTGCTCGAGTGGCTGGCGGACACCTGCAAGAAGGACGCGGTGACCTTCATGACCAAGGCCCGCACCGATTGCGGCTCGCTGGTCACGGGCGTCGACAAGGACAGCAAGCCATCGCCGGACAAGGCCTTCAAGGCGATCACGAAGAAGTTCGTCGAGGAGGACAACAGTCGTCTGTTGCAAGCCTGGGAGTTCTGCGGGAAGCGCTCGCGCAAGGGGAAGAAGCAGCTCGACTTGGAGGACTTCCTGCTCGCCTCGAGCGACTACATGGAGGCGCGCAGCGAGCTGGTGAAGACGGCGCGCGAGGAGGCGGCCCGTATCACCGGCCAGCCGCTCCCCGCAGAGAAAGAGAAGGCCCCCGGGGCCGCTCCGTAGTCGTCGCTGCGGTCGCGCCGGTGGCGCGGCATTGCTCCTCATTCCTGGTCGTGCCTCTGGCCGCCAGAGGTGGGGAGTCGTCTCTTCGTGATTACGTTGCACCCGGGGGAAGACGGGGGATGCGAATCGCGCAAGTGTCGCCGCTGTTCGAGAGCGTGCCGCCCAAGCTCTACGGCGGCACCGAGCGGGTGGTGGCGTTCCTGACTGAGGCGCTGGTCGATCTCGGGCATGAGGTGACGTTGTTCGCCAGCGCCGACTCCGTCACCCGGGCCACGCTGGTCCCCTGCGCGCTGCGGGCCTTGCGGCTCGACGGCGACTGCCGCGATCCGCTCGCCCGCCACATGGCGATGCTCGAGCAGGTCTTCGATCGCGCCGCCGACTTCGACGTCCTGCATCTGCACCTCGACTACCTGTCGTTCCCGCAGGCGCGGCATTGCGGCGTTGCCAACGTCGCGACCATGCACAACCGCCTCGACGTCCCGGATCTGCAGCCGCTCTTCCGCACCTTCGCCGGAGTGCCGGTGGTCTCGATCTCCGACGCTCAGAAGGCGCCGCTCCCCTTTGCCAACTGGCGCGGCACCGTCTACCACGGGCTGCCGCTCGACCTCTTGCCGTTCCGCCCCAAGGCCGCCCCCTACCTGGCATTCCTCGGCCGTCTCTCGCCCGAGAAGCGGGTCGACCGGGCCGTCGAGATCTCGCAGCGGCTGGGCCTCCACCTCAAGGTGGCGGCCAAGATCGACGGAAAGGATCGCGACTACTACGAGCGCCAGCTGAGGCCGATGTTCGCCGCCGCGGGGGTGGAGTTCCTCGGCGAGATCAGCGAACGAGAGAAGGCTGAATTTCTGGGCGAGGCGTCGGCGCTGCTGTTCCCGGTCGACTGGCCCGAGCCGTTCGGCCTGGTGATGATCGAGGCGATGGCCTGCGGCACCCCGGTGGTGGCGTTCCGCTGCGGCGCGGTGCCGGAGGTGATGCGCGACGGTGTCTCGGGCTATGTGGTCGACACCCTCGACGACGCGGTGGAGGCGACGGCACGCGCGCTCGAGCTGCCGCGCCAAGGCTGCCGCGCCTACTTCGAGGCACGGTTCTCCGCGGCGCGGATGGCGGGCGACTACCTGGCCGTCTATGAGGCGCTGGCGAGCAGCGCCGAGCGCCCTTCCCATCCGCGCCTCGGCCTGGTCCCTGCCGACGCGAACGGCACGGCCGATCCGTCGTCTGCCGGGCCGTTGCTTGCGGAGACGGCCGAGGCCGAGCTCGGCTGAGGCGCGACGTGTCCGAGCACGACCAGGCCGACGACGAGCTGCTGAGCCACCACGACAAGTTCTACATCCAGGCCACCTCGTCCCGGACCGACGACCGGACGCGCGTGCTCAAGCACGGCAAGATGTTCGGGGTGTTCGATCGCTATGGCGATGTACAGCCGGTCGGCCTCGGCGAGCAGGGACTCTACTTCGACGGAACCCGGTTCCTCTCGCGGCTGGAGCTGCGGATCGGAGGGCGCCGCCCGCTCTTGCTCAGCTCGACGGTCAAGAAGGAGAACGATTCTCCTGGCCGTCGATCTCTCCAACCCCGACCTCAAGGAGGCGGGCGGTTCGCTGACGCTGGCGCGCGGTGAGCTGCATGTCTTCCGCAGCACCTTTCTCTGGCAGGGGGTCTGTTACGAGCGGCTGCGCGTGGCGAGCTTCAGCCGCCAACAATTCACCGTCGATCTCCGGTTGGACTTCGACGCCGACTACGCCGACATCTTCGAGGTGCGCGGGGCCAAGCGCGCGCGCCGCGGCCGCAAGCTGAACGAGGTCGTGGACGAGGCGACGCTCGTCTTCGGCTACGAAGGGCTCGACGGGGTGAAGCGGCGGACGCGCATCAGCTTCGAGCCGCCGCCGCGGGCGCTCTCCGACCGGCAGGCGCGCTATCACCTCGCGCTCGGACCGCGGGAATCGGTCACGCTTCTCATCGCCATCGCCTGCCAGGTGGGCGAGCTGCCAGAGCAGGGGCGACGGCAAAGGCAAAGCGAAGAAGACGAGGCGCCTCTGCCCCTGACCCACGCGCAGGCGCTCTCCGCGCTGACCGCCGCGCTCGGCTCCGGCGCCCTCTCGCGCTGCCGCATTCACGCCAGCAGCGACGATCTCGACGAGTGGCTGGCGCGCTCGATCTCCGATCTCCAGATGATGATCACCGAGACGCCGAGCGGCCCCTATCCTTACGCCGGGGTCCCTTGGTTCAGCACGCCATTCGGGCGGGACGGGATTTTGACCGCGCTCGAGGTCCTCTGGATTGCACCGGAGATCGCGCGCGGCGTGCTCAGCTACCTCGCCGCCACCCAGGCCACCGAGACGTCGCCGGAGCGCGACGCGCAGCCGGGAAAGATCCTGCACGAGTCGCGCGGCGGCGAGATGGCCGCCCTCGGCGAGGTCCCCTTCGGACGCTACTACGGCAGCGTCGACGCCACGCCGCTCTACGTGATGCTGGCAGCGGCCTATCTGCGCCGGACCGGGGACGTGGCCTTCCTGCGCGCGCTCGCGCCGCACGTCGATCGGGCGCTGGCCTGGATCGAGCGGGACGGCGACGCCGACGGCGACGGCTTCGTCGAGTACGCGCGCCAGACCGACAAGGGCCTCGTGCAGCAGGGGTGGAAGGACTCGCACGATTCCGTCTTTCACGCCGACGGCACGCTGGCCGAAGGACCGATCGCGCTCGTCGAGGTGCAGGGCTACGTCTATGGTGCGTTCCGCGCCGCCGCCGAGATCGCCACCGTGCTCGGCCATCCGGCGCGCGCCGCGGCCTACCAGCGCAAGGCGGAGGTGCTGCGGGCGCGCTTCGCCGAGACATTCTGGGACCAGGCGCTGGGGACGTTCGTGCTGGCGCTCGACGGCACGAAGCACCCTTGTCGGGTGCGCAGCTCGAACGCCGGGCACGCGCTCTGGACGGGAATCGCCGAGCCGGCCGAGGCGCGTCGCACCGCCGAGACGTTGATGGGCGAGGGGAGCTTCTCCGGCTGGGGGATCCGGACGCTGGACGCCTCGGAGCTGCGCTACAACCCGATGTCGTATCACAACGGATCGGTCTGGCCGCACGACAACGCGCTCATCGCGGCCGGCTTCGCCAACTACGGCTTCGACGACCTGGCGCTGCGCCTGTTCGAGGCGATGCTGGGTGCCAGCGAGATGGTCGATCTCCGCCGGCTGCCGGAGCTCTTCTGCGGGTTCTCGCGCCGGCCCGGCGAGGGGCCGACGCTCTACCCCGTCGCCTGCGCGCCACAGGCCTGGGCGTCGGGCTCGGTGTTCATGCTGCTCGGCGCGGCGCTGGGGATCACCATCGACGGCGCGCGCGGCGAGGTGTCGCTCATCCATCCCGTGCTGCCGGCCGCTATCGGCGATCTCCGCATCACCGGCCTCGAGGTCGGGCAGGGGCGCGGCCGCGTCGATCTGCTGCTCGAAAACCACCCCCACGACGTGGGCCTGACGGTCCTCCGCCGCGAGGGGGACGTCCGCGTGGTGGTGGTCAAGTAGCCGGCGCGCCGGGCCGAAGCGCGCCGCTCAGAGCGAGAACGCGCGCGGCAAGAGCGCGCCGAGCGTGGTGTGCTCGGCGGCGCCGGTCAGCCCGGCGAGGAGAATTTCCGTGTCCGCGCTGCCGAGCTCGGCGATCACCTGTCGGCAGGCGCCGCAGGGGGAGGCCGGGGGCGCGGCGTCGGTCGCCACCGCGACGGCGCGGATTCGGCGGGCGCCGGCCGCCACCGCCGCGGCGATGGCGTTGCGCTCGGCGCAGACGGTGAGCCCGTAGGAGGCGTTCTCCAGGTTGCAGCCGACGTGGACGCGCCCCCGCTCGTCGAGGACCGCCGCGCCGACGTTGAACCTCGAGTAAGGGGCGTGGGCGCGCCGCCGGACTGCGCGCGCTGCCTTGAGGAGCGAAGCCGTCCGGCGGGCGGGTCCGCTCACGGCGCGTCCAGGCCGGCGACGACCGCCGCGATCAGACGCCCGAGCGAGTCGGTGCCGGCGGCGGCGGCGCGCGTGACGTCCTCGTGCCGCAGCGGCCCCGGGCTGACGCCGGCGGCGAGGTTGGCCACCAGCGACAGCCCGAGCACGGAGAGCCCGGCGTGGCGCGCGGCGATCACCTCGTGCACCGTCGACATCCCGACGAGGCCAGCCCCCAGCGTGCGCAGGAGCCGAACCTCGGCCGGCGTCTCGTAGGCCGGGCCGGCCATGCCGGCGTAGATCGCCTCGCGCAGCGGGCGGCCGATCGCCAGGGGCGCCGCTGCCTGGGCCAGCGCGCGCAGCTTGGGATCGTAGGCGTCGGTCATGTCGACGAAGCGGGGTCCCAGCCGCTCGTCGTTGGGCCCGGTGAGCGGCGAGCCCGAGGTGAGGTTGATGTGGTCGGAGATGGCGACGATCTCGCCGGGCGCGAAGGCGGGATCGACCGCGCCCGCGGCGTTGCTGACGATCAACGTCCGCACGCCGAGCGCCGCCACGACCCGCACGCCGAACCCCACCTCCGATGGCGGGTAGCCCTCGTAGCCGTGCACCCGACCGCAGAGGAGAAGCACGGTTTTGGCGCCGCCAGTGCCTCCGGGCGTCCCCCCATCTTGCCCCCGATCTTGCCCGCCACCAGCCGTCCCGGGTGGCCGGCCACGGTCGTCTCGGGGAAGCAGGGGAGCGAGGCGTACGGCACGCTGCGCGCGTCGGTCAGCCGGTCGGCCACGCCACCGAGGCCCGAGCCGAGCACGACCGCGGCCGACGGGGTCTCGAGGTCGAGTTGCTCGGCGATGGCCCGGGCGGCCGCCTGTACCCGCTCGAAGAGAGGCGCCCCCAGCTTCATCTCGTCATCTCCTTGAGCGCCGTCGCCAGGAACGGGGTCAGCGCCTGTTCGAATGGACCGGGCGCTTCGACGTGCGACAGGTGGCCGGCGCCCGGGATGGTCGCGAACGTCGCGCCAGCGATGGCGCCGGCCATCTGCTGCATGTCAGCGGCGGGCGTGACCTGATCGGCGCTGCCGCGGATTGCCAGCGTCGGGACGCGAATCGCGCCGAGCTCATTGGTCCGGTCGGGCCGATCCCGCAGCGCCTCGATTCCGGCGATCAAGCTGGTGGCGCGCGTCTCCGCCCGCGCGCGCAAGAAGCTGACCAGCTCGGGAGAAGCCGCCGGCGAGAGCAGCCGCGCCAGGCTGCCGTCGAGGTAGGGGGCCGCACCGGTCGCCCTGATGCGGCCGATGGCGCCGTCGCGCGCCTTGCGGGTCTCGGCGCTGTCGGCGGCGGCGCGGGTATCGGCCAGGACCAGCGCCGCGAGGCGCGAGGGGTGGCGGATGGCAAAGGCAAGCGCCGTGTAGCCGCCCATCGACATCCCCAGCACCGCCGCGCGCGCGATGCCCAGCTCGGCGAGCAGCGCCGCCAGATCGTCGGCCAGATCGTCGACGGTGTAGCCTTCGTCGCCCAGGCGCGATTCGCCGAAGCCACGGGCGTCGACGGTGATGACGCGATGGCGGGTGGCGAGGACCTCGGTCAAACCGGACCAGATCGCGCGCGAAAACGGAAAAGGGTGAAGCAGCACGACCGGCGATCCGGAGCCGCGCTGCTCGTACCCGATCGGTCGCTCTCCCTGGCTCAGCATCTGCCGACTGAGGCTACCGCACTCACCCGAGCGTCTCCAGCACCAGCGGCCTTGGCCGGGGGGCGCGCGGTCCGATCTGGAACGCGCGCCGGACCAGGGGCTCGGCCAGGGCGGCGCGGGCAGCGTCGTCGTAATGCAAGGTGCAAAGCAGATCGCCGCGCGCGACCGGCGTGCCAACCTTGGCTTGCAACATGATCGCGGCGCCCGGGGAGATCTGATCCGTCTTGCTCAGGCGGCCGGCACCGAGCAGCGTCGCCGCCCGCCCCAGCGCGCCGGCATCGGCGCGAACCACCACGCCGGCTCGGGTGGCGCGGATCGCCTGGCTGCGGCGCGCGTCTGGAAGGCGCGCCGGATCGTCGACGACGCGCGGGTCGCCCCCCTGCAGGCGGACGCCGAGGGCGAAACGCTCCAACCCGGCCCCGCTGCCGATTGCCCGTTCCATCCGCCGGGCGCCATCGGGCAGATCGCGCGCCTTGCGGCCGAGCACCAGCATCTCGGCGCCCAGCCGGACGGTCAGCGCGCGCACGTCGGGGGGACCGCCGCCGCGCAAGACGTCGATCGCCTCGCGCACCTCGACGGCGTTGCCGATGGCGGCGCCCAGCGGCTGGTCCATGTCCGACAGCACGGCGCGGACGCGCAGCCCCAGGCGATCGCCGAGGCCGATGAGCGCCCGCGCCAGCGCCCGGGCCCGGCCGCGGGCCGGAAGAAACGCGCCGCTGCCGACCTTGACGTCCATCACCAGCGCGCCCGCCCCCTCGGCGATCTTCTTGGAGAGGATCGAGGAGGCGATGAGCGGGATCGACTCGACGGTCGCCGTGGCGTCGCGCAGGGCATAGAGCAGGCGATCGGCGGGCGCCAGGCGCGCGCTCTGCCCGGCCAGCACGAAGCCAGCCTGTCCGAGCACGCGGCGGAAGGCGGCCGGCCCGAGCGCGGTCCGAAAGCCGGGGATCGTCTCCAGCTTGTCGAGCGTCCCGCCGGTATGCCCGAGCGCGCGGCCGGCCATCATCGGCACGTAGAGCCCGGCCGCCGCGCAGAGCGGGGCCAGGCAGAGGGAGATCTTGTCGCCGACGCCGCCGGTCGAGTGCTTGTCGACGGTCGGTCCCGGCAGCGACGACCAGGTGAGCCGCTCGCCCGAATCGATCATGGCCCGCGTCCAGGTGCCGAGCTCGCGCGGACCGAGGCCGCGCCAGACGATCGCCATGAGCAGCGCGGCCAGCTGGTAGTCGGGGATGGTCCCGTCCACGGCGCCCGCGATCAGCGCCTGGATTTCACCGTCGGTGAGCGAGCCGCCGTCGCGCTTCTTGGCGATCAACGTGGGGACGGCGAGCGGCGCGGTCGTCTTCTTGGGGCCCGTCCTCGTCATGCGCCGATTGCGTCGAGGAAGCTCACGCCGCGCGCGAGCGGCGCGGCGCCGAGCGCGGCGGCTATCGTCTGGCCGAGGTCGCAGAACGAGTCGCGCGTTCCGAGCGGCACGGCGCGGATGTCGGGGCCGAAGGCGAGCAGCGGCACCCGCTCGCGCGTGTGGTCGGTGCCCGGGGTGGTCGGATCGTTGCCGTGATCGGCGGTGAGAAACGCGACGTCGCCGGGCGCGAGCGCTTTGTGAAAAGCGGGCAGCCAGGCGTCGAGCTCGGAGAGCGCCCGCGCGAACCCTGGCACGTCGTTGCGGTGGCCGTAGAGCATGTCGAAGTCGACCAGGTTCACGAACAGCAGGCCGCGCGCGAGCGCCGCGAGCGCCGCGAGCGTGAGGCGCAGACCGTCGGCGTTCCCTTCGCTGTGGATCGATCGGCTGACGCCGCGGCCGGCGAAGATGTCGGAGATCTTGCCGACGCCGATCACCTCGCGGCCCGCGTCGCTCAGGTGGTCGAGCAGGGTGGGCCCCGGAGGGACGAGCGCGTAGTCGCGCCGGTTGTAGGTGCGGCGGAAGCCGCCCGGCGTCCCCACGAACGGGCGGGCGATCACCCGGCCGATGCGGTGGCGATCGGCGATCAACCGGGCCGCCGCGCAGATGCGGTAGAGCTCGTCGAGCGGCACCACCTCCTCGTGCGCCGCGATCTGCAGCACCGAATCGGCCGAGGTGTAGAGGATCAGCTCGCCCGTCGCCAGATGGCGGGGTCCCAGCTCTTCGATGATCGCCGTGCCCGACGCCGTCTTGTTGCCGATGAGCCCGCGTCCCGCGACCACCCGCAGCGCGTCGGTGATCTCCGGCGGAAAGCCGTGGGGGAAGGTCGGCAGCGCGTCGGTGGTCAGCAGGCCCGCCATCTCCCAGTGCCCGGTGATCGTGTCCTTGCCGGCCGAAGCTTCGCCCATCGCTCCCCAGGCGCCGTGCGGCGCGGCCGCCGCCGGAACGCCCGCGATGGCAGTCAGATGGCCGAGGCCGAGCGCCTCGAGATTCGGCAGCCTCAACCCGCCAACGGCGCGGGCGGTGTTCGCCAGCGTGTCGGCGCCCGAATCGCCGTAGGCGGCAGCGTCGGGAGCGCCGCCGCATCCCACGCCGTCCGCAACCAGAATCACGGCGCGACGAAAAGGGGGCACGCCATGAGTCTGCACCGGCACCCGAACCATTACCATGGTAATGTATCTAAGATGGCTTTGGCTCGCTCACGGCTCACAGCTCAAGGGCAGATCTCAGTTCCTGCCGAGATTCGTCGCAAGCTCGGCCTAGGACCCGGATCGGTACTCGAATGGGACGAGGAGGGGGATAGGATCTTCGTGCGGCGGGCCGGAAAGTACGATTGGGAAGACTTGCACAAAAAGTTGTTTCCGAACGGGCCACCCCGGCGGCACACGATCGCCGAGATGGACGAGGGAATACGCGAGTACATCAGGAAGAAGTATGCGCGCCGCTGATACGAACGTTCTGGTCCGACTCGCGGCTCGGGATGACGCTGCTCAGCTCGCCGCTGCCCGGGCGTTCGTCGCTGGAGGCGTTTGGGCGTCGCAGCTCGTGCTGGCGGAAACCGCCTGGGTCCTGCAAGCGTCGTACGCTTTCGACGACGCGGAGTTGGTCACCGCTCTGGAAGTGTTGCTCAATCACGTCGGCCTGATCGTGCAGGACGCTGACGTGGCGCTCGCAGCGCTCGCGCTGTTTCGGAAACGGCCCGCGTTGGGATTCGCGGACTGTCTGATCCTGGAGACCGCCCGCAAGGCCGGCCACCTGCCGCTTGGCACATTCGACCGCGAGCTGGGAAAGATCGACGGCGCGCGCCGCCTCTGAGCGATCGTCCTGCTTTGCGCCTGGGCCGCGGCTACTCGCCCCAGCCGGGCTCTTGCTCGTCGGCGGCGTAGTTCTCGAAGCGGGTATATTCCTTGATGAAGGTCATCTTGACCGCGCCGGTGCCTCCGTTGCGGTGCTTGCCGACGATGATCTCGGCCATCGCCGTCGGGGCCGCCGCGTCGGGCGTGTCGCCCGAGACCATGTCTTCGCGGTGGATGAAGAGCACCATGTCGGCGTCCTGCTCGATGCTCCCCGACTCGCGCAGATCGGAGAGGCGCGGCTTCCCCTCGCGCTTCTCGACCTCGCGGTTGAGCTGGGAGATGGCGATGATGGGGACCTTGAGATCCTTGGCCAGCGCCTTCAAGCCCCGCGAGATGTCGGCGATCTCCTGTTGCCGGTTGTCGTCACGCCGGCTGGAAGCGCCGCGCGCCAGCTGCAGGTAGTCGACGACGATGAGGCCCAGTGGCGGCGGCGGCGGGCGGCCGTCGCTGGCCGGCGGCGGCGGCGGGAAATACCGCGGGTCGCTCCTGAACCGCCTGGCCTTGGCGCGGATCTCCATGATGGAGATGGCCGACGAGTCGTCGATCAGGATCGGCGCCGAGGCCAGGCGCCCGGAGGCGGGGTGGATCTTGTTTTTCCAGTCGGCGTATTCGAGAAAACCGCGGCGGATCTTGGAAGAGTCGATGCGCGCCTCGCCGGCCAGCATGCGCTCCATCAGCTCGTACTTCGACATCTCCAGCGAGAAGAGCAGCACGGGGATGTTGTGCTCAAGCGCGGCGTGCATCGCGACGTTGACCGCCCACGACGTCTTGCCGCCGCCGGGGCGCGCCGCGACGATGATGAGGTTCTCGCGCTGAAGCCCGGCCGTCAGCTCGTCGAGCTTGGAGAACCCGGTGGGGACGCCGGTCACCGCCTTTCGCTCGGAGGTGCGCACCTCCAGGTTGTGCAGCACCTCCTCCATCAGGTCGCCGGTGGACGAGTAGGTCTCGCGTCTGTTCTGCTGGGCGACCTTGAAGACCTTGGTCTCCGCCTCGTCGAGGAAGGTTTCGAACTCGCCGAAGTCGCCGTAGGCGCTCGACTGCACCTCGGCGCAGGCGGCGATGAGGCGCCGCAGCGTCGCCTTCTCGCGCACGATGCGCGCGTAGTGGAGCGCGTTCTCGGCCGTGGGGACCGCGTTGGCCAGCGCGATCAGATACGACTCGCCCCCTTCGAGGCGTCCCAGCATGCCCCGCGTCTTGAGCTCGTCGGCCACCGCCACGTGGTCCAGCGCCTGCCGGCGCTTGTCGATCGCCAGCATCGCCTCGAAGATCTCGCGATGGACCGGCAGGAAAAAGTCGTCCACCTCCAGGTTGGTGCCGACCTCGTCGAACGCCGACGGCTTGATGAAGATCGCGCCCAGCACCGACTTCTCGGCCTCGATGTTGTGCGGAGGCGTGCGGGCCGCCGGCGCCGGATTCGAGCTGACCACTTCCAACATCGGGTCGGTGATCCTACTCTTTCGAGTGGCCACTTTGATCTGAAAGCGGCCGTTCGGCGGTACAATAAAAAACGGGCGCTGCCGTGAAGCAGCGCCCGCCTTTGTCCACAGGCTGTGGGAAGGAGACTAGTCCTCCTTCTTGACCACCCACACCTTGATCGTCGCCGCGACGCCGCGGCCCAGCTTCACCTGGACCTCCGTCAGGCCGAGCGCCTTGATCGGCTCCTCGAGGTGGATCTTCTTGGCGTCGACCACCACCCCTTTCTCCTTCAGCGCGTCGGCGATGTCGCGGCCGGTGACCGAGCCGAACAGCTTGTCCTCCTCGCCCACGGCACGCGCGATCGAGACCGACACCTGCGACAGGTTGTCTGCCTCGGCTTGCGTCTCCTTGGCCAGCTTGGCGGTCCGCGCCGCGATGACCCGCTTTTCGTGCTCGACCCGCGCCACGTCGCTGGCGGTCGCCTTGATGGCGTGCCCGCGCGGCAGCAGATAGTTGCGCGCGTAGCCCTCTTTGACGTTCACCACCTCGCCCGACTTGCCGAGGTTGTCCATGTCGTCTCTCAGGATGACTTGCATGATCTCACGCTCCCGTGACCGCGAACGGCATGAGCGCGATCATCCGCGCCCGGTTGACCGCCACGGCGATGGCGCGTTGATGCTTGGCGCAGTTGCCGGTCAGGCGGCGCGGCACCAGCTTGCCGCGGTCGGTGATGAAGTACTTGAGCAGTGAGGCGTCCTTGTAGTCGATCTTGATCGCCTCGTCCGCGCAGAACTTGCACTGCTTGCGACGGCCGACGGGACGCTTCTTGTCGTCCCCACCGCGCCCACCGCGCTCCCCTTTTCCTTCGTCCATGGCCATGGCTTAACCATCCCCCCGGCCGCGGCCCGGCTCGTCCACGCCGCCGAACACGGCCTCTTCGAAATCGAACGCGCCCTCGTCGTCGTCGAACGGCGAGCGGACCTCCGCCTGACCGGTGGCGATCGCCTCTTCGTCCGGCCCCGGCGTCGACGCCTTGGCGAAGGACTCTTCGGTGAGCTCGCTGACGCGGACCGCCGGATCGACGTTCTCCGCCATCTTGACCGAGTAGTAGCGAATGACCGAGTCGGTGAGGCGCAGGTTGCGCTCGACCTCTTCCACCAGGCCGGCGGTGCCGAGGTAGGAGAAGAAGAGGTAGATCCCCTTGAGCTGCTTCTTCACTTCGTAGGCCAGCTTCCGCTTGCCCCAGTTATCGACCTTGAGCAGCGTCCCGCCGCCCGCCTCGACCACGCCGCGAACCTTCTGGTTCACCTGGGCGATGACGTCGGTCGTGCTGTCGGGACGCAGGATGTAGATCGTCTCGTACTCGCGTTTGCGGCCGGCGAGATCGCGGGCCGATCCCCTCCGCTGCGTGGTGGCCGGCGCCGGGGGCGTCGGCTTGTCGGCGCGTGTCGCCGGCTCCGTTCCTGTTGCAGTCATCGTCTCTCCTTGTGGTCTGTCGTTTCAGTTGTCCGTGTCGCCACGGGCAAGGAGAAAGACCCGTGCGTGACCATCACGCGCGGTCCTTCGTCTTGTCTTTGTTGTTCTGAGCTTGGTTGTTCTGAGCTTGTCCGTTGAACTTGTTCATGGCGGAGGTGAGGCCGCCCTTGACGATCGCTTCGACGGCGTCGGCGGCGGCCCCGATCAGATCGGGGAGCTCCTTGGCCTCGGCGCGCGAGAAATTCGAGAGCAGGTAGTCTGCCGGATCCTGTCCTGCGGTCGGGCGGCCGACGCCGACGCGCACCCGCGCGAACCCCGGGTCGCTCAGCGAGCCGAGCAGCGAGCGGACGCCGTTGTGACCGCCGTGGCCCCCGCCGGCGCCCAGCTTGAGGCGGCCGAACGGCAGGTCGAGCTCGTCGTGCACGACGACGAGCGCGCTGACCGGCACCTTCCAAAAGCCGGCCGCCCGGGCCACTGCCTGTCCGCTCACGTTCATGAACTCCATTGGCTTGCAAAGAAGGACGCGCTCTCCTGCCATCGTGACCTCGCCGATCTCGGCGCCGAACTTGGCCCGCGGCGCGTGACCGCGCGCGCGGGCGTTGAGCTCGTCCACCACCTTGAACCCCAGGTTGTGCCGGTTGTCCTGGTACTCCGGTCCAGGATTTCCGAGCCCAACCACGAGGTACATGCGCGGGGTCCGCTGCTGGGGAGGCTAGGCGCTCGCGACGTCCTCTATTTGCCCTTCTTCTCGCCCTTGCCGCCGGCCGCCGGGGCCCCGCCCTTGGCATCGGCCGCGGGAGCCGCACCGGCCGCCGGAGCCGCAGCGCCAGCCGCGCCCTCCGCCGGCACCGCGCCCTCGACGGGCACCGCCTCGGCCTCCACCTTCTCGGCCTTCGGCGCGACGACCGAAGCGATGGCGTCGCGCGGATCGAGCAGCGCGCGTACCCCTTCGCCCAGCTTCAGATCGCTGACGTGGAGCGCGTCGCCGATGTCGAGCGCGCTGACGTCGACCTCCAGCTTGGTCGGAATCGCGGCCGGCTTGGCCGCCACCGGAATGACGTGCATGCTCTGGTGCAGGTTGCCGCCGTTGGTGGTGCCGATCGCCTTGCCGATGAGGACCAGCGGCACGGTCACGTGTACCTCGGCGTCCAGGTCGACGCGCAAGAAGTCGACGTGGACCAGCCGTCGCGACAGCGGGTTCACCTGCGCCTCGCGCACCATGGCCGTCACCTCTTCCGACTTGCCGCCGCCGGTAATCGAAAGCGTGAGGACGGTGTTCCGCCTCTTGTCCTTGTCGAGCGAGCCCAGGAGCTCCTTCTCGTTGAAGGTGACGGTGATCGGCTCGGCCTTGCGGCCGTAGACCACGCCCGGGACCTTGCCGCTGGCGCGGACCTTGCGCGAACCGCCCTTGCCCGTGTTGCTCCTGACCTCGACGTTGACCTTTGCGAAATCCATGACTGCTTTTCCTTTTTCCGTGTTCAGTTCAGATGAAGAGCGAGCTGATCGAGTCGCCGTGATGAATCCGTTTGACCGCCTCGCCCAGGAGGCGCGCGACGGGGAGAACCTTGATCTTCGGGCAGGCGCGGACCTCCGCGCGGACCGGCACGGTGTCGGTGATGAGCAGCTCCTCGAGCGGCGAGGCCATGATCCGCTCCAGGGCCGGCGGCGAGAGGACGCCGTGGCTGGCGCAGGCGAAGACGGCGCGCGCGCCCTGCGCCTTGACCGCCTGGGCGGCCGCGCAGAGCGTGCCGGCGGTGTCGACCATGTCGTCGACGATGATGGCGTCGCGCCCCTTCACGTCGCCGATGATGTTGACCACCTCGGAGACATTGGGCGCCGGGCGTCGCTTGTCGATAATGGCCAGGCTGGTGCCGAGGCGCTTGGAGTAGGCGCGCGCCCGCTCGACGCCGCCGGCGTCGGGGGAGACGATGACCGCCTCCTGCGTGAAGCGCAGCCGCAGATCGTCCATCAGCACCGGCATGGCGTACAGATGATCGACCGGGATGTTGAAGAACCCCTGGATCTGTCCGGCGTGAAGGTCGATGGAGAGGACGCGGTTGACGCCGGCCGCGGTCAGCAGATCGGCCACCAGGCGCGCCGAGATCGGCGTGCGTGGCTTGCTCTTGCGGTCCTGGCGCGCGTATCCAAAGTAAGGAATCACCGCGATGATCGAGCCGGCGGAGGCGCGCTTGAGCGCGTCGATCATGACCAGCAGCTCCATCAGGTTGTCGTTGGCCGGGGCGCAGGTCGGCTGCACCACGAAGCAGTTCACGCCGCGGACGTTCTCGTTGATCTCGACGTAGACCTCGCCGTCCGCGAACCGTGTCACCTCGGCGCGGCCGAGCGGCGTTTCGACGTAACGGCAGATCGCCTGCGCCAGCTCGCGGTTGGCGTTTCCGCTGAATATGGTGAGGGCTTTGAGCACGACAAATCCCGGGGTTAGACCCCCGGGGAGGGCGAATCCTGCCACTCGCTCGCCCCCCCGTCAACGACCTGGATCGCAGCGGGCCGCGGTTGGGTTTCTTTCGTGATTACGCGCAGGTAGCGCCAGCAGGGACCCGCCCGTCAAAGCTCGATGGCGGCGAGACAGAACTTCATGTTCGCCTCGTCGACGATCTTGAGGCTCTTCTTGCTCTCGGGCGGGACCAGCCCCTCGAGCTGGCTCATGCGCGACCGCTCGATGAGAAAGAAGGCGCGGTGCCCACGGTGGCGGCCCATCCAGGCCTTGAGGTTCTCGACGTTCTTGTCGCCGAGGAAGATAGTCCGCTCGTCGGTGGGTCCCTCGTAGACCTCGTTCTGGGTATAGAAATTCTCGCCCCGCCAGTACATCTGCCAGACGAGCAGGTGCTCGTCGGGCGAGCGGCGCAGCTTGTAATAGCTGGCGATGAGCCCCTTTTGCGTCCAGTACGGCGTCACCTTCATCATGTAGCCGTCGAGCAGGAAGTAGGTGAACGCCACCGCCAGCAGGCAGAGCGCGACGGCGGCGCCACGCTGCACCCGCCGCCAGGCGAGCGCCGCCGTGGCGACGGCGAACAGCGACGCGAAGACGATCAGGGTGGCGCGGAAGTCGAGCGCCGGCGGCCAGGGGCGCCCCTGCGGCGTGTTGATGTAGTCGTAGGAGAAGAGCCAGATGAAGTGCTGCGCGTCCTTGGGGGCGAACGCCAGGTCGACCATCACCAGCGCGAGCAGCGGGATCCCCACCACCGCCGCCGCCGCCGCGGTCCGTCCGTCCTTGCGCGTGAGCAGCTCGTCGAGGAAGCAGCCGATGACGATGGCCAGCCCCGGCAGCGCCGGCAGGATGTAGTGGTGGAACTTGGTGACCGACAGCGACACCAGCGCGTAGGCCGAGACGAACCAGATCGCCCCGAACCAGGTCAGCGCCTGGCGCCGCGCCTCGCGCGGGCCGGCGTTCGGATCACGTGGGCGCATCACCATCACGCCCAGCGCCGCCGGCGCGAGCGCGATCCAGGGGAGCACGGCGTAACCGAGCTCGCGCAGGAAGTACTCGAACGTGCCGCGATCGCCGTGGCGTCCGACCATCAGCCGGCGCCAGTGGTTGTCGCCGTAGAGCTCGTCCCAGAACGGCTTGCCGTACCGGACCAGCATGGCGTGGTGCCAGGGGACGGCCACCACCGCCACCGTCAGGAGCGCCAGCAGGATCCCGAACCCGAGCTGCGCGCGCCGGAGCCGTTTCCAGCTCCAGGTGAAGGTGAGGTAGATGAGAAGAACGAGGACCGGCAGCGCGAGCCCGGCGATCCCCTTGGCCAGCGTGGCCAGCCCGCAGAGCGTGGCGGCCAGGTTGAGGTAGAGCGGCGGTTTGCTCCGCAGCCGCCCGACCAGCGGGAAGTAGGCCAGGAAGCCGGCGATGTAGGGGAGCATCACGACGACGCCCGGCAGCGAGAAGTTGTGGCGCGCGACGGTGAAGACCCAGCGGAGCTGGACGATGTTGACGATCAGCTGCGGCAGCGAGACGACGGTGAAGAGGCCCGCCGCAAGGTAGAGCAGGGGATGGTCGGGCCAGCCGAGCTTGAGCGGGCCGAGCCGCGCCTCGCGGCGGGGGAGCGGGACGTCCTCGTCGTCGAACAGCGCCAGGGCGCCCAGCGCCAGCGCCATGGTCATCGGCCCGACGAAGGCCATGTCGGTCATCGCTTGCCGCGCCACCAGGCTGTAGAGCGGCGAGGTGGCCGTCACCAGCGCCGCGAAGATCCCGGCCCGCCGGCTGACGAAGCGCGAGACGCACAGATAGACGGCGTACATGCCGAGGACGCCGAGGAGGCAGAACGGCAGCCGCATCGCCCACTCGGGGCGCGACGACAGCGCCATCGTCCCCGGCGCGACATGTGCCAGGCCGAAGAGCCGCATCGACAGGCTCATGATCCAGAACGACAGCACCGGCTTGGACCAGAAGTGGTCGGCGTCGATGGGGGCGCCTGGCCACCAGAGGCTGATGTAGTCGCCCCGCTCGGTCATCTGGCGGGCGACCTCGCCGTAGTGCGTCTCCCAGGGGTCGTAGAGGCCGTACGATCCGGCGAGCGGAATATAGAGAAGCAGACCGATGAGGACGACGAAGAGGCCCGTCTGGCGTTCACTCCAGTCGTCGGGGCGAAAAGACAGGCGCATGAAAGCGCCGATGCTAAGCGCGCCCGTCGCCGCGCGCAATGCAACAACTGTGGGCGCCCAGGCGATCGCCGCGGGTCGAGGTTCCTCCGCCCCGCGTCCCTGCAGAATGACTGCGGTTCGGCTGCCCGCGGCGGTCGCCAAATCTGTCGGTTAGCCTTACATTCAAGCTCATGTGTGGAATCGTTGGGTACGTTGGGCAGAAGCAGGCGACTCCCATCCTGCTCGGCGGATTGCGACGTCTCGAATACCGCGGCTACGACTCGGCCGGGGTGGCGATCGTCGGCCCGCGCGGGACCCAGGTGCTGCGCTGCCGGGGCAAGCTGGCGGGCCTCGAGGCGATGGTGACCCGCGAGATGCCGGAGGGGACGCTCGGCATCGGGCACACCCGCTGGGCGACGCACGGCCGCCCCAGCGAGGCCAACGCCCACCCGCACAAGGCCGGCAGCGTGTCGGTGATTCACAACGGCATCATCGAGAACTACCTGCCCCTGCGGGCGCGCCTGGTGGCGGCGGGGCGGAAGTTCTCCTCCGAGACCGACACGGAGATCGTCGCGCACCTCATCGACGAGGCGCTGCTGGCGGGTGCCCCCAGCTTGGTGGAAGGGCTGCGGCGCGCGCTGCGCCAGGTGCACGGCGCCTACGCGCTGGTGGCCATCTCCGACAAGCACCCGGGCGAGATGGTGGCGGCCAAGAACGCCTCGCCGCTGGTGTTGGGGCTGGGGAAGGGGGAGACCTTCCTGGCCTCTGACGTTCCGGCCATCCTCGAGCACACCCGGGAGGTGATCTTCCTCGACGAAGGGGACGTCGTGGCCATCACCGCCGGCAAGGCAGTCATCACCGACGTCGAGGGGAAGCTGCTCGAGCGGCAGCCGCGCACCATCACCTGGGACGCCGCGCAGGCGGAGAAGGGCGGCTACCCGCACTTCATGCTCAAGGAGATCTTCGAGCAGCCGCGGGCCATCACCGACACGCTGCGCGGCCGCCTCTTGCTGGAGGCGCACGACGCCGACCTCGAGGGGTTCGAGATCGATCCGCGCAGCCTGCGGCGCGTCCTGCTGCTCGCCTGCGGCACCTCGTACCACGCTGGCCTGGTCGGCAAGTTCCTCATCGAGGGGACCGCGCGCATCCCCTGCGAGGTCGATCTGGCCAGCGAGTTCCGCTACCGCGATCCGGTGGTCGGCCCCCAGGATCTGGTGATCGCCATCTCCCAGAGCGGCGAGACGGCCGACACGCTGGCGGCGGTCAAGGAGGCGCGGGCGCGCGGCGCGCGGGTGCTGTCGATCTCCAACGTCGTCGACGCCGCCATTCCGCGCGCCTCCGACGGCGTCCTCTACACCTACGCCGGACCCGAGATCGGCGTCGCCTCGACAAAGTGCTTCACCGCGCAGCTGGCGGCCCTGGCGCTGATCGCCATTCACATCGGCCGGCGGAGCGGCAACCTCGGGCCCGACGCGGCGGCCAAGCTGGTCGAGCAGCTGGCGCTTACGCCGACCAAGATGACCGAGGCGCTGGAGGGCCTCGGCGACCTCAAGCAGCTGGCCCGCGAGTACCGCTACGCCCGCGACTTCCTCTTCCTCGGGCGCGGGACGAACTATCCGATCGCGCTCGAAGGCGCGCTCAAGCTGAAGGAGATCTCTTACATCCACGCCGAGGGGTACGCCGCCGGCGAGATGAAGCACGGCCCCATCGCGCTGGTCGACGACGGCGTGCCGGTGGTGGTGCTGGCGCCGCGCGGCCCCGGCTACGAGAAGGTGCTCTCGAACCTGGCCGAGGTCCGCGCCCGCAACGGCCACATCATCGGGATCGGGACCAAGGGGGACGACCAGCTGGCCGAACAGTGCGACCGCGTCCTCTGGATCCCCGACGCGCCGGCGCTGCTGCAGCCGTTCCTGACCGTGCTGCCGCTTCAGCTCATGAGCTACGCCATCGCGGTGGCCAAGGGGAACGACGTCGACCAGCCGCGCAACCTCGCCAAGAGCGTCACCGTAGAGTGAAGAAGAAGCGGCTGTCACACGTCGACGCGCGGGGAGCGGCGCGGATGGTCGACGTGGCGGGCAAGCCGGAGACGGCCCGCGCGGCCACCGCCTCGGCGGCGGTGCGGATGAAGCGGGCGACGCTCGCGCTCGTCGCCCGGGCGGCCGGCGCGCGCGGGAAGGGGGACGTGCTGGCGGTGGCGCGGCTGGCGGGCATCATGGCGGCGCGCCGGACGGCCGAGCTGATACCGCTCTGCCATCCGGTCCGACTGACCGGGTGCGACGTCGACCTCACCATCGACCGCGCCCTGCCGGGCGTCCGGATCCGGGCGACCGCCCGGGCCATCGATCGCACCGGCGTCGAGATGGAGGCGCTGACCGCCGCGGCCGCCGCGGCGCTGACGATCTATGACATGGTCAAGGGGGCCGAGCGGGGGGTCGAAATCCGCGCGCTGCGGCTGGAGGAGAAACAGGGAGGGCGAAGCGGCCTCTGGCGCCGCGGGTTGAAACCAATTGCCAGCAGGCCGGCATCCAAATAAACAATCGAGGCCCAGATGTCCCCCATGCCGCTCCCCGAAAGAACGAAGGTCGCCATCGTCGGTTCCGGTCCGGCCGGTTACACGGCGGCGATTTACGCCGCCCGCGCCAACCTCGAGCCGGTTCTGTTCGAAGGCGGCGGCGCCGCGATCGAGCCGGTCACGCTCCCAGGCGGTCAGCTGATGATCACCACCGAGGTGGAGAACTACCCCGGCTTCCCCAAGGGGGTGCAGGGGCCGGATCTGATGGAGCTCTTCAAGGCACAGGCCGAGCGGTTCGGCACCCGGGTGGTGACCGCCGACGTGACCGCCGTCGATCTCTCCGACCGTCCATTCAAGCTCACCTCGAGCGACGGGGAGATGGTCGCCGACACGCTCATCATCGCCACCGGCGCCACGGCCAAGTGGCTCGGCATCCCGTCGGAGCAGAAGTTCCAGAACTACGGCGTCTCCGCCTGCGCCACCTGTGACGGCGCTCTCTTCAAGGGGCGCGAGCTCATCGTGGTCGGCGGCGGCGACACCGCCATGGAGGAGGCCAACTTCCTCACCCGCTTCGCCACCAAGGTCACCGTGGTCCACCGCCGCGACGAGTTCCGCGCCTCGAAGATCATGCTCGACCGGGCGCAAGGCAACCCGAAGATCACCATGATCACCAACGCGGTCGTCGACGAGATCCTGGGCGAGCTGCCGCGGCCGGGCGTCACCGGCGTCAAGCTGCGCGATCTGCGCGATGGGTCGGTGCGGGAGCTGCCCGCCGGCGGCCTGTTCGTCGCCATCGGCCACGAGCCGAACTCGAAGCTGTTTCGCGGCCTGCTCGACATGGACGGCGCCGGGTACCTCAAGGTGAAGCCGGGCTCGACCGCCACGAAGATTCCGGGCGTCTTCGCCTGCGGCGACGTCGCCGACCACGTCTACCGCCAGGCGATCACCGCCGCCGGGACCGGCTGCATGGCCGCCATCGACGCCGAGCGCTTCCTGGGCTGACCCCGCGCCGTCGCGCGTCGGTGGGGGATCCCAGGGCGCTTGGCGGCGCGGCGTCAGTTGTTGAGCGCGCCGTCGGCGATCCAGGCGGCGACGATGGCGAGATCCGCGGCCGACACGTTGGGATTTGGAGAGGGCGGCATGAACGGCGGCGTCGGGGGTGAGCTCGTCGGATCGCCCGCCATGATGAAATAGATGTACGACTCGGAGGGGATCCTGGCCGGGATCGAGCTGCCCCTGGTTCTTGAAGTAGTTGTAGCAGTTCGCCTGTGAGGCGAAGCTCGGGAGACCGGGGCCGGGGGGGTTGTGGCAGGCGCTGCCGAAGCAGTTGTTGGAGATGACCTGCGTATAGACGTCGGTGAAGGTCACGGTTCCCCCGTCGGCGCTGGTCTTGCCGCCCGCGCCGGTTGCGCCCGCTCGCCCGCCCGTCCCCGTGCTGCCGCCGCGTCCGCCCGCTCCGGGCGCGCGTCCCCCAGTTCCGGGAGCGCCGCCGTCTGCGGTTCCCACCATGCCGCCGCTGCCGGGCGTCGCTCCGCCCGTGCCCGTCACGCCGCCGGTTCCGATCCTTCCCCCGGTCGCCGTCGCGCCGTTGCCGCCGGTCGCGCCGCTGCCGCCGGTCGCGCCGCTGCCGCCGGTCGCGCCGCTGCCACCGGTTCCGTTCGACCCGCCTCCCAGCGCCGAGCCTCCGCTGCCGGCGACGGGAAAATCGATCGGCTCACTGACCGCGCAGCCCAGCGCCGTGATCGCGCAGCTCAGCGCGGCCACCGCCAACAGCGGGACAGAGGTGTGGCCGCGAAGTGTCATCCATCGGAGCGGTCGGCGGACCTGCCCCGATCACACAGTGATGAAACGGCCCCCTTCGGCTCACCGATCGCGAGCCGAAATCCGCCCGTTGGCGCTACGGAGCGGCGGCCGGCGCCGCTTTGGGCTTCCGGCTCTTCTTGTGGCCCGCCGCGCCTCCGGCGCCGTCGCTGCCGGCCTTGCCGCCCGTTCCGGCGGCCGCGGGGAGCGGGGTCCCCTTCAGCTTGAAGAGCTGATTGGGAGCCCCCTTCCAGCCCGCCTGGCTGACGGCCGTTCCGTCGGTGGTGCCGCCGCCGGTGACGTCGAGAACCTTGCCGCTGTTCCGGGAGACGAGACGGACGCTGTCGTGTCCGCCGTCGGCGACGATCCAATGCTGGTTGACGCCGCCGTTGCAGGTGTACTGCTGCACCAGCGCTCCGTCGCCCATCGCGAACGCGGAGACGTCCAGGCACTTTTCGCTGTTGGCGTTGACGAGGGCGTAGTAGCCACCGGCTGCCGGCTGCAGCTTGAACTGCTGGGCAGGCGAGCCGTTGCAGGTCGCGATCTCGGCGTGGGCGAGGTCGGCCTTGCTCCCGCCACCGAACTGCAGGCACTTGGTTCCGGCCGCCGTGGCGACGGCGACCGGCGCCTTGATGTCGACCGTCAGCGGAACGCGGGCCGGCTCGGGTGGAGGGGGCGGCGGAGGGGTGGGCGCGGCCGGGGCCGGCTCGTCCTTCTTGTCATCCTGCTGAACGCAGGCCGAGGCGAGGGCGAGCGCCAACGCCGCCAGGAAAAGGGAGCAAGAGGACCATGTTTTGACGCGCGTCATGAGGGCACCTGGCGAATAGGAGGGCACCTGGCGAACGGACGGGCAGAGCGTGCCTCGGCCGTGGCTCCAAAGTCAACGGGGGCGTTTTCGGTCCATTGCTCGTCTGATCTCCCTGGCATAATCGCCAGCGATGAGCAGCGAGCCCGTTGCGCCCGGCGGTGAGTCCGAGCCGGATTTCGAGCTGACCGAGGCCTCCGGTGTGAGCGCGGCTGCCGCCGTGGCGCCAGAGCCCACGCCCGAGCCGTCGGCGCGTTCGACCATCCCGCCCGAGAAGGCAGTCGAGCTGCTCTCGAAGATCAGCCTCTTCTCCGCGCTGCAGCCGAGCTATCTGCGGCGGATCGCCAACCTCGGCCTCGAAGAGGACTACCCGCTGGGCGCCGTCATCTTCAAGGAGGGGGCGCAGGGGGACAAGATGTACCTCATCCTGTCGGGCGCGGTGCGCATCGGAAAGCAAGTGGCGGGGATGGGTGAAGAGGCGCTGGCGATCCTGCGCGCCGGCACGCACTTCGGCGAGATGGCGCTCATCGACGACTTCCCACGCAGCGCCGACGCGCGCGCGCACGAGGCCTGCCGCCTGTTCGTGGTCCGCAAGGAGGACATGGAAGACCTCCTCTTCGTCGACCGCGATCTGGCCTACGATCTCCTCTGGTCGTTCGTCCGCACGCTCTCCTCGCGCCTGCGCGAGACGAACGACAAGATGACCTTCATGGCCGTCACCTCGAAGTTCTGAGGCGCGTCCGCCGCCAGCCTGAGTTCAAGGGTGGCGTCTCGACGCTCCTTGATCCATCTCGGCAGTTCGCCGCCATTTCGCAGCGGCTTACTGTATTTTACTGAGCTATCTTGCGGGCGGCCGGAGGATACGTTAAAATTCAATTCATGCAGGAGACTCGGGCGTTGGGTTTATTGACCCGGGAGGCATTTCGGAGCGCTTTCAAGCTCGGAGATGCGATCCCGTTCGCGCGCAAAAGCGGGTCCTTCACGATTGTCGAGTTCACCGATCGAGGGATGAGGGTCAAGTCTGCTCGAAGGACCGAGGGGTATCTCTTGGACTACGAGAAGCTGGGAGTCGTCGTGAAGGACTTCGGCTCGATTCGGGCGGAGTCCGCGCATGACGGTGTGGGGGATCTTCTCCGACGGCACGGCCTTCCAGAGACGTCCACGGAGTCGGTGCTTTATGCGGCGGCGAAGGAGTTTCTCGGGCGCTCAGGGCTGCCGAAGAGCTCGCGCGGATCTCAACACGAGGATTCTGTGACGGAGGCGATGAATCGCGTCTCCGAAGAGGTGGATACCAAGCCCGATCGGTTTCTGTCTGCCGCTTCGATAAAAACTTTGGCGAGAGTCGAGTGGTGATCGGTCAAGGGGACGTCTGCTGGGCAGATCTGCCTGCGCCGACGGGATCGGGGCCGGGGTTTCGCCGTCCCGTGGTGGTGGTTCAAGGAGAGGCGTTCAATCGTAGTCGGTTGGCAACGACCGTCTGCGTGCCACTCACGAGTAATCTCAAGTGGGCCGAGGCACCCGGCAACGTCCTCCTGCACGCGACGACGACCGGCCTTCCCAAGGATTCGGTGGCAAACGTTTCTCAGATCGTGGCCATCGACCGAGACGTCCTCACGGAGAAGGTAGGACGTCTCCCGCGCGGCCAAGTGGACCTGCTGCTCGCGGGCATCGACCTGATGCTCGGCCGTTAGGCGATCACCGGCAGCTAGACGTTGAACTTGAAGTGGATGACGTCGCCGTCCTTCACGACGTAGTCCTTGCCTTCGAGCTGCAGCTTGGCGTTGCTGCGGCAGGCTCCCTCGGAGCCGAACTTGATGAGGTCCTCCCACCAGATGACCTCGGCCTTGATGAAGCCGCGCTCGAAGTCGGTGTGGATGACGCCGGCGGCCTGGGGGGCCTTCGCGCCGCGCTTGACGGTCCAGGCGCGGCACTCGTCGGGCCCGGCGGTCAGGAAGGTGATGAGGTCGAGGATCTTGTAGGCGGTGTGCGCGACGGCGTTCAGCCCGGGCTCTTTCAACCCCAGGCTCTCCAGGAACGCCGGGCGATCGGCGGCGTCGAGCGCGGAGATCTCCGCCTCGGCCGCGGCGCAGATGACCACCACCGGCGCGCCCTCGGCGTCGGCGTGCTTGCGGAGGGCGCCCACGAACTTGTCGCCGTCGGCGCTGGCCAGCTGCTTCTCGGCGACGTTGGCGACGTAGAACACCTTCTTCAGCGTCAGCAGGCCCAGGTCGCGCAGCAGCGCCAGCGCCTCGGCGTCGAGCCCCTGCGCGCGCGCCGGCTTGCCCTGGTCGAGGCCTGCTTTCAGCTTTTCGCAGAGCTCGAGGATCACCTTCTCCTCTTTCGGCGCCGGTCCCTTGAGCGCCTTCTTGGCCCGCTCGATCCGCTTGTCGACGGTCTCGAGGTCCTTGAGACAGAGCTCGGTGTCGATCGTGGCGACGTCGGCCACCGGATCGACGCGCCCCTCGACGTGGATGACGTTGTCGTCCTCGAAGCAGCGGACGACGTGCGCGATGGCGTCGGTCTCGCGGATGGTGGCCAGGAACTGATTCCCCAGCCCCTCACCCTTCGACGCGCCGCGGACGAGGCCGGCGATGTCCACGAAGTTCACCGTCGCCGCGACGACCGACTTCGGGTGGTAGAGCTCCACCAGCGCGTCGAGCCGCGCGTCCGGCACCGGCACCACGCCGACGTTCGGCTCGATGGTGCAGAACGGATAGTTCGCCACCGCGGCCCCCGCCGCCGACAGCGCATTGAAGAGCGTCGACTTACCGACGTTCGGTAATCCAACGATGCCGCAAGAAATAGCCATGGGTCATCCAGCCTAGCGCATCGTCTTGATAGGTTGATCGAAGGCGGGCGGTGGGGAGGGGCAAAGCCCCTCCCGCGCAGGCGGCGTCAGCCGCCGCCCTTTAGCCCCCGACTTTGCCGCTCAGCCCGTTGGCGATGAGCCAGGCCAGGAGCACCAGCGACTCGGTGAGCGCGAGCGCGATGATCATCGGCGTGAAGATCTTCCCGGAGGCCTGGGGGTTGCGTGCGATCCCCTCGAGGGCAGCGCCCGCGGCCTTACCCTGGCCGAGGCCACCGCCCAGGGCGGCCAGGCCGATCGCCAGGCCGGCGCCGATGGCGAGACCCATCTCGCGGGAGCCGCTCCCACCACCGCTGGTGGCGTCGGCGGCGAAGGCAGCCGAGCTCGCGAAGAAGCAGACGGCGGCGAACAACAAGGTCGACAGGACTTTCAGATTTCGGCGCATTTGATGATTCTCCTCAAAATCGGACGGGTGACGCTCAGTGCTCCTCGTGGGCAACAGCCAAGCTGATGTACGTGGCAGACATCAAGGTGAAAACGAGAGCCTGGACCACCGAGACGAACACGCCGAGCAGCATGAGCGGGACCGGGACCAGGAAGGGAATGAGGGTGAAGAACACGCCGACGACCGCGTGATCCGCGAACATGTTGGCCATCAAGCGGATGGAGAGTGTGGCCGGGCGGATGAGGTGGCTTATCACCTCGATGACGAACATGAGCGGCACCAGAATCACCAGCGGGCTCTTGAGCGGCAGGTGCCCGGTGAACTGCTCGAGGTAGTGAATGCCGTGCTCTTTGAAGCCGAGGACGTGCGTGGCCAGGAAGATGAGCACCGCCAGTCCGATGTTGGTCTTCAGCGTGTCCGTCGGTGCCCGGAAGCCGGGGATGAGGGAGATCAGGTTCGAGAACAGGACGAAGAGGAAGAAGGAGCCCAAGAAGGGGAGGTACTTGCGCGCGTTCTTCTCGCCCATCACCCCCTCGAGCAGGCCGAACACGATGTCCGCCAGGCTCTCGAAGATGGCGCGGACGTTGAAGCGCGCCGAGGGGAGAATGGCCTCCTCGCCCAGCTTGACGACCGAGGCCCGGTAGGAAGCGGCGCCCGCCACCAGCAGCAGCAGCACGACGAGCGCCACCAGCACGTGGGTGATCTCGAAGTGGGTGGTCTGGAAGACCTGCCAGGTCCAGGTTCGGCCCAGCGACTGCTGAAGCGACCTGCTGAAGCCGCTCATGCCGGGGATGAGGTCGAACCAGGTGACGTGCGGGCCCAAGGTCTAGGCCTCCCGCCGCGCGGCCTGCAGCCCGGCGCCCAAAAGGGAGAAGATCGAAACCAGGAACCCCAGACCGAACGGGAGGGTCGCCAGCCCACCGGCCCGGATGAGCACCCAGGAGGCGGTCAGAAGGACGATGGTCTTGGCGCTCAGCGCCGCCGTCAGCGGCCCGGCGACCGAGAGGTCTCCCAGCTCGGCGCGCTCGACGGCGCGTTGCGCGAAGCGCTCGAGCGCCCAGACGTTGGCGAACGAGACCAGCGAGCCGGCCGCCGCCGAGATGAAGCCGTGCCGTCCCCAACAGAGGCCAGCCAGCGCCAGAACGGCCACACTGCCGCCGACAGCGAGGCTGCGCGCGTGCGGAAGTGGATCAGGAGCGGTCGTGCGGGGAGTCATCGTTTTTCTTCAATGAGCGCTGATATTCCCGGTTGACCCGCACGAGAGCGTTGATCGAAGCGGCGACGCCGAGGAACAGTCCGAGGTACATGAGCCAGTGTTTCGTGTTGAATCGGTGGTCGAGATACTTTCCCAGGTAACCGAGGCAGAGGTAAGCGATGATCTCCAAGCCGAGAGAGCCGGCGCTCCCGGCGGCCTGAATCATTTTTTTCGCGTCCGGATCGATGAGTGGCGTTCGGGTAACACGCCCAAGCCCTGAAATCAAGGCAGATCACGCCCAAGGGGCGGATCGGATGTCGCCGATCAAATTCCGGTACCCGATCGTCACTTGCTGGCGGCGATTTCGGCCAGCACCTCGCGGGCGGCCGCGGTGAAGGCGTTGATCTCGTCGAGAGTGTGGGCCAGCGAGATGAAAGCGGCCTCGAACTGGGCGGGCGGCAGCAGGAAGCCGCGCTCGAGCATGCCGTGGAAGAACCTGGCGTAGTGGTCGGTGTTGGATTGTTTCGCGCTGGACAAGTCGACGACCTCTTCGGGAGCGAAGAAGAGCGTGAAGGCAGAACCGACCCGCTGCACGCGGGCGGTCACCCCGGTGCGGCGCACCGCGCGGGAGAGATCGTCCTCCAGCACGCGGCCGATCCCTTCCAGCGCCAGGTAGGCGTGGTCGTCGAGGCGCCTGAGCGTGGCCAGCCCGGCGGCCACCGCCACTGGATTTCCCGAAAGCGTCCCCGCCTGATAGACCGGCCCGACCGGCGCGATCACATCCATCACGTCGGCGCGACCGCCGTAGACCCCGAACGGCAGGCCGCCGCCCACCACCTTGCCGAGACAGGTCAGATCGGGGCGCACACCGAACATCTGCTGGGCGCCGCCGCGCGCCACCCGGAAGCCGGTGATCACCTCGTCGAAGATCAGCAGCGCGCCGTGCTCGTCGCAGAGCGCCCGGAGGAGGGGCAGATAGGCCGGGCGGGGCATGACCACGCCCATGTTGGCGGGGATCGGCTCGATGATGAGCGCCGCGATCTCCTCGCGGTGCTCCTCGAACGCCGCCCGCATGGCGTCGAGGTCGTTGTAGGGGACCACCAGCGTGTCGGCGACCGCCGCCGGGGTGACGCCGCTCGATCCGGGAAGCCCGAGCGACACCACCCCCGACCCGGCCTTGGCCAGCAGCGAGTCGGCGTGGCCGTGGTAGCCGCCGTCGATCTTGATGATGCGGTGGCGTCCGGTGAAGCCGCGGGCCGCGCGCAGCGCCGACATGGTCGCCTCGGTGCCGGACGAGACGAAGCGCATCTTCTCGAGCGCCGGCATCATGAAGCGGATGAGCTCGCCAAGCTCCACCTCGCGGGCGGTCGGCGCGCCGAAGCTGGTCCCGCCCGCGGCGGCGTGGATGACGGCCGCCACCACGTCGGGATCGGCGTGGCCCAGGATCAGCGCCCCCCAGGAGCAGACGAAGTCGGTGTAGCGGTTGCCGTCGACGTCGTGCACGAACGGGCCGACGCCGCGATCGATGAACACCGGCGTGCCCCCCACCGATTTGAACGCCCGCACCGGCGAGTTCACGCCGCCGGGGAAGAGCGCGCAGGCCCGTTCGTAGAGCGTCGAGGAGCGGGGGCGCTTGGATCCAGGATTCGTCGGCATGGTTGCGGGGGTGCTGTTGTCTCGGTGAATCAGTTAGGCGGTGTGCGGTGTGGAGTGTCGAAGGTGAGGCGGCCGGGCTAGGAGTCGTCTCCCGGAACGTCGTCGGTCCCCTCCTCGTCCTCAGTTTCGTCGGTTTCGTCTGCTTCGTCGGCCCCCGCCTCGTCGCCCAGATCCTCGGCGCCGAGCGCGGCCGTCTGCAGCTCCGCGCGCGCGGCGGCCACCTCGGGTGCCACCTCGACCTCCCCCTCCTCTTTCTCGGCCATCCGCTCCAAGGCGACGACCTTCTCCTCGGGCTCGAGGCGGATGAGGCGCACCCCCTGGGTGTTGCGGCCGATGGTCGGGATCCCGTCGACCGGCATCCGGATCAGCTTGCCGCCGTCGGTGATGAGCATGAGATCGTCGTCGTCGCTGACCAGCCGCAGGCTGACCACCTTGCCGTTGCGCTCGGTGGTCTTGATGGTGATGACCCCCTTGCCGCCGCGGTTCTTGGTCGGGTAGTCGGAGGTCGGCGTTCGCTTGCCGTAGCCGCGCTCGCAAACCGTGAGCAGCGTGGCCGGCTCCTCGCGCGGGACGACCGCCATGCCGACCACCTGGTCCTTGTCGCCGTCCCCCTCGCGCAGCCGGATCCCACGCACGCCGCGGGCAGTGCGCCCCATCGGCCGGACGTTCTCCTCGCGGAAACGGATGGCCCAGCCGTTGCGCGTGCCGATCAGAATGTCGGCCGCTCCTTCGGTGATTCGCACGCTGACCAGATCGTCATCCTCGGGAATCGAGAGCGCGATGATGCCGGAGCTGCGGATGTTGGCGAAGGCGTCGAGCGACGTCTTCTTGATGTAGCCGGTCCGGGTGGCCATCAGGACGAAGGCCCCCTCGGAGAACTCGCGCACCGGCAGGAGCGCCACCACCCGCTCCCCCTCCTGCAGCGGGAGCAGGTTGACGAAGGCCTTTCCCTTGGCGGTGCGGCCCGCCTGCGGGACCTCCCAGACCTTCTTCGAGTAGGCCCGCCCCTTGTTGGTCAACATGAGCAGCGTGTCGTGCGTGGAGGCGACGAAGAGCTGGGCCACGAAGTCCTCTTCGTGCGTCGCCGCGCCGGTGATGCCGCGGCCGCCGCGCCGCTGGGCGCGGTAGAGGGTCTTGGGGTTGCGCTTGACGTAACCGCCGTGGGTGACGGTGACGACCATCTCCTCGGGGACGATCATGTCCTCGACGTCGATGTCGGAATCGAGGTCGGTCAGCTCGGTCCGGCGATCGTCGCCAAACTCCTCCTTCACCGCCTCGAGCTCGTCGGTGACGACCTTCATCAGGATCGTCTCGCTCCCCAGGATCTCCTCCAGCCGCGCGATCAGCGCGCCGACCTCTTTGATCTCGGCGAGGAGCGCGTCGCGCTCGAGGCCGGTCAGCTTGGCCAGCCGCATGTCGAGGATCGCCTGCGCCTGCCGCGCCGACAGCTCGAAGCTCGACATGAGGCCGGCCTTGGCCGCCTCGGTGTCCTTCGAAGAGCGGATCAAATCGATGACCGCGTCGATGTTGTCGACGGCGATCTTGAGCCCCTCGAGGATGTGCATCCGATCGCGGGCCTGGCGGAGATCGAACAGCGTGCGGCGCGTGACCACGTCGCGCCGGTGCGAGATGTAGTGGGTGAGCGCCTTCTTCAGCGACAGGGTCTGGGGGCGGCCGTCGACGATGGCCAGCATGTTGATGCCGAACGATTCCTGCAGCGGCGTCATCTTCCAGAGGTTGTTCTGGACGATCTCCGGAACCGCGTCCTTCTTGAGGTCGATGACGATCCGCATGCCGTCGCGATCGGATTCGTCGCGCAGATCGGCGATCCCCTCGATCCTCTTTTCCCGGACCAGCTCGGCGATCTTCTCGATCAGCTTCGCCTTGTTGACCTGGTAAGGGATCTCGGTGGCCACGATCGACTTGCGGCCGGTCTTGGGGTGCTCCTCGACGGTCGTCCGGCCGCGCATCAGGATGGCGCCGCGCCCCGTCTCGTAGGCGTTGCGGATGCCGTTGCGCCCGTTGATGAAGCCGCCGGTCGGGAAGTCCGGCCCGGGGACGATCTCGATCAGCTCGTCGGTGGTGATCTCCGGGTTCTTGATGACGGCGATCGTCGCGTCGATCACCTCGCGCAGGTTGTGCGGCGGGATGTTGGTGGCCATGCCGACCGCGATCCCGGAGGCGCCGTTGACGAGCAGGTTGGGAAAGCGCGCCGGAAGGACCGTCGGCTCCGTCTCCTTGTCGTCGTAGTTCGGCTGGAAGTCGACCGTCTCCTTGTCGATGTCGGCCAGCAGCTCGCCGCCGATCTTCTCCATCCGGCACTCGGTGTAGCGGTAGGCGGCCGCCGAGTCCCCGTCGACCGACCCGAAGTTTCCCTGGCCGTCGATGAGCGTGTAACGCATGGCGAAGTCCTGGGCCATGCGCACCAGGGCGTCGTAGGCCGCCGTGTCGCCGTGCGGGTGGTACTTGCCGAGCACGTCGCCGACCACGCGGGCGCACTTGATGTACGGGCGGTTCCAGTAGTTGGAGAGGCCGTGCTGCGTGTAGAGGATCCGGCGGTGCACCGGCTTGAGGCCATCGCGGGCGTCGGGGAGCGCGCGCGAGACGATGACGCTCATGGCGTAGTCCATGAACGCCGACTTCATCTCCTCCTCGATGGCGATCGGGATGCGGTTTCCTGCGAATGGGGCGGCGCCGTCAGCGCTCATGCGGGTCCTCTCGGTCCTCTAGGGAAGGTGAAGGGGTCAGGGCGGCTGTTACCGGGGGCAAAGGTGATTCATCACCGCGGGATGACGCGCCCGGCTGCCGCTTCCAGGCGGCGGAACTCCTCGATCTGCGCCAGGAACGCCGGAACGATCTCCGGATCGAACTGCGAGCCGGTGCAGCGTTCGAGCTCCCCGCAGGCGATCTCGTGGGGGAGCGCCTTGCGGTAGGCGCGGTCGGAGGTCATGGCGTCGTAGGCGTCGGCGACGGCGACCACCCGTCCGATGAGCGGGATGTGATCGCCGACCAGCCCCTGCGGATAGCCCGAGCCGTCCCAGGCCTCGTGGTGGCAGTAGCAGCCGGGGACGATGTCGCGCATGAACGGGATCGGCTCCAGGATCCGCTTCCCCTTGGCCGGGTGCGAGCGGAACATGGCCAGCTCCTCGGGGGTCAGCTTGCCGGGCTTGTTGAGCTTGTCGTTGCGCACGCCGATCTTGCCGACGTCGTGCATGAGGCCCACCTTGACGATGGTGTCGATCTCCGGACCGCTCATGCGCAGGCCGATGGCGATGAGGCGCGCGTACATGGCGACCCGCTCGGAGTGGCCGCGCGTGTAGCGGTCGGACTCCTCGAGCGCGTGAGCGAAGCCGATGATCGTCTGCTGGAAGTTCTCCTCCAAGGAGACGTTGGCGGTGGTCAGATCCTTGTTGGCGTCGACCAGGTTCTCGTAGAGACGCGCGTTCTCGATGGAGACCGCGGCGCGGCTGGCCAGGACGTACAGCATCTTGCGCTGACCTTCGGAGAACTTGTTGCCGCGCGTGTAGCTGTAGGCGTTGAGCATCCCGATGATACGGCCATTGAGCTTGAGCGGGATGCTGCAGAGGCTGACCAGGCGCCGTTCGAGCTCCCGCGGCGGCGCCGCCAGAAACTGGTAGGAGCGGCTGCCGTGCACCAAGAGCGGCCGGTCTTCCCGGAAGAGCGGCAGCGCCTCTTCGAGATTGAGCGGCGGTGCCTCGATGCCTGGATCGGCCCGCTCCGACACCTTGCGCATCCGTTCAGAGAAGCGGCCGGCCTGCTTGGGGTCCTCGAGCAGCAGGCTGACCACGTCGGCGTCGACGGTGTCGATCGTCGCGTCGAGCACCAGGTCGAGCACCTTTTCGACCGACAGCGAGGTGGCGATCGCCTCGCTGATCTTGTAAATCGACAGCGCGTCTTTGAGACGGATGTTCTCGTGCTGCAGCCGCTGGCGATCGAGGCCGCGCTGCACGATGTGGATGACCTCCTCGACCTTGAACGGCTTGAGGATGTAGTCGTAGGCGCCCCGCTTCATGGCCTCGATCGCCGTCTCCACGGTGCCGAAGCCGGTCATGATGACGGTGAGGACCGGGATGCTCTCCTCGGAGATCTTCTGGATCAGCTCGAGGCCGCTCAGGTTGGGCATCTTCAGATCGGAGATGACCAGGTTGTAGCTGCGCTTGCGGAGCTCCTCGATGGCCTGGGCGCCGTCCTCGACGGCGTGCACGACGTACCCCTCCATGGTGAGGAAGTCGGCCAGGATCTCGCGGATCACCTTCTCGTCGTCGACGACCAGGATCCGGGCGGTCTCCAGCAGCGGGACGTAATCCGTCCGCTCTGAGCGCTCGGTCGAGTCGACTGCCTCGACCCTGGCTTGCGCCTCTGCTCGCGCGTTGGATGCGCTCGCCAGCAGGGCTTCTCGCTCGCTGGTGCTCAAGAATTCCCCGGAAACGAGCCTAGTCCAGCAGGGTTGGGAAGACTAGGGGAATCACCCTTTCATCTTGGCTTGCTGGGCGGAGATGTCCTTCCACTTTGCCTCGCGTTCCTGCGTCGATTTCTGCTCGGAATCAGCCTTCTTTTTGGCCGACTGCCAATCGTCGTTCTTGTCCTTCCATTGATCCTCGAAGTTGCCGACCGAGAAGTCGCCGCTCGGCTTGATTCCCTTTTGCTGGGCCAGCTTCGCCTTGGCCAGCTCCACCTTCGCCTGGGCCGCTCCCTCGTGGGCGTCGGCCGCTCTGCTGGAGGCCTTGAGCCAGTCTCCCTTCTGATCCAGCCATTCGAGCTTGGTGTCGGAGACCTTGACCCCCATGTCGGCGACCTCCTTGCCGTGGCGGGCGGCGTTGGCCCGGTTCTCGTCGTGCGAGGCGTTGGCCGACTCCTGCTCGGTCCCTGACTTCTCCACCTCCAGCGCCGCCTGATCCTTTTCGTTCTTGGCCACGGCGCGTTCGCGGTCCAGCTCGTCGAGCTGGGTCTTCACCGTGCGCTGCTCGCTGCGCGCGATCTCGACGTCGTTCTGCGCGGCGAAGATGTCCTGCTTGTCGCCGGCGGAGATCGAATCGATCGCCGAGTCGTCGACCTTGTACTTGAGGCCGCCGCCGCAGCCCGCGATTCCGATGAAGGAGAAGAGCAAGGCGAGGAGTGACGGACGGGACAGTCGGGTGATCATGATCCCTCTATGGTCGGACGGCGGCGCCCGCTCCGTCAAGACCGCGGCGCCGCGTCAATCAACTTTGGAGCTCGGCAATGCCGCGGCTCTCTGCGCCCGCGCCTCTTTTGTGAGCCGCCGCGCCGGCGGCGCGCGACTATAGCCGTGGGAGACGCCGCGCAGTATAGTCGGACTTCAGAAATCAGGCGGGCACGGGCATTACGCCGCCCGCAGCCGCGGTCCCCAAGCGTCGGAGCAAGCCTATGCGTTCACGAGTATTGCCAAGCCTAATGTCAGTGGTGACTTTGTCGTTCGCCGTCGCCGTCGCCGTCGGATTCGGATGCGCCGGCGTCAAACCGGTGGAGAGCAACACCGGTGGAAGCGGCGGTTCGAGCAGTGGCAGCGGTGGATCCGGGGGCAGCGGACCGGGGGCCAGCACCGGATCGGGCGGCACGCTGGCGGTCACCCCGATAAGCGGCAGCTTCACCTGCGGCAGCTTCCCCGCGCTCGGTTGCACCTTCAACGGCAGCCAGTCGACCCTCGACGGGAGCCCCTCGGGATCGACGACCATCGCCTACCCGCTCGACGGATCGTTGTTTCCCTCGAACCTGGGGCCGATCCAGATCCAGTCGACCAACGGCGGGACGTCGGCGCGCATCAACTTCCAGACGTTGAACAGCAGCAACGTCAGCATCAACTACTACGCCGCCTGCGAAACGGGGTCGACGCTGCCGGGGTCGGGATGTTACGTGACGCTGCCGCTGCAGCTCACGGAGATGCTGGTCCCGGCCAGCTCGATCGAGGACATCCAGATCACCATGCGCGTGTCGAACGGCGGGGCGCCGATGGAGTCGGCCCCCATCAGCGCCGCCTGGGCCCAGACGGCCGTGACCGGTGGTCTTTACTACTGGACCGTCATCCCCAATCAGCCGTACTGCCCGAGCGCGACAGCCGCCAGCCCCGGAAGCTACTGCCTGGAAGACACCACGCAGACGCCCAAGAACGGCACGGCGATCTACCGCTACGACTTCTCCCAGACCAACCCGGTGCCGCAGCAGGTCTGGACCGACGACGGCGGGCCGAACTCGACGCCGTCGTACCAGGGGGCGCCGCAGGCCTGGGATGGAACGTCACCCAACGGCGTGGCCGGTGGTCACTGCATCGGCTGCCACTCGATCACCAACGACGGCAAGTTCATGGGCCTCACGATCGGCGGCTCGTCGACCTACAACGCCGCCAACTGGGAGGCTCTCGACATCCAGAACCAGGACCTGCTCCTCATCAACCCGACCCGGACCGGCGGCAACGGCTGCAACGATCCGAGCGCCTCGCCGACCAACGATCCGACCTGCTACTGGCAGGAATACCGCAAGGAGGCCTTCGCCACGGAGACCGCCTGGGGCCCGAACGACGACGTCATGGTCAGCATGTACATGTCGAAGCTCTACTTCAACACGGTGGCCGTCAACGGGACGTCGGCGACGATCGCCCAGAGCGGCCCCGCGCTCCTCAACTCGGCGTCGGCGATCGATCCCTATCAGTCGGATCCCTTCTGGAGCCACGACGGGTCGTTGCTGGTCTACACCTCGTTCAACACCGCGGGCCCGGCCAGCACGCAGGGGAACCCGAGCGGCCTCAACGGCGATCTCAAGACCGGCGGCCAGATCGCCATCGCCGACACCACGGAGGAGACGATCACCGACGACGCCCGCGTGCTCGTCCCCCGCGTGTCGGGCATGACCAGCTACTACCCCTGCGTCAGCGAGGACAGCAACTACGTCGTCTTCAACCAGAGCAACTGCGGCGGCAACCCCAACGCCACCGACATCAACTACAACAACACGGCCGGGTACGGCACGGGCGTCTGCGACGGCTACGACGACTCGTCGGCCCAGCTCTGGTGGGTCCCCACCAGCGGCGGAGCCGGGGTTCCGCTCACCAAGGCCAACGGCGGCACCGCGGCCTACGACAACTCGTGGCCGCGCTTCAGCCCGGACGTGGGGAGCTTCCGCGGCCAGACGCTCTACTGGGTGGCGTTCTCGTCGCGCCGGCCGTACGGAACGCAGGTCAACACCAGCGGCATCGCCAGCTCGCAGCCGCAGCTCTGGTTCACCGGCGTCACCCAGGGAGAGATCAACGTCGGCGATCCGAGCCACGCGCCGGTCTGGCTGCCCGGGCAGAACTCCATCCAGCAAAATCCCGGCGGCAATTCGACGCCCTACGGCAACCACGTTCCGCAGTGGGTCAAGGTGGCGATCGTTATCGACACTGGCGCCTAGCAGAAGACACTAAGGTAGTTAGCCCGGCAGCAGACAGGCTGCGGTCCCCCGGCGCGACGGCGCCCGTTCAAAGGAACGGAAGGCAAATTGAAGGCAGGCGCGCGGCTCCCCACATTGATCGTGGCCGTCATGGTCCCGCTCCTCGGAGCGGCGTGTCAGCTGGACAAGTCGGGCCTCTCGGCCCTGGTGACGCCGTCGGGCAGCGGCGGAGCGCCGGTGCTCGCCGGCTCCGGGGGCGCGACGGTGGCGGGTGGCAGCGGCGGCGCGACGTTGGCGGGCGACGGGGGGGCCGGCGACGGCACCCCGGCGAGCGGCGCGGGCGGTGACGCCGTCGGCGCGGGCGGAGGCGGTGACGTCGTCGACGCATCGGGCGCGGGCGGCAGCGCGACCGGCGGAGCGTCCGGCGCGGGCGGATTCCGAGGCACGGGTGGAACTGGCGGCCTCCGGGGGATCGGCGGCATCAGCGGCGTCGGCGGCCTGAAAGGCACCGGCGGCGTCATGACGACGACGTGTGGGCCGCCCGACGCCGACGTGGACTGTGCGGCCTGCGTGGCCGCGGGCGGCGCGTGCGATGAGGGCGTCTGCACGTTCGCCTGCGGCTCGGGCTGCTCGCCCTGCATCGCGCCGATCACCTGCCCGAAGGGGATCGCCTGCAAGATCACCTGCCCGGCCGGCGGCTGCAACACCGCCATCGATTGCCGCGCCGCCACCACCTGCAGCATCACCTGCGCCGACAACGCCTGCGGCAAGGCGATTCAGTGCGCCGGGTCGACCTGCACGGTCACCTGCAGCGGGACCAACTCCTGCGCGGGCGGCGTCGCCGCCACCGGTGACACGAGCACCGTGACCTGCTCGGGGATGGGCTCTTGCAAGGGGCCGATGACCTGCGGCGGCAACGACTGCGACGTCGAGTGCACGGGCCCCACCAGCTGCGGCTCGACCGTCACCACGTCGGCGGGGACCAACAAGATCACCTGCCGCGGCGGCAACGCCTGCGCGGGCGACGTGAAGTGCAGCGGCAACGTCTGCACCACCGACTGCTCGGGCACCAAGGACTGCGCGAACGGCTACTGCTGCTACGCCGCCAGCTGCGAGACGACCCCCAAGACCGGCGTCGCCACCTGCCACTGAGCGGCAGGTTCGGGCCGGCCTCAGGTCAGGTCAGGTTCCGCCGTCCGCAGACGTGAAGTCGATGCAGGCGCCGCCCGGCAGGCAGGCGTTGGGGCTGCAGTAGTAGCCCTGGGTCATATAGGGGCAGCAGGTGGCGTTGGTCCCGCAGAAGCCGGCCGGCTTCCCGTTTGCTTGAGCGCTGCACGGATCGGTGGTGCTCGACGACAGACTGATCCCGGCGATCGTGCAGACGCAGGGCACGCCGTTCAACTGCAGACCAAACGCCTGATCACAGGTACAGAGGAGGCCGCCCGGAACGCCGCTCTTGGTGCACTCACCGCCCCCCTTGGTGCAGGCGATGCCGACGCCTTTTTCATTTCCGGTGGCGGGCGGACAGCCCTCCGGAAGATCGAGGCTCAGATCGAAGACCTGGGCATCTCGGGGCGGGGTCACCGTGGAGCTCGAATGGCATCCGGCCATCACGAGCGCGATGGTCAGCGCCGCCCCAAGCGATGTGAGGTCTTTCGTTCTCATTCGCCCAGCCTACCGCCATCGACGCGTCAATTGAAGGACCGACCGACACGCAGGGTGTACGAGTTGGTTCCCACGTAGTCGAGCACGCCAAAGGCGTCGGTGCCGTGGGCCAGGCGCGTAAGGCCGATCCGCGCGATGAGGTCGACACGATAGGCGCCGAGGTGGAGCTGAATCGCCGGCGCCACCCAGGCCGAGCGGATGTTCTGGATGGGAAACTGTGGGTCGTTGACGTCGTTGACTTGGATGTCGGTCCCGAGCTCGACCGAGAGGCCGAGGAGGTCGAGGGGCGCGTAGCTGATCGCCACATGCGAGTCCCAAAAAATGATGGTCGGGACGACCACCAGTTGCCCCTCAATGACGCCGTTCGGACCCCAGAGGATGTCGAGTCCTTCGTTGATGACGAAGACGAAGCGCCCGAGGGCGCCGCCGAGGATGGCCGTCGGTTCGACGAAGAAGTAGTACGGGAAGGCGTACGTCAGCAGGCTGCCATCCGCGAGGTGAAACGAGAACGCGGTGGTGTGCGTGGCGAGGCGCGTCCGCAGGCCAAAACCGCCGACCAACTCCTCGCCCACCAGTTGCTCGCTCCAGATGGCCCCAATCCGCACGTCGCCGAAGGAGACGCCGGTCTGGTGCGCGTCGGCAGGGATCGGCTTCTGCATGCCGCTGAGCTCGGTGACGTTCAGGGTGGTGACCTGCACGAAGGGGACCTCCCCCTCGAAGGAGAAGCGGTGCCAGCGGTAGGCGCCGCCGAGGGAGAAGCGATAGTTGCTGCCGCTCCCCTGAATGAGCTGCAGCGCCGACAGGTCGCTGCTGGAGGCGTAGGCGCCGTCGAGGTAGAGCCGCGTCGGTGACTCGGGAAGCCGCAGCTCCGGGCCGTCGACGGGCGGGGGATAGTAGGTTTGGAGCACCGACAGCTCGGGCGCCTCGTCCGTCGGGCCTGGCGACGGTGCGGGCGCGGGAAGCGCCGCCTCGCCACCGGTCCCGTCGTCGACGCTGGGCGCGGCATCATCCGCGCGCGCAGGCCCGCCCGCGGCCGCGTCGTCATCCGTCGGGCGTTCCGCCGCGCGCGCGACGGTCGCGCGCACGACGGCGAGCAGCAAAAGTGCGGTGAGGAACCTTCGCTGCGTCAACAGACCACGTTTGTGCCCCTGCGGGCGATTAACCTTCGATAGTTTCCAGCTCGCCGAGGTAGTCGCTCTTGCCGACCTCCACCCCGCCCTGGCGGAGAAGAATCATACGCCGTGGTGACATGGAAATAGAAGTTCGGAATCTGGCGGGCGATGAGGTACTCCTCCGCCCGGTGCGTCTTGCCCGGCCGGTTCGGCCAATCGGGCATCTTGATGGGCGAGTCGGCCTTGGTCTGCTCGAAGTCCTTGGCCGAGAGCGTCCCCAGGTACGCCAGGCACTTGCCGATGCGCTCCCGCAGCTCGGCGAAGGTCGTCTCGGTGTCCTCGTGCGTGGGCGCCGGCTTGGCCGCCAGGTTCGCCGCGGCAGCCTTGGCGGTGTCACAGGCGATCCGGATCTGCACGGTGAACGGCAGCATGTCTGGGAAGAGACGCGCCGAACAGAAGTTGTTGACGTCGAACTTGCGCGCGTCGGCGTACTGCTGCGCCTTGGCCATGACCGCATCCAGGTTCTTGAGCGAGCGCGCGAACTGTCGGACAACGAGGTAATACATTTTTCGGACCTCCGGGGAGTGTGGGAACGTTGGGCTCCTCGATCTAGCCGACCGGGATCGCCGCGGCAACCGCCGCCCGCCCTCCGCTTCCCGCGCGCCGCAAAAAGGCGCAAAATCGGCCCATGAAGCACCCCCTTAGCTTTGCTGTGCGTAAATGGTTTTTCCTTTCGGGCGGCGTAGTTGCGCTGGTGCTGGCGCCGCCAGCGCGCGCACAGGTCTCCGAGCCGGACGGTACGTCGTTGCCCCAACCGACCGGCGCGGCGGAGCTCGCGGTGGTCACCAGCCGCGGCTTTTTGGCCAGCGACGACACACTGGCCGGCTTGTTCGCCATTCGCGGCGAGAACATCGATCCCGTCAAAGACGCCCACCAGACGCCCGGCACCTTCTCACCTCAGTGCGGGTTCACCGGCCAGATCGTCCTACACGGCGGCGGATGTGCCAACGCGCTCGGCTGGTACAACGCCACGCCCGGCAGTACGACGCCGCCGCCGGCGGCGCAGATCTACACTCTGGTGCCCGCAAACCTGAAGCAGCCGCCGCCCAACGGCATCAGCTGCCAGGACGGCGACTTCTGCCCGATGGCCGAGATGGACACGGATCCCGACCAGGCCGGCCAGCACACCTGGGTCATCTACACCTGGAACGCCTCGTCGATCGCCAGCAACCCGAACTACAAGGGCGGCCAGGTCGGATTCGCCCTCATCGGCAACTCGGGGCAGTGCTCGCAGACGAAATACTCCGAGGCTGATCTTGGCGTCATCTCGACCCAGTACAAGGTTCCTTGGGTCACGACCCTCATTTATCAATCGACGGTCAACCCGAGCGCCTACTACATCGCGTACGAAGATCTCCCGATGCCCGCTTCGAACTGGACTGCCGACGGGTGTGACGGCGACTTCAACGACTTCGTCTTCTACGTCACCGGGCTCGACTGCCAGGGTGGGGGCGTCGACTGCCCGACGGGGATGCCGGGCATCTGCGCCGACGGCACCACGCAGTGCTCGAACGGCGGCATGACCATCACCTGCGAGCCGGATACTCAAGCCGACGACCGAGGTCTGCAACGGCCTCGATGACGACTGCGACGGGATCGTCGACAACCCCGATGCGCCCAACCTTTGCCCGACGGGGCAGGTTTGCAGCCAGGGGACCTGCGTCTTTCCCTGCACCAACAGTGAATTTCCCTGCGGTCCTCCGACGGTGTGCGACCAGACCGATGGCCTTTGCAAGGACCAGTCTTGCGTCGGCGTCGTCTGCGGCAGCGAGCAGGTCTGCTACGAGGGGATCTGCCTCGGCGGCTGCACCGGCGTCATGTGCCCCGACGGGCAGGTCTGCCGGCTCGGGAATTGCGTCGACCCCTGTGCGAACGTCACCTGCGACAGCTCGCAGGTCTGCGACAACGGTGTCTGCGTCTCCCCCTGTTCGTGCCGCGCCTGCGCGACGGGACAGACCTGCCTCCCGAGCGGAGCGTGCGTCGACGACGGCTGCGACAAGCTCGCCTGCAACCCTCCGGAAACGGTGTGCGTGAAGGGCGCCTGCCAGGACGGCTGCCAGGGTGTCGTCTGCCCGACGGGCCAGGTCTGCTCGGGAGGCCAATGCGCCATTCCCGATGGTGGCATCGTCGTTCCGCATCCCGACGGCGGCGTGCCGACCACGGGGACCGGCGGCTCCCCGGGGACGGGCGGCTCGCCGCTCAGGGGGACCGGCGGCGTCATGGGCGCTGGCGGGTCGCTGCTTACCGGGGCGGGCGGCACGGGCGCAGGCGGCACCACCGGCGGACCGCACGAAGGCGGCATCGCCAGCTGCAACTGCGACACTTCCGGAGGGCCGGGCGCGGGCGGTCTCGCGCTGCTGCTTGCCGCGCTCGGCGTGGCGTCGCTGCGCCGTCGCGCGCGCGGCTTGCCGCCGCGTCGGCGTCTGTAACTCAGACTGCGGTCACAAGCAGCTCCGGGCCGGATCGGCCGGCCCGAGCTCACTGCGCGAGATCAGTAAACTGGCGGGGCCCAGTAGCCCTGCTGCCAGACCCAGGTGTAGCCGTTCCAGGCCCAGTGGGGCGCGATCCAGTCCCCACCGCCGTACGGCGGATACCCCCAGGCGCCGCCGATCCAGACGCGCGCGCCGCCGCGGAAGCCCCAGTAGCCGGGGATCCAGGCGCGGCCGCCGAACGGCCGCACGCCCACGACGGGGCCGCGGAAACCCGGCGCGACGCGAGCGCCACCGAACGCCGGTCCCCCGTGGAAGCCGACGGCCGGTCCCCCGTGGAAGGCGCCGCCGTGAAAGCCCGCCGCCGGCGCGCCGTGGAAGCCGCCGCCGCCGTGGAAGCCGCCACCGCCGTGGAAACCGCCACCACCGCCGCCGTGGCCACCGCCGCGCGCGAAGGCCGCCGCAGGGGCCGCCAGCAACGCCAACCCGAGCACAGCCGTCAGAATCCTTTTCATGACCCAATCCTCCTTCTCTACAGATGAAGGACACCTTCGATCGGTTGCCGGTTAGTGGGCTGGCCCACGTCACGGGCTTGGACGCCGTGCACCAACTCTTGTTAGATCCGGGTCATGCCTGCAGGGAAGCCCATCGGTGGCGGGAAACCCACGGGCGCCGGGAAGCCCGACGGCGCGGGAAAGCCCACGGGCGGCGGGAAGCTCGACGGCGCGCGCGTCATGGCCGAGCCGTGGCTGCCGCCGCGCGCGCGGAGGATCGTCGCCGTGCTGGCAGGAATCTACGCGCTCTTCGTCTGGATGGATGGTGCGGGGATCGGGCTGCCGGACGCGATCCTTCCGCTGCCGGTTCGGTTCTTCGTGCAGGAGGCGGCGCTGTTCCCGCACTCGGCGCGGGACGCGATCGAATGGCGCGCCGAAGGGTGGCGCTGCGACCTCGGCCGGTTCGAGGAGATCGACGTCCGTCCGTTCTTCCCCATCCGCCGCGACGACAAGGAGAGCCGGTTCTACCGGGCGATGTTCTTCCACTACCGGCAGCGGCGGGTGCTCGAGGCGCTGGATCGGTTCATCGTCCAGGCGCAGAACCGCGCGCACCCGGAGGCGCGCATCGGCGGCGTCATGCTGCTCGACCTGCGCATCCCGATCCCGCCGCCCGGGACGCCGGAGCGGCGGTACGAACGGTTGCCGCTCGGCGACTACCCGAAGGAGGTCGAGCGCAAATACTGGTACGTCACCGCGTCGGATGACCGGACGCGCCGCTGCGAGGAGCCCGTGGTCCCATGAGACGGCCGTCGCCCAATGTGACCTGGTGGACGCGCCTTCGCGACTGGGTCGACGCTCCCCAGCCGATCGAACGGCTGGCGCTGGCGCGCGTCGTGCTCCCGCTGGTGCTGCTGGCGTTCCAGTCGTCGCGCTTGATTCACGCCGATCACTGGTTGAGCCCGATCGGCTTTCGCGTTCCCTACCTCGGCGGCAACGATTGGCGGCAGCCGCTCTATATCCCGCCCGTCTCGCCCGGCGTGGCCTGGACCATCGCCATCGTGACGGTCGCCAGCGGGCTCTGCCTGTCGGCGGGATTCATGACCCGCGCCTCGGGTGGGTTGTTCGCCGTGCTGCTGGCCTATCTGGCGCTCGCCGATCGGTTGGAGGCGTTCACCGTCAGCAAGCTGGGGCCGATGCTGGCGCTGGCCCTCTGCCTCGCCCTTCCGGCGCCCGTTACGGCGTCGACGCCTGGCGCCGCCGCCGCCGGCATCCCCAGGCGCCGGTGCCGACGCACGTCAGCGGCGGGGTCATTCGTTTCTTCCAGATCTTCCTCTGCGCCATGTACTCGGGCGCCGGGATCGCCAAGCTGCGCGGCGACTGGCTGGGGGGCGACGTGCTCTGGAGCCACCTGCACGACAACTACCAGACCACGATCTCCTGGTTGCTGGTACGCGCGGTCCCGGGGTGGGGGTGGCAGGCGCTGCAGTATCTGTCGCTGACGTTCGAGACGGCGGCGCCGCTCTGGTTCGCGCTGCCCTGGACGCGCCGCTACGCGGTGCTGGCGGGGCTCGGCATGCACGCGCTCATCGGCCTCATGTTCGGGCCGGTGATCTGGTTCGCGCTCTTGATGAGCACGCTCCTCTGCGCCTGCTATCTCTCTGAGCGATGGCTGCGGCGGCTCTTTCACCGCGCGGCCGCCGTGGCCTGACGCCGGCTACACCGACGGCGGCGACCGATCGGGCGACTCGGCGATCGCCGCGTCGCGGGCGCGCTCGGCGGCCGACTGCTGCGTCCAGCGGCGCTCGCCGGCGTGCGCCAGCACGAGCAGCGCGGGCTGCAGGAGGCGCGGAAGAACCGCCAGAATGAGCGCGCCGCCGATGACCACGATCGCCAGCGGCTTCTGCGTGTCGGCGCCGATGCCGTGCGAGAGCGCCGCCGGCGTCAGCCCCAGCATCGCCACGAACGTCGTCATGAGGACGGGTCGCAGGCGCCGCTCGGCGGCGGCGCGGGCCCCCTCTTCGAGCCCGTGTCCCTCTTCCCAGAGGCGCTGCGCGTAGGTCACGACGATGAGCGCGTCCTGGACCGAGATGCCGAAGATCGAGATGAACCCCATCGCCGCCGAGATCGAAAAATTCGTCCGCGTGATGAGCAGCGCCAGGATGCCGCCCGTGCAGGCGACGGGGATCCCGCCCAGGACGATCAGCATGTCCTTCCAGTTTTTCACCGACGAATAGACCAGCATGGCGATGACCAGCAGCGTGATGGGGATGATCAAGATCAGGCGGCCGGTCGCCTCGTTGAGCTGATTGATCTCCCCCGCCCACTCGAGGTGCGTGTCGTACGGCAGCTTCACCTTCTCGGCGATCTTTTCGCGCGCCTCGCCGATGGTCGAGGCCAGGTCGCGGCCGCGCACCGAGAACTTCACCGGGGCGTAGCGGCGGTTGTCCTCGCGGTAGATGAGCGAGGGTCCTTCCTCTTCGGCGATCTGCGCCAGCTGGCCGAGCGGGACCTGCGCGCCGTCGGGCGTGGCCACCAGGATGCCGCGGATGGCCCGCAGGTCCTTGCGATACTCCGGCGCCCACCGAACGGTCAGATCGAAGCGCTTCTCCCCCTCGTAGACCTGGGTGACCGCCTGCCCGCCGATGGCGGCCTGGACCACGTTCTCGACGTCGCCGACGTTCAGGCCGTAGCGGCCGCACTGCATGCGATCGGGGGTGATGCGGACGTTGGGCTGCCCGAGCGAGGGGAAGAGCCCCAGATCCTCGACACCCTTGACGTCTGCCATCACGTCGACGATCTCGTTGGCCTTCGCTTCGTTGACCTTCAGGTCGGGGCCGACCACCTTGACGGTGTTCTCTCCCTTGACGCCGGACATCGCCTCTTCGACGTTGTCCGAGATCATCTGCGAGAAGTTGAAGATAACGCCCGGAAACGCCTGCTGGAGCTCCTTGGACAGCTCGTCGGTCATCGTCTCTTTGGTCACCCCGCGCGGCCATTCCTTGGTCGGCTTGAGCGGCGCGAACAGCTCGATGTTGTAGAACCCGGAGACGTCGGTGCCGTCGTCGGGGCGACCCAGCTGCGAGACGACGGTGGTGATCTCGGGGTGGGAGCGGTGCTGCAGATCGCACTGATCGGCCCCGTCGCAGCCGAGGATCACGGCCCGCATCCGCCCCACGTACTTGGCCGACTGCTCGAGGGAGATCGACATCGGGAGCGTGGCGCGGATCCAGAAGTTCCCCTCCTCCAGCTTGGGCATGAACTCGCGGCCCAGCGTGGTGCCTCCCGCCAGGCTGAAGACCACCACCACCGCGCCGATGGCGACCGCGACGCGCTTGCGCCGCAGCGAGAAGGCGAACAGCGGCAGGTAGAAGCGCTTGAGCGTGCGCATGACCCAGTTGTCGGGCTCCTGCTCGTGCCCCTCCAGGGCGGAGAATCGGCCGGTCTCGCCGGGTGGCCGCAGCGCACCCTCGGGGATCTTGAGGCCGCGCTCGGCCAGCACCGGCGTCAGCGTGAGCGCCAGGACGATCGCGCCGCCGATCGCGAAGGCGTAGGTGTGCGCCATCGGCGAGAAGATCACGCCCGCGACGCCGGTCAGCGTGAAGAGCGGGATGAACGCCACGGCGATGACCAGCGTCGAGGAGAACATCGGCGGCCCGACCTCGCTGGCCGCCAGCAGGATCCGCTCGATCGCGTTCCGCTTCCCGGGCACCGAGAGGTGCCGGAAGATGTTCTCCATCATGATGACCGTCGAATCGACGACGATCCCGAAGTCGACCGCGCCGAGCGAGATCAGGTTGGCCGGCGTTCCCGTCGCCACCATCCCGATGAAGGCCAGCATGAGCGCCAGCGGGATGTTGAGCGCGGTGATGAGCGCCGCGCGCCCGTGCCCGAGGAACAGCCAGAGCACGAGCGCCACCAGCACCATCCCGACCAGCAGGTTCTCGATCACCGTGTGGGTGGTCAGCTCGACCAGGTTGGCGCGGTCGTAGTAGGTCTCGGTGTGCATGCCGGGCGGCAGGATGTGCAGCTTGGCGATCTGGTCGACCTTCTCGTGCACGTTGTCCAGCGTCTTGAGCGAGTCGCCGCCGTAGCGCATGAGGACCGTCCCCTGCACGATGTCGGGTTCGAGATCCTTGCCCACGATCCCCAGCCGCGGCGCATGCCCGGCGCTCACTTCGGCGACGTCGCGCACCCGGACCGGCGTCCCCTTTTGCTCGGCGATCACCACCTCGCGGATGTCGGCGAGCGAGCGAAAGAGGCCGATGCCGCGCACGTTGAACGACTGCTCGCCCATCGTCAGCCGCTGGCCGCCCACGTTCTGGTTGGCGTTGGAGAGGCCGGTCACCAGCTGGTCGAGCGTCAGGCCGTGGCTCTTGAGGCGGTAGGGGTCGACCTCGACGTGGTACTCCTTGGTGTAGCCGCCGAAGCCGACCACGTCGATGACGCCGGGCGCCTGGCGGAACTGGCGCTCCAGCGTCCAGTCCTGCGGCGGTCTTGAGGTCGGTCAGCGAGTAGCCGTCGCCGCGCACGACGTAGCGGTAGACCTCGCCGATCGCGCTCCAGGGCGAGAGCTGCGGCGACAGGCCCGGCGGCAAGGAGACGAAGTTGAGCCGGTTGAGGACCCGCTGCTCGGCGAGGTGGTAGTCGACGGCCCAGGTGAAGTAGCACTTGACGTCCGAGAGCCCGAACAGCGACTGCGAGCGGATGTGGTCGAGATCGATCATCCCGTTCAGGCCGTTCTCGAGCGGGACGGTCACGTAGCGCTCGACCTCCTCGGCGCTCCAGCCGTTGGGCTGGGTGATGATCTCGATCATCGGCGGCACCGGGTTGGGGTAGGCCTCGATGTCGAGCTGCTTGTAGCAGTAGAGGCCGAGCGCCAGCAGGCCGAGCGCCAGGATCAGCACGAAGGCCGGCATCCGCAGGATGAAACGGACCAGGCGTTGGATCACGGTTAAAGCATTCCGGACAAGAGGATCGCGCCGGAGGTGACGACCTGGTCGCCCGGTCCGATGCCGCGGATGATGGGCAGGAAGTCGGTCCCTTCCTCTTCGTTGACGGCCACGATCCGCCGGCTGAACCGGACCCGCCCGTCGGGCGTGTTCCCCATCTGTACGAACACCACGGTCTGGTCGCCGATCCGCAGCAGCGCCGCCCGCGGCAGCGCCGGCACCGACGGCGCCGGGACGGAGATGGCCACCGTGGCGTACATCTCCGGCTTCAGCTCGCGGCCGAGGTTGGAGAGCGAGCAGCGCACGCGCGCCGTGCGGGAGACCGGGTCGAGCGCGTCGGAGATCCAGTCGACCTTGCCGGCGAACACCTTGTCGGGGTAGGCGACGACCTTGATGCTGACCGGCGCCCCGCGCTTGACGCGCGCCAGATCCATCTCGAACACGTCGGCGAACACCCAGACCGAATCGAGCTCGCCGACGGTGAAGAGCTCAACCGCCGTTCCGCCCGAGTATTGCCCCTGCACCTCGGCGCCCGGGTTGACGTTGCGGGCGATGACCTCGCCCTCGATCGGCGCCCGCAGCGTGAAGTCCTGCGTGACGGCGTCGGTCGACCCGCCGGTGGAGCGAAACAGGCGGGCCTTCTGCCGGGCGCGCTCGATCTCCGCCTTCGACTTGCCGAAGTTGTCCTGGGCCGACTCGTAGTCGCGCTGGGAGCCGGCGTGCGCTTCGTAGAGCTCCTTCTGGCGGCGGAGATCGTGCTCCGCGGCCACCAGGTCGGCCTGCGCCTTTCCGTAGTCGGCGAAGGCGTTGCCGACGTCGGGTGACTCGATCGTCGCCAGCGCCGCGCCCTTCTTCACCCGCTCGCCCGGGTCGGCCAGGATGCGCTTGATCCGTCCGGTGACCGGCGAAAAGATGTGGGCCACCCGCAGATCGTCGAACGAGACCTTGCCGCTGGTGATGATCGCGTTGCCGACGGTGTGCTGCCCGATCGGCTCGATCTGCGACCTTGGCGTCGCGCAGCTGCTGCGCCGTCAGCCAGACCTCGCCGTCGGGCGGCTGGGGCAAGTTGTTGGTGGCCGCCGGCGCGTTCCGGCACCCACCGAGCGGCGCCGCGGCCGCGAAGCTGAGCAGCAAACCGGCCAGCCGCGTCGGCGTCGGTTTCACTGCACCACCTCGGTGGCGGTGGCGGCCTCGATCTGGAAGATGGCGTTCCAGTAGGCGGTCAGATCCTGGAGGTACTCCCCCTTGATGGCGACGTACGTCCGTTGCGCGTCCAGATATTCCAACAACGATGCTGCCCCTTTCTGGTACTGAAGCTCGACCAGCTCCCGGGCGCGGCGCGCCCGATCGAGCAGGCGGCCCTCCATCCGTTGAACCTGATGTTGCGCGGTCTGATAGCCGCCGTAGGCGTTCTCCACGTCAGCCACCACCTGCGCGCGCAGCTTCGCCGCCTGGGCGTCCTGTGTCCGCGCGTCGGCCTCCGCCTTCTTGATCTCGCCCTGCTGCTGATAGAAGAGCGGCAGCGAGCCGGTCAGCGACAGCTCCAGCGTCGGCGGCGAGATGGCGTTGGCGTCCGAGTAGGATCCCTGCTGGGAGTACTGGGCGCCCAGGCCGAAGTCGGGGAAGCGCTGCCGCTTGGCGAGGGCGACCGCCTGCGCGGCGCGCGTGCGCTGGCTCTCCTGCGCGCGAAGATCCGGCCGTGCCTGCATCGCGCGCTCGACCAGCGCCGCGGCGCTCGTGCTCTGCAGCGCCGCCGGCGTCGTGAAGCGGAGCTGGCCGCTGTCAATGGCGAAGTCGTTGAAGGCGTGACGCTGTCCGAGGAGAAACGCCAGCTGCACCTTGGCGCCGCGGAGCGCCAGCATCGACGCATCGACCGCCTGCTCCGCCTCCAGCTTCGCCGTCTCGGTGCGCGAGAGGTCGACCTCGGAGATGGCGCCGCTCTTGTAGCGGATCTCGATTCAGATCGAAGGTGTGCGTCGTCGACTCCGCCGTCTCGTGCGCGAACTCCAGCGCCGCGCCGGCGGCGACCGCCTGGAAATAGGCCTCTTTGACCTGCAGCTCGAGCGTCCGCAGCGCATCGGCCCGCCCGAGCCGCGCCGCCGCCAGCGCCGCGTCGGCGACGCTGCGGCGCAGCCCGCGCTTGCCCGACAGCGTGTCGATGATGGCGTTCGAGTCGCCGACTCCGACGAACCAGCCGTTGTGCGAGGAGAAGGGCACGCTGTCGCTGAAGAACGAATGGTAGTAGCCGCCGGTGACGCTGGGGTTCTGGATGGCGCCCGCGGCCATCGCGTCGCCGGCCGCCCCCTCGGCCGCCGCCTCGGCGATCAGCAGGTCGAGGCCGTGCGCGCGGAACAAAGCCAGCGCCTCCGCGAGCGTCAGCGGGTCCGGGATTGCCGGTTCAGGGGGCAGCTCGGGCGCGGCGGCGACTGGGGCGACGGCAACGAGGAACGTGAGCGCTGGCAGAAGCACGCCCGTGCCTCCTGCAAAACTCGTGCTCTAGCGTAACACCGCAAAATCCCGACAAAATGGCGGGGGACGAGCCGGCAGTGTCGCCCCGCACAAAAGTTTCTTGCGTGTATCGTGAAAGTTTCCTGTAGGCCAGTGTCCGGATGAGGCTGACGGTTCGCCTAAGGCTGGCGGCCGGGGAGGGCGATCGTCTCGCCGACGGCGGCGACGTGGGCGACCCCCTCCGCCAGCCCCCGCGCGACGGCCCCCTCCCGGAAGAGTGCGGGCGGCTCATTGAGCGGCTCGTCGGTCAGCTTGAAGGTTCCCCAGTGCATCGCCACCACCTTGCGAGCGCCGAGATCCCGGAACGCCATCAACGCGTCGTCGGGGTTCATGTGCTGCTTCGACATGAACCACCGCGGGTCGTAGGCGCCGATCGGTAACAGCGCGACGTCGAGCTGGGGGAACCGCTTGCCGATCTCGGCGAATCCTTCGAAGTAGGCCGTGTCGCCGGAGTGATAGATCGAGAGCCCGCCGCTTTCGATCACGAAGCCGCCCCAGAGCGCCCGGTTCGCGTCGTTGACCCCGCGGCGGCTCCAGTGCTGACTGGGCACGTAGGTCACGCGGACGCCGGCGACGTCGGCCGCATCCCACCAGCCGAGCTCCGTCACCGGGAGGTGACCGCCGATGAGCCGACCGTTCCCCAGCCCGACCACCACCGGCGCGCCGACCGCGCGCAGCGACGGCGAATCCATGTGGTCGTAGTGATTGTGGCTGACCAGCTGGGCGGCGATCGGGGGCAGCGCGGCCGCCGCCAGCGGCGCCTGGCCGTTCCGTTTGATGACCACGGAGATCGAGCTGCCGAGCACCGGATCGATCAGCAGCGACTGGCCGCCGATCTGCACGAGCCAGCTGGCGTGCCCCAGCCAGACCAGGCGCGCCCCTTCTCCGGGCGCGGGTGGTACGCGCAGCGCCTCGGGATCGGGCGCCACCGTGGGGACGGCGGCGTGCGCGGGGCTCTTGCGCCGGCGGCCGGCCAGCTTGTCGCCGACCGCCCACTTGAGGACCTCCTTGAATGGATGGGGGCCGCTGCCGTCGAGGTTGACGAAGCGACCGTCCGGATCGCGCCGAAACCGGTCGGCTTCGTTCGGGGAGGGGGTCACCGGGAATGTCGCGGCCGCCTCGGACATGAGCGGGATTGAATCAGGCTTTGCCACCCCCGCCAAGCGGCGGGCTACCGGTGATGCGCGAAGTGGTGCCAGAGCGCCACGAAGAGCGCGACCTGCGTGACGACCGGCAGGACGCCGATCAGCAGCGCCTGCCGGGCGATGCGCCGGATGCGCCGGCCGACCGTCACCGGCTGCAGCCGATCGCAGAGGCCGGTGACCTCGACGCGCGTCGGATTGTCGAGGTCGACCTGCATTGCCGCCGCGCTGGCGTAGCGCTCGTCGGGATCGCGGCGCAGCGCCCGCAGCGCGATCTCCTCGGCCTGGCGCGAGATCCGGGGGTTCAGGCGGCGCGGCGCGGGCGGGTCGCCGAGGGTGCGCGCGCTGGCGGTGACGAACGGATCGTCACCCGGGAACGGCGCGCTTCCCGTCAGCATCTCGTAGAGGATGGCGCCGATGCTGTAGACGTCGACGCTGGTGCGGCCGCGGCGACGGCGGATCTGCTCCGGCGCGACGTAGTCGGCGGAGCCGATGGCGGGGGGCGGGCCGCCGAAGGTAAAGCGCGCTCTCTCCACGGCGTGCGCCATGCCGAAGTCGATGAGACGGATCGAGCGGTCGGGGCAGACCATCACGTTGCCGGGCTTGATGTCGTAGTGGACGAAGCCTCGTTCGTGCAGGTGGTCGACGGCGCCGCAAAGCTGGCTGGCGATGCGCAACGCTTCGGCCTCCGGGAGCGGGCTCTGCTCGCAGAGCAGGTGGTAGAGCGTCTGACCGGCCACGTACTCGGTGACGACGTAGGAGCGGCGCCGAGCCGCCCCGGGCAGCGGCAGGAACTTGAGGACCGAGGGGTGGTCGAGCTGGCGGCCTATCTCCTCCTCGCGCTGGAAGATCGACCAGACGCCGACGCCGCTCGAGAAGATCGGGAGCGGGACCTTCACCACCACCGTCCGGTTGCCGTCCGCCAGATCCTCGGCGCGAAAAATGGTCGCCATTCCGCCGCGTCCGATCTGCTCGACGAGCCGAAAACGATCGTCGAGGACTTGACCGGCGGACACCGCCGCCGGCGATTTGCAGGAGCGGTGCCACGGGCAACGTGGCGTCGCGGCGGCGCCGAGCGAGCCACGATCGTGCAAGTTGCGGGTTGCTGTGGCCGGCGTCCCCTACTTTTGCGACGGCGCGCCGATCGACGTGCCATTGGCGGGCTTGTGGATCAGCAACCGTCCGCTTCTTTATCAGCGCTCGCGCTCGCGGCCCGAACGTCGGCCGAACCAGAGCAGCAGGGCCGCCAGGCTGGGGGCGACGACCGAGATCGCCGCGACGATCAGCGTGAGCGGGCCGGGCCGGCCCTGTCGCAGGTTCCAACCGAGAACCTGCCCCAGCGTGATCGCGGCGTCCGCGCTCACCAGCGTGGCGAGCGCGGTGTCGAGACCGCGCCGCCAGCGGCGCGCCAGGCTCATCAGCGCCAGCGCCAGCAGCGCGTCGAACGCCACCCAGCCCCACTTGATGGCGGGCGAGGGGAACCAGCGCGCGCTCGGGGCGCAGGCCATCAGGATCGTCCAGGGGATGAGGATCAACGCCAGCGCCTGGATCAACACGGCCGGCCGGCGAAGCAGCGTCGCCAGGCCGAAGCGGAGCAGTCCGCCGCGCGCGAACGCCGCCAGCGCGTCGTAGACGGTGGTGATGCCCACCTGCGCGCGCGGGTAGGAGATGAAGATCGGCGCCCAGCTCTCGGGGCGGAGCTTGGCCTTGAAGGTGTGAACGCCGCGGAAGTCGTAGAGGGGCCCGCCGGTGCGACGCGCGATGCGCAGCCACGGCCCGACCGCACCGGCGAGCGGCGCCAGGCCGAGCGTCAGGTAGCGGCTCCCCTCGGCCGCCGCCGCGCGCATCGCCGCGTCGATCATCAGCTCGGCGGTGCCGTTGGGGGCCTCCGGCAACCGCATCGAGATCTTCCACGAACCAGCCGCGCCGCGCGAAGACCGGCACCATGCTGAGGAACCCCACCAGCTCGCCGTCGCGGGTGGCGGCGAAGAAGCGCCGCTCCCCGAGCTCGTTCTGAAGATGGATCTGGACCAGGAATCCCATGGGTGGCATCGGACGCGCTGCCTGCCAGCGGTCGATCAGGCGCTCGACGCTGGCGCGCGGCTCGCCCGCCGGCTCGGCCAGGAGGCGCGGGTCGAAGGCCCGCACGGTGACTCTCTTGGCGCGCGCGCGGCGGATCTGCGCGCGCAGGCTGCCCGCGCCGCGCAGGATCTCCTCCCAGGCGCCAGGATCCCAGGCCGGCTGCTCGCCGATCCGCATGGCGGCGAACGGCACCGTGGTCGTGAAGCGATCCTCGGTGCCGAAGAAGCAGGCCCGCCGTCGGTGAGCGGCGGCGGCGGCGACGAACCTGAGCGCGGCGTCGGGCGCGCGCTCCGGCTCCGCGATCGGTGCCCCGGCCGCGACCCAGGCGCTCCCCGTGTCGATGTAGGCGACACAGGCCTCGTTCTCACCGCCACCGGTGTCGAACCAGTAGCGAAACCCCGGCTCGAGGATCTGAAACGAGGTGGCGTTCCACCCGTGGCGGCGCAGCAGCGCCAGCGCGCGCGCGCGATCACCGTCGGTCGCCGGCTTCGCTCTCAAAGAGGGACCCCCATCGTGGCCAGGCGCTGCCCGCTGCCGTGATAGCTTTGGAAACACACGACGAGCGGTGAGCTTATCGCAGGCCCGACCGCGCTCTTGGGTAGGATCATGACGGCACCGGCAGAGGTCTTCATTCGATCGTTTCGCGCCTCGGACCACGCGCCGATCGCACGGCTCTGGAGGGAGGTGTTCCCTGACGACCCTCCGCGAAACGCACCCGATCTGATGATCACCGGTGCGCTCCAGGCTCGTCCCGAGGCGCTCCTCGTCGCCGACAGCGACGGCGTGCCGATCGGGGCGGTGATCGCCGGGTTCGACGGCGTGCGTGGCTGGATCTATCACCTGGCCGTCTCGCCCGCCCATCGCCGGCGCGGGATCGCGACGCGTCTGATGCGGTCCGCCGAGGCGGCCCTGCGCGCGCTCGGCTGCCGGAAGATCAACCTCCAGGTGCTGGCGACGAACCAGGGCGTCGTGGCGTTCTACCGCTCGCTCGGCTACCGCGTCGAAGAACGGATCAGCATGGGGCGTGCGCTCGAATGATTCGAGACCTCGATCCCGGGCGCCGCCGCGCTCCCGCCGCGCTAGACTCGGTGGCAATGAGCAGCTCCGACGCCATCGTGCGGGTGACGCCGCTGGGGTTCCCCTGGCAGCCACGCGACCCTTTCTTGTTCTGCGTCCACCACGACGATCGCTATCCGCGTGGCAACGAGCGGATGGGGCCGGCCGCCACGCTCGAGGGGCGCGATCTCGGCCAGGACTTCGAGGGGCGCGACGGCTGGCGCATGTACCACGGCGAGGTGGTCCCTGGCTTCCCCCAGCATCCGCACCGCGGGTTCGAGACGGTGACGGTCGTGCGCCGCGGGCTCTGCGATCACTCCGACTCGGTCGGCGCGGCCGCCCGCTACGGCCAGGGGGACGTGCAGTGGCTGACGGCCGGCGGCGGCATCCTGCACTCCGAGATGTTTCCGCTCGTCGACGCGGAAGCGCCGAATCCGCTGGAGCTGTTTCAGATCTGGCTCAATCTGCCGCGCGCCAAGAAGATGGTCGAGCCGCACTTCTCGATGCTCTGGAGCGGGTCGATCCCGCGCCGCGTGGTGACCGACGCGCGCGGGGGGACGACGGAGGTGACGCTCATCGCCGGCCAGTACGGCGATCTGCGCGCGCCGCCGCCACCGCCGGACTCCTGGGCTTCGCGGGCCGACGCCGACGTCGCGATCTGGACCATCAAGCTCGGGCCGGGCGCGTCCTGGACCTTGCCCCCGGCCGCCGCCGGCTCGAACCGCGCGCTGTATTTCTTCCGCGGCCAGGGGCTGCGCGCCGACGGGCGGGAGATCCCGGCCGCGCACGAGATCGTGCTGCGGCCGGAGCGCGAGGTCGCGCTCGAAGCGGGCGCCGAGGAGATCGAGCTGCTGCTCCTGCAGGGGCGCCCCATCGGCGAGCCGGTCGTCTCCTACGGGCCGTTCGTGATGAACACGCGCGAGGAGATCCAGCAGACGTTCGCCGACTACCAGCGCACGCAGTTCGGCGGCTGGCCCTGGCCGAGCTACGAGCCGGTGCACCCGCGCGACGAGGGGCGCTTCGCCCGCCACGCCGACGGGCGGATCGAACGCCCCCGCTGAGCGCGGCGGCCCTCACGACCATGACCGGATTGCACCCGAGCTCGAACGGGGGCTTCACAGGTTAATGATGGCGCGCCGCGTGTCGCCGGGGTGCGTCGCGATGCGTCCCGGAAGGCGCGAAAGTCCGGGACGGGAATGAAGTAGACTGCCGCCAGTCAGTCGCGCCGCCAGTCAGTCATCTTGGAGGTAGTCCCTATGGACCGACGCCCCACCTCTCCGTTTCTGGTTGGTCTCAGCGTGCTCGCGCTGACCCTCGGTTGCGCCAACAGTGGCGGGACGCAGGACACCGGTACCGGCGGAACGTCGGCTGGCGGCTCGGGCGGCGCCGCGAGCGGAAGCGGCGGCTCGGGCAGCGGCGGCAGCGGGACGGGCGCGGTCGGCAGCGGCGGCGCGAGCGGCACCGGCGGCGCTTCGAGCGGCACCGGCGGCGGCGCGACGGGCGGCGCGACGGGGGGGACCGGCGGATCGACGGCCACCGGCGGGAGCGCCGGCAAGGCGGGAGCCACCGGTGGCACACCGGGACCGGCGGCAGCGCCGGAAGCAAGGGCACCGGCGGCGCGCCGGGAACCGGCGGCAGCGCCGGAAACAAGGGCACCGGCGGCGCGGTCGGGATCGGCGGCACCGGCGGATCGACCGGGAGCGGCGGCGGCAACGGCGCTGGCGGAGCCGGCACCAGCGTCTGCGGGAGCGGCGCCGAGAACGCAAACGTGACACTCACCTGTCCCACCGGCCAGACGATCGACACCATCACCTTCGCCAGCTTCGGCACGCCGACCGGCTCCTGTGGCAGCTTCGCGACCGGCTCGTGCAACGCCTCCTCGTCGATGGCGGTCGTCCAGGCGCTCTGCGTCGGGCGCAACAGCTGTTCGGTGCCGGCCACCGACGGCACCTTCATCGACCCCTGCGACAAGACCACGAAGAGCCTGTCGATTCAGGCCACCTGCACCGTCGGTGGCGGGATGGAGCCGCCGACCGCCGGCCAGTTGCCGTTCAAGGGGTTCGCCGGCAATCCCACCGCCTGCACCGACATGGAGCACCTCGGCGTCTCCTGGTACTACAACTGGAAGCAGACCCCGACCAACGGCTGCGCCAGCACCGGCGTCCCGTTCGTCCCCATGATCTGGGGGCACGCCAGCAACCCCGATGAGCAGAGCGCCTCCGCGATCACCAGCGCGGTCACGTCGTTCGTGGGCAAGGGCGACGGCTACGTGCTCGGCTTCAACGAGCCCGACAACAGCACCCAGTCGAACATTCCGGTCGCCACCGCGGTCTCGCTCTGGCCGTCGTTCAACAACAGCGCCATCCAGCTCGGCACGCCGGCGACGCAAGCCAACTCCACCGGACAGACCTGGTTCACCAGCTTCATGGGCTCGCTGAACGGCAGCTCGACGCTGCACGCCGACTTCATCGCCCTCCACTGGTACGGCTGGAACACGGGCTCCTGCGACGCTGCCGCCTCGCAGCTCGAAAGCTACATCAAGTATGCAGAGGCGTTTTCGGGCAACCGGCCGATCTGGCTCACCGAGTGGGGCTGCCTGAACGACAGCGCGCCCGACGTGCCCACCGTCGTGAACTTCTATAACGGCGCGCTGGCGGTGTTCGCTCGCCACCCGCGCGTGCAGCGTTACTCCTGGTATCCCTGGTCGACGAATCTCTATCTCGTCAATTCGGACGGATCGCTGACCACCCTCGGCGCCGCCTACGCGGCCGCCCCGGCATACAAGTGACCTCGGGACCTGACGGCGGCAGCACTGGCGCGCCGGATCGGGCGCAGCTCTTGATCGACAGTCTGGGCCTCGCGCCGCACCCGGAGCGTGGGTATTACGTCGAGACCTACCGCGCCACGCTGACGATCGATGGTCTGCCGTCGCCTTTCTCGGGGCCGCACGCGGCGGGAACCGCGATTTATTTCCTCGTCACGCGCGCGCAACCGA
>CAVRRT010000029.1:0-18716 GCA_963723305.1 uncultured Pseudomonadota bacterium
GAATGCCGAGGTAGCTCGCCTGGCGCTCGGTGAGCACCTCCAGCTCGACGCCCAACTTCGCCAGGTGCAAGCGCGCCACCTTCTCGTCGAGCTTCTTCGGCAGCGTGTAGACGCGGCCCGGCTCGTAGCCGGCGATGCCGCTCAGAGTCGGCTTGCCCTGAGAGCCGAGCCAAAGATCGATCTGGGCGATGGTCTGGTTGGTGAACGAGTTGCTCATCACGAAGCTCGGATGGCCGGTGGCGCAGCCGAGGTTCACCAGGCGCCCCTCGGCGAGCACGATGATCGACTTGCCATCCGGCCAGATCACCTCGTGCACCTGGGGCTTCACCTCCACCCACTTGTGCTTCTTGATCTTGGCGATCTCGATCTCGGAGTCGAAGTGGCCGATGTTGCAGACGATCGCCCGGTGCTTCATGGCGTTCATGTGCTCTTCGGTGACCACGAACTCGTTGCCGGTGGTGGTGACGAAGATGTCGCCGCGCGGCGCGGCCTTGGCCATGGTGGTGACCTCGTAACCCTCCATGGCCGCCTGCAGCGCGCAGATGGGATCGATCTCGGTGATGACCACGCGCGCGCCTTGGCCCTTCATCGCCTGGGCGCAGCCCTTGCCGACGTCGCCGTAGCCGGCGATGACCACCACCTTGCCCGACAGCATCACGTCCGTGGCGCGCATGATGCCGTCCGGCAGCGAGTGACGGCAGCCGTACAGGTTGTCGAACTTGGACTTGGTGACCGAGTCGTTCACGTTGATGCAGGGGAACAGGAGCTCGCCCTTCTGCGCCATCTGATAGAGGCGGTGCACGCCGGTGGTCGTCTCTTCGGAGACGCCCTTGATGTTCTTGGCGGCCTGGGCGAAAAAGCCGGGGCGCTCCTTGATCGCGCGCTTGACCAGCGCGTAGAGAACGCGCCCCTCTTCGTGGCCCGGATCCTTGTCCAGGAACGAGGCGTCCTTCTCGGCCTTCACGCCCAGGTGAACGAGCAGCGTCAGATCGCCGCCGTCGTCGAGGATGAGGTTGGGCGTCCCGCCGTCGGCCCACTGCAGCACGCGCCAGGAATAGTCCCAGTACTCTTCCAGGTTCTCGCCCTTGACGGCGAACACCGGCACGCCACGGTCGGCGATGGCGGAGGCGGCGTGATCCTGCGTGCTGAAGATGTTGCAGGAGCACCAGCGGATGTCGGCGCCCAGCGCCTCCAGCGTCTCGATCAAGACCGCCGTCTGGATGGTCATGTGCAGCGAGCCGGCGATGCGCGCCCCCTTGAGCGGCTGACCCTTGGCGAACTCCGCGCGCGTCGCCATGAGACCAGGCATCTCGGTCTCCGCGAGATCGATCTCTCTGCGTCCGAAGCCGGCGAGCGACAGATCACGAACCACGTAGTCGGGCTTGCCGGCTACGACGGGGGCCTTGTTGAAGGTGCTGGTCTCGGACATGCGGTTCTCCTCAGCGAGCTCGGTGAAGCTTAGTGTTTTTCGGGACTGCGCGCCGGGACTTTGGTGTAGCCACCGACTTCTGACGCTCTGCCTATCACGAATCCCTTCCCGGCTGCCATCGGTCGCCGCGCGGTTCTTCGGGAACCGGGCGCCTCCGATTGTCACAGAAACGCCCGGCTCGGATACTGTCCCCCCGGTGAGGATCCACGCCAGCCGCCCGAGAGCCCAGGAGAGGTCTCCTTGACTTCTCGCCTGGGGCGCCCGCTGCTGAGCTTGCGCCTGTGCGCGCTCGTCGCGCTGGCGACGTTGCCCCGAACCGCGCTGGCCGAAATCAAGGTCCGCGACGACCGAGGCGTCACGCTGACGCTTGCCAGCGCGCCGCGGCGAATCATCAGCCTGCTGCCGTCCCTCACCGAGGGCGTGTGCGCGCTGGGCGCCTGTGACCGGCTGGTCGGAACCGATCGATTTTCCGATTGGCCGGCCAGCGTGGCGGCGCTGCCGAAGCTGGGCGGGCTCGAGGACGCCCAGATCGAAAGGATCGTCGCGCTCAAGCCGGACGTCGTTCTGGTCTCCGTCTCGGCGCGGGTCATCGACAGGTTGGAGGGCCTTGGCCTCAAGGTGATGGCCCTGGAATCGCGCAGCCACGCCGACGTGAAGCGCACGCTCGCGCTGCTGGCGCAGATCCTCGGGCCGCCCGCCGACGCCGGGCGCGTATGGGCCGAGGTGGAGGAAGCGACGCGGGCCGCCGCGGCGCGGGTGCCCGCAGGGCTGCGCGGCAAACGGGTCTACTTCGAGATCGACGCCACGCCCTACGCGGCAGGACCGGGCTCGTTCATCGGTGAGACGTTGACTCAGCTGGGCCTCGCCAATGCTCTACCGGCGAGCCTGGGCCCATTCCCCAAGCTCAACCCGGAGTACCTGATCCGGATCCAGCCCGACATCGTCATGGCCGACAAGCAGAGCCTCCTCGAAATGCCGAAGCGTCCCGGCTGGCAGTCGCTGCATGCGCTGATCGACCACCAGAGCTGTGGCTTTCCCATCGGTCCCTACGGGTTGATTTCGCGGCCCGGTCCCCGTATGGGAGAGGCGGCGGGCCTGCTGGCCGATTGCCTGGTCTCGATCGCCCAAGGGTCGAAGGAACATTGATGGCCGACCCCGATGCCATGGCCGACCACGATGCGATGGCCGACCACGATGCCCGCCGGCGGCGTGCTCTGGCCCTTGGCCTGGGCGCCGTCACGATCTTGCTCGTCGTGGCCGGGCTGGCGGCTGGCAGCGACGGATGGTCGCTGGGCGGGTTGATGCGGATGGGGAAGAGCCCGGAAGGCTCCCTCATCATCTGGCAGATCCGGGCGCCGCGCACCCTGGGCGCCTGGCTGACCGGTGCCCTCCTCGGTTTCTCGGGCGCGACGGCCCAGGGCTTGTTCCGGAATCCGCTGGCCGATCCCTACCTGCTCGGCTCCGCGTCGGGCGCCGTGCTGGGCGTGGTCGTCGCTCTGGTGATGGGTGCGCTGGGCGGACACGCCGTCGAGGTGGCGACCGCCGGTACCGTCGTGCGCCTCGGTCTGGTCGGCGCGGCGTTCCTGGGCGCGCTGGGCGGCGTGTTGCTCACGCTGGCGCTCGCGCGCGGTGCGCAGGAGACGACGCGCCTGCTCCTCTCCGGGGTGGTGGTGGGCGTCGTGCTGTCGGCCGCCGGCGATCTGCTGACCAGCGCGGCGCCCGAAGCTTTGCGCGGCAAGCAGGCGTTCATGCTGGGCAGCACCGGGTTTCTCGGTTGGCAGAACTGCGCGCTGCTGGCCGTGGGTGTGGTCGTCACCCTTCCCCTGGGCTGGCGCCTTTCGCGCGCGCTCGACGCGCTCACGCTGGGCGTCGAAAGCGCGCTCAGCATGGGGCTCGCCCTGTCGCAGATCCGCCTGGTGCTGGTCGCTGCCATCGCGCTCGCCACCGGGTTGGCCGTATCGCAGGCGGGCTTGATCGCCTTCGTGGGGCTCGTCTCGCCCCACATCGTCCGTCGCTTCGCGCCAGCGACACACGGATTCACGCTGGTGGCCAGCACCGCCACCGGCGGCACGCTCCTGCTTCTGGCGGACGTGCTGGCGCGATCGCTGGTCGCCCCTCAGGAGGTCCCGGTCGGCGTGCTGACCGCGCTCCTCGGCGGCGGCTATCTGATCTGGCTCTTGCAACGCCGGCGGGCCGCATGACCGACCTTGGATCCAAGGAGGTCGACGTCAAGCTGGGAAGCACCGAGGCCCTCCGTCAGGTCAGCGTCGAGGTGCGGTCCGGGTGGACGGCAATCGTCGGGCCCAACGGCGCCGGCAAGTCGACGCTCTTGCGCGTCCTGGCGGGGCTGCAAGAACCCGATCTGGGATCCGTCCATTTGAAGGGCAAGGCCCTGTCGGCGTGGGCCCCGCGCGCCCGTGCGCGCGAGATCGCCTGGCTCGCCCAGACGGGCGACACCAGCGGCGAGCTGACCGTGCGGGAAGTCGTGCGGCTCGGCAGGCTGCCCAGCCTCGGGCTCTTCGCCTCGTCCAGCGCCGAGGACGAAGCCAGTGTCGACCGCGCGATGGCGGACGCCGCCTGCGCCCCCTGGCAAGAGCGCCGCCTGTACCAGCTCTCGGGCGGCGAGCGGCAGCGCGTTCTGCTGGCTCGTGCGCTGGCCGTCGAGGCGCCCATCCTGCTGCTCGACGAACCGACGACCCACCTCGACCCGCCTCATCAGGCGGATCTGGTCCGCTTGCTTCGACGGTTGGTGCGCTCCGGCACCACCGTCGTGAGCGTCCTGCACGATCTTTCGATCGCGCTCCTGGCCGATCATCTGCTGGTGCTGGAAGGCGGGCGCGTCCGCGGCGAAGGCTCGCCGGATGATCCAACCTTGCGCGCAACCCTGGTCGACGTCTTCGGCGGCGCTATCCGCGTCGAGCGCCTGAGCTCGCGCTGGATCGCGATCCCACACCTGGACGTCTGAAGGTGGCTGTTCTGGGGCCCTGGGTCGCGAGGGGAATATCGCGCCGCGGGTACGTTTTGCCCGCAGGGCGTGAACCCGGCAAATTCCCGGCCTTGACGGCGGGAGGGACAACACGGGATCATGCTCCCCCACCACCTTGATCGGCGAGCGCGTTAACAACTATCAGGTCATCTCGCTCCTCGGGGAGGGCGGGATGGGCGCGGTTTATCTGGCCGAGCACCCGTTCATGGGGCGGAAGGCGGCCGTGAAGTTCCTGCGGCGGGAGTTCGCCGAAGACGCCGGCCTCGTCGAGCGCTTCATGAACGAAGCGCGCGCCGCCAACGCCATCCGTCACCCCAACATCATCGACATCATCGACGTCGGGCGGCTCCCGTCCGGGATCCCCTACCTGATGATGGAGTATCTCGACGGCCAGAGCCTGGCGGCGCGGATCGCGAGCGAACGACAGATGCGCATCGGTAGCGCCCTGAACGTCGGCGTGCAGACCGCTTCAGCGCTTCGCGCGGCCCACGCCAAGGGGATCGTCCACCGGGATCTGAAGCCCGACAACCTGTTTCTCATCTCCGACGACGACGGAAATCAGACGCGGGTGAAGGTCCTCGACTTCGGCATCGCCAAGCTGCGCGGCGAACTGACGGGCAGCGGCGCCAAGACGCAGGCGGGCGCCATCATGGGGACGCCGCCCTACATGTCGCCCGAGCAATGTCGCGGCGTCAGCGAGGAGATCGACCACCGGACCGACATCTACTCGCTGGGGATCATCCTCTACGAGATGTTGTCGGGCTCACCTCCCTTCATGAGCGAAGGTTGGGGCGACGTGGTCCTCATGCACATCACGCAGCCGCCCTCGCCGTTGCGCACCAAGAATCAGGACGTCTCGCCAGAGCTCGAGGCGATCGTCATGAAGGCGCTGCAGAAGCGGCCCAGTGACCGCTGGGGCTCGATGGAGGAGGTCGAGGCGGCGTTGCGTGGCGCGGGGTCCGCGGCGATCGAGTATCAGTCCCAGAAGTCCCAGATCATCCCGACCGGGACCGGGGGGACGAGAATCCAGGGTCGAGGGGGGAATGTGGTCCCCGCGGTCGGCTCGACGACCCTGCGCGCGGCAACCGGACAGGTCGGGGAGGCGGCTTCGGCCGGGGACGGGGACGACGACCCGATCGTGGCGCGCCCGGCTTGGAAGCGCCCCGCCGTTTTTGGGATCGCTGGCCTCGCGGCGGCAGCCGTCGTCGCCGCCGTGGTGTTCGGCGGCGGCAAGCATGCGGCCGCGCCGGTGGCGTCGGTCGGCGCGCAGGCGGCCGCCGCCGCCCCGCCACCGGCAGTCGCCCCGCCGCCGGCAGTCGCGCCACCACCGGCAGTCGCGCCACCGCCGGCAGTCGCGCCACCGCCAGCCGTCGCCCCGCCGCCAGCCGCGATCGCGGGACAGCCGAAGGAGACCAAGGAACCGGCCCTGGCGGTGACCGCGCCGCCCTCCAATCCGCCCTTGCCGCCCCCGGCTGCCGTGGTCGCCGCCGGCAAGCCGACCGCGGCGGCGAAGGGATCCCACGCCAAGAAGGCCGGACATCACGCGGAGTCGCGGGCGGAAGCGGCGCCCGCCGCGCACGGTAAGTCCGGTTGCGATCCGAACTTCTATTTCGACGCTCAGGGGGAAAAGCACTTCAAGCCCGAGTGCTTTTGAGCCGAGAGCAACCAGGGGAGAGCGCGAGAATGAGCCGTGTTTGGGGACTGATCTCTTTTTTTGGCGCCGGCTTGGCGATGGCAGTCGCGGCACACCCGGTCTTGGCGGCCGATCCGACGACGGCCGACTGCCTCTCGGCGAGCGAGAGCTCGCTCTCGCTGCGCAATCAACACAAGCTGCGCGAGGCGCGGGCCGCGCTGCTCATCTGCGCGGCGCCGAGCTGTCCGGGAGACGTCCGGGCCGAGTGTAGCCGGCGGGTCGGCGAGGTGAACGCGGCGATCCCGACAATCGTGTTCGAGGCCAAGGACGCTGCGGGCAACGAATCTTTCGGCGGTCAAACTGAGCATGGATGGCCAGCCGCTGGCGGAACGTCTGGAAGGGGCGGCGCTCTCGATCGATCCCGGCGTTCATGCCTTCACCTTCGAGACCCCGGGACAGCCCACTTTGCAAAAGCAGCTCGTCATTCGCGAGGGGGAAAAGGACCGACGCGAGACGGTCACCTTCGGCGCGCCCGGCGCCGCGACGCCGGCTGAGGCGGCCGTTGTCGCTGGACCGGCCGGAGCGGGGGCGCCTGCGACGGGGCCCGGCGTGGTCACCGCGGTGGCCGCAAACAACGCCGGAGCGTCGTCCGGCGGTTGGAGCTCGCAGGAAAAGATCGGCCTCGTCCTTGGCGCGGCGGGGGCCGTTGGGCTGGTGACCGGCGTCGTCTTCGGCGTCGTCTCCGACAGCCGCGCCAGCGACTTCAACAGCGCCGGCTGTTCGACGGCGGCCGCCAACGACGGTCCTCCGGGCTGCCAGTCCAAGCACGACAGCGTGGGCAGCGCCCGCACGCTTGCGATCGTCGGCGTCGTCTCCGGCGTCGTGCTGGGCGGCGTGGGTGCCTATCTGTTTTTTGCCGCGCCCAAGGAGGTGACCTCCAAGGTCGCCTTCCGCTCGGGTTCCTTTGGCGTCAGCTGTCTTCCGTCGGGCGATCTGGGCGTCAGTTGTGGAGGTCAATTTTAGATGGCGACGAACCTATCTTTGGCAGCGCGGCTCCATGTCGTCTCGCTGCTCCTGTTCATTGGCGGATGCACCGCGCTCAACAGCAGCCCGCTCGGTGGCGGCGGAGCCAGCGGATCGGGCGGGACTTCGGCGCTTGGCGGGCACGGAGGCGGGGCGGCCGGAAACGGCGGCGGCGACGCCGCCGGCAAGGGCGGTGGCGGTGGCTTGACAGGGAGCGGTGGCAGCGTGGTCGGCAGCGGCGGGAGCGTGGGTGCGGGTGGCGCGGCTGGGGAGAAGGGGACCGGCGGGAACGCCGGTGGCGCGACCGGCAGCGGCGGCACGACGGCGACCGGCGGCACGACCGGCAGCGGCGGCACGACCGGCAGCGGCGGCACGACCGGCACCGGCGGCACCACCAGCACGCCCGTGTGCGGCAACGGCATCAAGGAAGGGACCGAGGCGTGCGATCTCGGCAGCGCCAACAACACCGGGGCCTACGGCGGGTGCACCGTGAGCTGCACGCTGGCGCCTTACTGCGGCGACGGCATCGTCAACGGGCCCGAGACTTGCGACAAAGGGACGTCGGGGAACACGGGCGCTTACGGCGGTTGCACGTCGAGCTGCACGCTGGCGCCTTACTGCGGGGACGGGATCGTCAATGGGTCCGAGGCCTGCGACAAAGGGACGTCGGGAAACACGGGCGCTTACGGCGGTTGCACCTCGAGCTGCACGCTGGCGCCTTACTGCGGGGATGGGATCGTCAACGGGTCGGAGGCGTGCGACAAAGGGACGTCTGGGAACACGGGCGCTTACGGCGGTTGCACGTCGAGCTGCACGCTGGCGCCTTACTGCGGGGACGGGATCGTCAACGGGTCAGAGGCGTGCGACAAAGGGACGTCTGGGAACACGGGCGTGTACGGCGGTTGCACGTCGAGCTGCACGCTGGCGCCTTACTGCGGGGACGGGATCGTCAACGGGTCAGAGGCGTGCGACAAAGGGACGTCTGGGAACACGGGCGCGTACGGCGGTTGCGCTTCGACCTGCAAGCTGGCCGCTTACTGCGGAGACGGGATCGTCAACGGTCCGGAAGCCTGCGACAACGGAAGTAGCAACGGCACCGCCGTTGGCAACTGCAACCCAATCTGCACAGCCCTCGTTGCGGTCAAGCAAATCCAGCTCTACGGCACCCGGATCTATCCCAACTTCGGCGGGGTCAGCGGTGCGGACTCGATTTGCGAGACGGCGTTCGGCAGCACCTACCGGGCCTTCATCGTCGACGGCACCAGCCGGATCGCGACCGTCACCGGTTTCAAGGGCGACGGCCAGGCCAACTGGGTCCTGAAGAAGTACATGCAGTACCAGACCGCAGCCAACCTGGTCATCTGGACGACCGACGCCTCCGCGCTCTTGGGCGTCACGAACGGTGTCGCCGGGACGCTCACCAACCCCGTCTATCCGACGGACGACGGCTGGGGGGCGTGGGACGGCCTCAACAACGACTACACCACCGGTTCGGACTGCGTGACCTGGAGCTCGAACGCCTCGACCGATTTCGGGCTGGACGTCAACCCGACCGTCACCGCCGTGGGCCAGAACTTTCCGAACAACGGCTCGACGTCGAACTGCGCGCAGACGCGCCATTTGATCTGCGTCCAACAGTAGTTGCCGGTCCAGGCGCGTCAGGCCTGCGTGGCGGCGGGCTTGGGACCGGTCCCGCGCAGGTTGACCAGGCGCTGCAACAGTCCGAACCAGAACGGCGCCCCGAACGGCGCCGAGCAGGCCGTCGCCAGCCAACCAAGGGGCCAGAGCGGGGAGAACGCCCGGCCGGACGTCCACCCGACGGGCAACTGCTTCAGCTCCGTCAAAGCTTGGCTGGCGGTGGTCGGCACGGCCGTCAGGCCCGCCACGTTGGCCGCGTGCGCCCACAGCGTGTTGCAGAGGTAGAGGGTGTCGACATTGAACGCCACCGCGACGGCGAGCGCGATCAAGAACGAGAAGAGCTGCGTCTTCCGCTTGTAGACCCCGGAGACCCGCTCCATCCCGGCGGAGAACCAGCTCGCGACCTGCTTCTGGATCTCTTCGATCTTTCCCCCGGCCCGCGTGTACATGCCGAGGAGCATGTTTCTGATCTGGTCGTTCTTGACCTCAGCGATCTTCGCCTTGAGGTCCGCTGCCGCCTCTGGGCCCCCCTGGATCGCCTCCAGGAGCGCCGCCGCGAAGTGCATCGGGTCGATGTACGACGGTTTGACCACCAGCTGGCTCTCGGTCGTCGCCTTCCCCGGATCGCGCGGATTCACCAGCGCGTTCCGGTAGACCGCCAGGGCCAGGCCCGTGAAATCGTCGTCGTTCAGCAGCTCCTTGACACCCTCCAGGAGCCCGCTCGCGCGCAGCTTGAAAAGCGACGCGATCGATTCGTACCCCGAGCTGGCGATGAGCGCGACCGCGCCCCAACAGAACACCAACCCCAGCGCAACGTCCAACACCGTGCTGTTCAGCATCGCCATTGCTAGAACGGAGAGGATGCCGCAGCTTTCGTGGAAATCGTCCAGACCAGGCCACGGCCACTGCGACTGCGGCCGCCACGGCGATGGCGATGGCGGCCGCGACCGCGACGGCGGGTGACGTCTCGGTTTCGTTCAGGAAGGTTTAATCTATCGGTCGTTCTTCGACGCGGAGTCCGAAGATGGGAGGGTTTGTGGTGACGAAACTGCATGAGCGAATTCGCTGGACCACCGGCGCTCGATGGGGGGTGCGGGCCGCGACGTTGCTGGCCGCCCTGCTGGCGCCCGCCGGGGCCACGGCGCAGACGATGGTCCCCTGGCTCACCCGGTCCGCGGACAACGCCCGGAGCGGATGGAACCCGCACGAGACGCTGCTGACCCAGGCCAGCGTCACGAGCAAGGGGATCGTCCGGGCCACGATCGTCCCGGTGTACGGCGACGCGCGCGGGATGGAGGCGCAGCCGCTGATCTTCCCGAACGTCAAGCTGCCCGACGGCTCGAAGCACGACGTGATGGTGTTGCCGTCGATGGCGAACGTGGTCCGGGCCGTCGACGCGCACACCGGCGCCGAGCTCTGGAAGAAGGATCCCACCCTCGGCGCGGCGACCCCCGGCACTCCGGCCCTCGGCACGGCGATCGTCGGCAACACCCCCACCGGTCCGCGCAAGACCCAGCAGGACGGCTGCGTGGGCGACTTTCCCACCATCGACTGCCACGGCATCAACGACAAGTGGGGGGTCCTCAGCACGGGGGTCATCGACCCGGAGACCGGGCGTGTGTACCTGGTGGCCTGGGTCTCGCCTGACGGGACCCCGCAGAACGCCAACCACTACGTCTTCGTGCTGAACATCGCGGACGGGTCCCAGGTGGGGTCGCCGGTCCTGGTGAAGGGGAGCAGCCAGGGGCAGACCTACGCGGGCGTCATGCGCAAGCAGCGGAGCGCCCTGGTCCTGACCAACGTGGGCGGGCGCAAGACCGTGTTCTGGGCCTCCGGCACGGTGATGGAGAGCGGAAACCGGGCGGCCGGCTGGATCTTCGCGTTCGACTGCGCGACCAACACCATCGCCGCCGCGCTCGCCATGTCGGCGGGGGAGGGCGCCGGGATCTGGATGGGGGGACAGGGGCTGGCGGCGGACGACCAGGGATTCCTGTACGCCACCACCGGCAACGGCGACTTCGACGCCCGAACCCAGTGGGGCGAGTCCTTCGTCAAGGTCCAGTACGCTCCGGCGGCGGGCGCGACGGCGGCCAGCCTGACGGTGGTCGACCATTGGACCCCCTGGACCGACGCGGCACGCGCGAACCAGCAGAAGATGGCGGCGATGAAGCTTGCCGGCCAAAGCGCCCCCAGCGAGGCCATGAAACCGGTCGGCGGCAGCATGCGGATGTCGCTGGACCACGCGAAGTTCAAGCCACAGATGAACGAGCGGGGAGTTCCCGTCCTGCTGGTCTACCCCCAGATGGCCAGCGGCAACTGGTCCGACGAGGACTGGGGATCCGCCGGTCCCGCTTGCCTCTTCCCGCTCGGCGTCTGCGTCGCCACCGGCAAGGACGGGATCGCCTATCCGATCAAGACTGCGCACATGGGCGGCACGACCGTGGCGGATCTCAAAAATCCCAAGACCAACTGCAAGAAGTTGGCGGCCCCGCCGGTCTTTCTGACGATGAGCCCGGGGAACGTCGATCCTTGCCCGACCGATCCGCGCACCTTGAACTTTTTCCCCTGGGGGGACAGCGCCCACCTGCACATGACCCCGGTCCAGTTCTTCGATCCGGTGTTGAGCTCATGGACCATCTTCGCCTGGGGCGAGAATGCGCAACTTCACAAATGGGCGGTGGGCCCGACGGGCGCGCTCAAGTACATCGCGCAGAGCAACGAGTTCGCCAGCGCCGACGTGCGCGGCAACCCGCCGGGCGGCATGCCGGGCGGGTTCTGCACGGGGTCGAGCAACGGCGCGGATCCCAACTCCGCGCTGCTGGTCTGCACCATCCCCTATGGAGACGCGAACGCCGGGGTGGTCAACGGCCGGCTGCTGGTCTATGACCCCGTGCACCTGGCGGCCGACGGATCGCTGAGAGTCCTCTGGGATTCGCAGCGCTGGGGCGTGGCGTTCCTGTTCAACAAGTTCAACCCGCCGGTCATCGACGGCGGTCGAGATCTACGTGCCGAACTACAATGGCGGCGTCGACCTTTACAGGTTGAGTCAGTGACCACCGGTTGAACGATGGGAGTCTGCTATCACGCGCACGCCCGCTTCCTCGACGGGGGAGGCAACAAGGTCACCGTCCCTGCGCCAGTCGACCGGGCGACGCCGGACGCGCCCTGGTGGTACGACTGGATAGCCGCCCGGGCAGGCGGTCTCAAGCGGGCCGGGTTCTCGGCGATCCTCTACCCGCCCGTCTGCAAGACAGAAGGGGGCCACGCGCCGACCTCCGACGGGTACGGCATCTTCGACCAGTACGATCTCGGCTCCAAGGCCCAGTGCGGCTCGACCGAGACCCGCTTCGGCTCGCGCGAGCGGCTGCAGAGATCGATCGCCGTCGCTCACGCCTGCGGCCTCGACGTCTACCTCGACGTGGTGATGCATCAGCTGGACGGCGGCAACGACGGCGTCTACCGCTATCTGGCCGCCGACGGGAAGGCGATGACGGGCCGCTTCCCCAAGGATGCGGGTTGCTTTCGCGGCCCGCCGCCGCGGCGACCGGAGGATCCGGTGCCGGTCCCGCAGTTCGACTTCGCGTTCGGCGACGAGCTGGTGTACGTCAACTGCCAGCCGCCCGGTTACACCCGCAACGGGATGGTCGCCTTCGGCGATTGGCTGACCCGATCGCTGGACATCCAGGGCTACCGCGTCGACGACACCAAGGGGATGGCGGTCTCGTTCGTCCACGACTGGATGACGGCGCGGTCGATGGGGAGTCGGTTCTGCGTCTCGGAGTACTTCGACGGCGACCCCGACAACCTCGGCTGGTGGGCGCACGGGAGCGGCATGGGCGGGCGCTCGGCCGTCTTCGACTTCACGCTGCACTTCGCGCTGCAGGGAATGTGCGACGACCCCAACTTCGACATGACCGCGATGGACGGCGCCGGCTACGCCGCGCGCGATCCGTTCAACGCCGTCACCTTCGTCGACAACCCGGACACCGACCTGTCGCCCGGCGAGCAGATCATCGGCAACAAGCTCCTGGCCTACGTCTTCATCCTGACGACGGAGGGCTACCCGTTCGTCTTTCACAAGGACTACGCGGAGGAGCCCGGTTGCTATGGGCTCAAGCCATGGATCGACAACCTGATCTGGATCCACGAGAACCTGGCGAGCGGCTCGACCACCACGCGCTGGAACGATCCCCGGGTCATCGTGACCGAGCGGCTGGGCGGTCCGGGGCTGCTGACCGCGCTCAGCACGGACGTCTGGAACCGGCGAACGATCACCTGCCAGACGGCGTTCGGCGCCAACGCCCACCTCAAGGATTACACCGGCAAGCACGGGGACATCTGGACCGACGGCGGCGGGCGGGCCACGTTCACCATCCCCAGCAACGTCAACGGCGGCGGGCAGTCGTACCTCTGCTTCTCGCGGCCGGGACACGATCGCGCCATCCCCCTCGACGAGCGGCCGACCTCCCAGACATTTTTCGGTGCCGAGGACCTCGATGTTCCACCGGTCCCTGCCGACGGCACCGCACGCGCAGGCCGCATCTGGTGCGCCGCGCGTAAACCGCTGCGCGCGAAGCTGCGGCCGGTGGCGGCCCACGTCGGCGGCACGATGTCGGTGGAGATCGTCGCCCCCGACGGGACGATCGCCGCCAGCGGGCCCGCGGACGCAGGCGCGAGCTCTCTCGAGCTCATCACCCGCGAGGCCGGCTGGTACGAGCTGCGCGTGCTCGGCAGACGCCTGCCGGCCCCCACCCCTTACGAGTTGGACGTCACGTACACCGCGACGCCGCACCTGTGAGGATCACCGGCCGACGGCGAACCGATCGTTCCGGGCCTCATGCCCGACCACGACGTCGCCGAGGCCGCGCGGCGTAGTCTCTTCGCGCAAGAGGTGGCGCGAATCGGCGCGCCCGTCGGCCCCGCCGGGACGCCGCAGATCGGGTCAACCGTCAAACCCGCAATTTACCGCGAAGAGACCGTCTGAGTCCGAGCACCCACACAGGTAGGCGTCGCCGGCGCAATACATGTCCGGGCAGATGCAGCCGCACGTGGGGTTGGAGGCGCAGTCCGCCGGGATGGCCTTGCAGGCGTACGTTTCGGACGCGTTCCAATCCTGCATCTGCAGGCAGTAGCTCTGCGTGGGGTCGCAGTTCATCGGACCGCAGTTCGTGGAAGCACCCGCGTCGTGGCACGCTCCGAAGTAATCCAGCTGCTCCTGAGCCATCTGGCGCAAGCAGTCGTTCGCGTAGGTCCTTCCGTCGCATCCGCACACGGGGGTTTCATCGATCGCGCAAGTTTGTGGCGTCACGATGCAATGGCCGAACAGAATGAAGTCCGGCCCGCATCGACCGGGCGCGTCCAGGTCACACACCTGGTTTGCCGGGCACGCCTCGACGGGTTGCGAAGCGACGCACTGCTGCGGCGCGGCTCCGGCGGCGCCTGCGTCGGCGCCGATTGCTCCGGCCGCGCCGCCAGTTCCGTTTCCGCCGGCGCCCGCGGCGGCTCCGCCAGTGCCGGCGCCGGTGCTCATTGCTCCGGCCGCGCCGCCAGTTGCGTTTCCACCGGCGCCACCGGTTCCGGTCAGATGACTCGAATCGGAGCAGGTGACGGCGAAAAGGGCCGCGCTGGTGAGACAGACAGATGCTGGAATCTTAAGAGAGTTCGATAAGCGCATCCCTCCAAGTTGCACGCGTTGGGTAACGGGCGCAACCGCACCCGCGTGCGTCCGCCGCTGAATGGCGGTATCGTTGGATGACTCAGAGAGGGACCGCGGTGCTGACGGAAATGCCGATTGTGTTCGATGGAGACTGGGCTGTGCGGGTCGACGCAAATCGCGTCTGGAGCGGCAGCGCTCGGACCAAGCGGCCTTTTGTCGCCCTTGTCGTGGCCCAACGTGAGGGGCAGCTGCTCTGGGCGAAGACCGAGGTGTGCCAGTCTCCTGCGTCTATCACTCTCAACCTGCACCCGCTCCGGGACCCCACGCACATTCAACCGATTCTGATCGTTGGTAACGGATATCTGCAAGAAGTGACGGTGCATCTCCGGTCGCCTATGGACGCAGTGCGATCGATACTGCCTAAGAGTGGAAGAGCAGGTGCGCTCGAAGGCGCGTTTCTCATCCCATCGGATCCAGAGACGAGGTTCAGCTTGTTGTTCTTGGCGCGCGAAGACGTCAGGGTCGGGCGAACCGGTGTCTGGCGCCCGAGAACGATAATGGACGGGCTATTGCCATGTATGCTGGCGGCGGTCCTCGCAGGTGGCAGAAAGGGCTTGATCGATGTCGGGGCGAAACGTGAGGCCATCTAACCGCGCGTTGCGGTGGACGGCGCTTGCGTGCCACCGCCGAACGGGAAATCGTTAGCCAGATGGCCGTGGCGTCGGTTGGACACATGAACGACACGAAATGGGACGAGGTTCGTCGCGCGATGTACGGCTTCAATGAGCAACCACTCGAGCGGCCGCTCTTCGCGCCGCCCCGGTTCCCTCTTCGCCGATCGCACGCGCAGCAGTGCGAATCTCGAGCGCATCTCGCCCTTCGTCCCGTGTCGCCACCACACGGATCGCCACGCCGACTTGGGCAGCTCGCGCGCCAGGTCGCCCACCGCGATGTGCTCGCGAACGCCCTTCTGGCCGGGCAACTGGACGGTCATCTCCTCGCGGATCGCCGCCACGTACTGCATTCCGCGTTCAGCGATCGCATCCCGGAGCTCGGTCGCGCGGCCGTAGCCCGCGTCCATCACGATCGGAGCCTTCGCCACGCCGTCAGCCAAGAGGCCATCGATCTCGTCGAGCGCGATCTGCGTCTTCGTCTTGAAGACCACCTCGTTGGGAACGCCGGCCACGCGACGACGGGCTCGATCGCTGGCCCAGTCTTCCGGCAGGTACAGCCGGTACGCAGCAGGCACGCTCATCAACTCGTTGGCCAGCGACAAGGTCACGGCGACCTGGCAATTGTCCTGTTTGCCGAGAACGCCGCAGTACTGCCGCCCGACACCGACCGAATGCGTCCCCTTCTTCGGGTACGCGGTGTCGTCGAGGATCCAGGCCTCAACGCCGCCATGATACGCGAACTCCTCGAGCGCGTAGTCGCGCGCCGTTTTCATGATTTCTTGCGCGTCCCATGGAGCTGAGGCTACAAAGTGATGCATCGACTGATGCCGCGATCGAACGTTTCGAGGATCGATTCGGGCCGCCATCGGCTCCACGCTCTTCCGCTCGCCCGGCAGAAGCAGACCCTCCAAGTACACGCGCAGTGGCTCGTGTCGGTCGGCGTGCCCTATCGCGGCCGTCAGCCGCTCCAGGTACGCCATGAAGTTCTGCTCCGAGATCTTCACCTTGTTCGCCATGAGACCATCTCACGGCAGGCAGACGCTACGTCAACTTTCTAACACAGTAGTACTAACCCGCCGTTCCAGCCGGACGGCCGCATCGGTCGCTTTGCTCCCTCTCGCGGCCGCCGCTGAACGGCAGTATCGTTCGGCAGACATGGTGACGCCCTTCGAACGGTGGCGGCGACGTTGAAGTATTTGTCCGGCGAGGGGGTCGTGGCCGGCGACATCGTCCGAGTCACGTTTCAATCGAGTCCCGTTGAAGCCTACGTGGTTGCCGTTCTGATCCCGGGAAGCGTCGAGGCGCTGGAGTGGAATGCGCCTGAGGGTGGCATCATGGTCAACTCAGAGGCGACGGGGCGGGTCCTTTGGCGCCGAGTTGACGAAGACATCACGTTCATTAGCCGCAACCTGTGATCGCTGCCGAACCAGCTGTTGCAGCGGATGAACGCCTGCGCCGCTCGCTTGGATGCGAACTCGGGCCGCGACGCCACGGGCTGCGCCCGCGGCTCCTTGCGGTCATGGTACGCTTGCACGCGACCGTCGGCGTTCACCGGTGAACGGCAAAGCGCTGGGCAGTCGTCGGGAGTGAAGAGCGATGACCGAGATCCTGGTTCGACGGATTGAACCTCTAGACGAAGAGGTGCTGGAGGAATGGGAGCGCGTGACGGACGAGAAAGACATTCTCGGAGTCGGAGCCAACCTCGTTGCGGGGCAAGACTGGCCGTGGAGCGTGTTCATTCACGTCGCCGAGTTCATACGTCGGGAACCGCTTTGGACCCAACTTAGCTCGGCGATCACCGACGCCCTCAACGGCGCTCCCGGAGTCTTAAAGGCGGTGCAAGAAGATCGCGAGAAGTGGGTTGTTCGCGGGCAGGTGGGAGGTGATGTTCTCGTGCGCGCGGCTGCAGCGGTCGTCGATCGCCTTGCCGAGGTAACTCGCGCCGCGTACAGCCCACTTTGAGGGGTTGCTGGCAACAGGAAACGCTGCCCAACCCGGCGTTGCAGACGGACGGGCGCGTCGTCGCTGCGTTCCCTCTTGCGTCCGCCGCTGAACGCCAGCATCGTTGGGCAGACGAATGAGTACTTTGATCCCCGTTGACGTTCGACTTCGCGTTCCCTTCGTCGCTTTACTGACTGCGCTCTCGGCGTGTGGTGCGACGACGACTGGCGCCGGCGGGACGGGCGGCGCCGCCGGGGCGGCCGGCGCCGGAGGCGCGGCCGGGGCGGGTGGCGCGATGGCCACGATCGGCGCGTGCGTTCAGCCATTGGTCGGAGTCGTCGAGCCAATGAACTCCATCGACGTAGAGTGGTGCGATAGCGGACACAGCTGCGCGACCTGTGCCTGGCAGTTCGTAAGCGCTGAAGGTGGGGGTGTCATCGTCCCGACGTCCGCGCCCTGCACATTTTCGGACCTGATCTGTCCGGGGTCATCCACCGACACAGACGCAGGCCTGGCGAGTTGCACCACCCAGCCGGTTGCCGCCAGCTTCGATGGTGTTTTCGTCGAGCTGGGCGCCCAAGACACGTCATGGGACGGCAGCGCGGTTAGCCTTTCGCCCCTCGGCTGTCTCGGCCGCGATAACGGGAACGTGTGGGGCGATGGAAGCGAGGCAAGCTTCAACGGCCCGGCCTGTCTGTTCGGCGACTTCAAGTGCGTGCCCGCCTGCTCGTCTTGCCTTTAGGTCAGCGCGTGCTGCCCAACTGCGCGTTGCAGCGGACGGCGCTTGCGCGCCGCCGCTGAACGCGTGATCGTTCGGCAGACGAGGCTGACGTCGACGTTGTAGGAAGCCATCCTTCGCGTTACATGGTCGTGGTACTTTCCCAGCTCGTCCAGCGGAAGCCCGAATGGAACTACCATCGACCGAGACCGCCAATGTAGACGCGCAGTCGGAAGAGTGGTTCGCGTCCTACGCGGAACCCTCGAACCAATCTTCGAACCGACATCGCCGCCTCCGTCACCGTCACCGTCGCAGTCGCGATCCGAGGCGCCAGCGGCGTGATCGGCTGATCGCGGTGATGATGGTTATCTCGGTGGTGTTCGTCGGCGCGATGACGGCCTGCTTCTACGCCGTCCTGGTTCGCTGACAGCCGGGTTCCACGTGCTGTGGCCGCAGCCTGCTGTCGTGCGGTGGTCGCCTGTCCACCGATGCGATCGCCCGATTACCGACGAGCACTCAAGACGGCGGCGGGGTCCGGATTTCTCCGAGGCCTGGCGACCCACAGCGACGTGAAGCTGCAGAACCCGCCGTTGCAGTCGGACGAACTGGTCGGTCGCTTCGCTCCCTCTCCCGTTCGCCGCTGAACGGCAGTATCGTCCGGCAGACGGGGGGGCGACAAAATGGGAGTGCTCCTTGGAGCAATTCTGGTTTTCGGTGGCGCGACTGTGATCGTCGGGATCAAGAGGGGCGACGACCGAAGAGACATTGTGACCGTGTGCGTAATGACTCTGGCATCACTGCCGATGCTCTTTTCCGATTTAGTACCGGGGTCAAGACATGTCGCTCAAGTCGTTTCATTTCTACTGCTCGGGGGCGTGCTCGCGATGATCATCGGAAGACGGCGCCAGTGAGCTGCCGAACCGGCCGTTGCAGCGGTCCTGGTCCTCGCTCACGCTCAGAACCAGGCCGCTGAACGGCAAGACGTTAGACGGAGGGAACGACGGCGGCTAGGCGCAAT
>CAVRRT010000030.1:0-4168 GCA_963723305.1 uncultured Pseudomonadota bacterium
CCCAAGGAAGGCCCCTACAAGGCCGACCACTACCGCTACTGAGCGGCCCATCGCCCAGGAAGGTCACGGGGGTTTGACCGGCCTTCCGTGGCTCGCCAGCGCGGGCTCGGGTTGACGGCGCGATGAAAGAGGAGCTGGTGCTCAGCGAGCGCCAGCACCAACTCGGCGACGACGTGCGCGGCGGCGGCGGCAGTGATCGACCTATTTTCGGGTAGCACAATTTTTCACAGGCGTGCTATGAGGGCTACGTTTGTGAACTTTCGTGCTACGAACGATGAAAAGAGACCAGCACCTCGGCGCTGCGTTCGTGGCGACGATTCTTGTCCTCTCTCGTGCGCCCTCGCTCCGGGCGCAGGACGCCGGCTCGCCGCAAACCTCGCCCATTCCCCCGGCGGCTGGAGCGGCCGTCACCCCGATTCCGTCCCCGGCCGCTGCCATCACATCGCAGCCGCCGCCCGCCGCGGTCGAGATGCCGGAGGTCGTCGTGCGCGGGCGGGCGGAGGATCTGTTGGGAAACGCGGTCAGCGCCTCGCAGGGCGCCGTCGGCGAGGTCGATCTGGCGGATCTGCCGATCCTCCGCCGGGGTGAGCTGCTGGAAACGGTGCCGGGGATGGTGGTCACCCAGCACTCCGGCGACGGCAAGGCCAACCAGTACTTCCTGCGCGGGTTCAATCTCGATCACGGCACCGACTTCGCGTTCTCGGTCGATGACGTGCCGGTGAACCTCCCCAGCCATGCGCACGGGCAGGGGTACTCCGACCTCAACTTCCTCATCCCCGAGCTGGTCGACGAGATCGACTTCAAGAAGGGACCGTTCTACCCCGAAGTGGGCGACTTCTCGGGAGCCGGCGCGGCGAACATCCACCTCGTGAACACGCTCCCCGAGGGGATCGCCAACATGCAAATCGGGATGTTCGGCTACGCGCGCGCGCTCCTCGCCGAGAGCCCGAAGCTGGGGCCGGGCAGTCTCCTCTATGCATTCGAATACAACCACTACGACGGACCATGGGTGCTGCCGGAAAACTCCAACCGCTACAACGCGCTCTTGCGCTACCACTTGGACCAGGGACGTGACGAGTACAACGTCACCGGCAACCTCTACTGGGCGCCGCAGTGGCACTCGACGGATCAGGTCGCCCAGCGAGCCATCGACGAAGGGCTCATCACGCGGTTCGGGGCCCTCGATCCGACTGACGGCGGCAGAACCGGCAAGGACTCGCTGTCGTTCGACTGGACCCGACGCGGCGACGACGCCGTCACCAAGCTCTTGCTCTACGGTTTCTACTATCAACTGAATCTCTGGTCCGACTTCACTTACGCCCTCGAAGATCTGCAGAGCCCGGTCAACACCGATCAGTTCGAGCAGGTCGATAGGCGCTTCGTCACCGGCGGTGAGCTGAGACACGTCTGGGAGAGCGCCTGGTGGGGAAAGAAGGTCGAAAACACCGCCGGCGTGCAGCTGCGCAACGACTACATTCCCGACTCCGGCCTCAATCACACCTACCAGCGACAGGTCGTGTCGGTCGAGATCTACGATCACATCGAGGAGGCCAAGGCCGGTGTCTACGCCAACAACCAGGTGCAATGGACCCCCTGGCTCAAGAGCGAGATCGGCGCTCGCTTTGACGGTTACTTCATCGACGTCGACAGCACGACCAACTCCGCGAACTCGGGAAGCGACCTCGACCACATCTTCAGCCCCAAGGCCACCTTGGTGTTCGGTCCCTGGAAGAAGACGGAATTCTATCTCGACGTCGGCTCGGGATTTCACAGCAACGACGCGCGCGGCGTGACCATCACCCAGGATTCGACGGGCGCCGCGCAAGGGCAGGTGCCGTTGCTGGTACGCACCAAAGGGGCCGAGGTCGGGACCCGAACCTCGATCGTGCCAGGGTTGGTGACCACGCTCGCTTTTTACGTCCTCCAATCGAGCTCCGAGCTGACCTTCGACGGTGACTCGGGTGACACGGACGCCAACGGGCCGAGCCGGCGGTACGGTTTCGAGTGGGCGAACTTCTACAAGCCGACCCGTTGGTTGACGCTGACCGCGGACTTTACGTTCGCCCACGCCCGCTACCTCGATCCGCAGGAGACCGCCACGGGCACCTCCGGCCTCTATATCGCCAACTCCATCCCCGTCGTCATCTCGGCCGCGGCCATCGTCGAAGCGCCGAGCGGGGTCTTCGCCGGCGTGCGGCTGCGCTATTTCAGCTCACAGCCGATCATCGAGGACGATACCGAGCGCCAACCCGAGTCGACCATCGTCAACGCCCTGGTCGGCTATCGCTTCAGCCGCTACGAGATCAGCGCCGCGATTCTGAACATGTTCGACTCGAAGGCCGACGATATCGCCTACTACTACCCGTCTCGCCTACCGACCTCCATTACCGGTACGACCGGGCCGTATGTGGAGACCGCAGCCGTGAACGACTTTCACATTCACCCGGTCGAGCCATTTCAGGTGCGGGGCAGCTTCACGGCTCACTTCTGACGCCGGCATGGATGAATCATGCGACTGACCTTCAGCATGCTTGCTGCGCTGCTCTGTCATGCAGCGATCTTCGGGGTCGCCGCGGCGGTGCTTTCGCACCTGGCGACCGCGAAGGTCGTACCTCCTCCTGAGACTGTCGAAATAGAGCTCGTCGCCGTCGCCGCCAAACCCGATCCAATCGCCGATGCGGCGCCGAGATCGAGCCCTCCGTCGGTAAGCAATCCCGCGCCGACTCCTTCAAAGCGCCGCGTCGTATCGCATCGGCAAGAGGTGGCCATTCTGAGCGAACCGGCCAGGTCCATCTCACCGGAGGGGACTGAAGCCCTCGTTCGAGTCACGCCCGTCCCCGTCACCACCGCGCCGACGACTTCGCTGACGGTCTCCCGGGCGCCAGCAGCGACACGCCCCCTCGAGAGCAACGGGAACGTCGTCACCGCGAAACCCCGCTACCGCAGCAATCCGAAGCCGGACTATCCGCTCACCAGCCGAAGGCGAGGCGAAGAAGGAGTCGTTACCTTGATCGTCGCGGTGGAGGTGAACGGAACGCCGTCCGCCATCTCATTGCGCAAGAGCAGCGGTCACCCGCTCCTCGACCACGCCGCTCTCGACGCCGTCCACAGGTGGACCTTCGAGCCTGAGCGCAGGGGTGGCCAGCCCGTGCACAGCGTGGTCGAGGTGCCCGTCCGGTTCTCACTGATGGAGGGAGTGCAGTGACGATGACTCCGCTGGCGGTGCTGGCGCTCGGCTTCCTTCTCGGAATGCGTCACGCCACCGACGCCGATCACGTGGTGGCAGTGACTACCATCGTCTGCCGAGAGCGTTCCCCTCGGGCAGCGATGGCCGTCGGGGCCCTCTGGGGGCTCGGTCATACCGCGACCGTCCTCGTCGTCGGTGGTGCGATCATCCTGTTCGGGGCCGTGATTCCGCCGCGCCTCGGTCTGTTCCTGGAGATGGCTGTCGCGGCGATGCTGATTCTCCTGGGCGCGCTGAATCTCAGCGGTGGAGCGCGGCGAGTGGCCCACGCGGCCCACAGCCCGGCGCCATGTTCGTCCGGAGCGACATGGCGACCCCTTGCGATCGGGGTGGTGCATGGCCTGGCCGGCTCTGCCGCCATCGCGCTTTTGGTGCTCACGACAATTCGAAAAACCACCTGGGCGGTTGTCTATCTGGCCATCTTCGGCGCCGGCACGGTTCTCGGAATGATGATCCTGACGACCGCCATGATGCTGCCGCTGGCTGCGGCCTCGCGGAGGTTCGGCTCCGTCGAGCGCCTGATGCAAAAAGTGACCGGAGCGCTGAGCCTCTCTTGTGGCCTGTTCTTGGTCTACCGCCTGGGTATCGCCGACGGATTATTCTTCGGAGTACCCCACTGGACGCCCAAGTGACCCCTGACGAGGACGATTCCAGGCCTTTACGTGCCCACGCCAGCCCGTTTCGAAGCTGCGTCGCCTGGTGCCCAAGCCAGCAACCGGCCGCTTGACAGGCGAGCCGTCGGGATGGTTGAAGCTGACACGTTGACATCCCGGCGATCACGCCGGGTGAATCAGCCGGCTGGCCGGGCAGACCGACGAGCCGACAGACCATCTGACAACTGAATAAGCGCCTCGGGTGCCCAGCCAGGGCATAAAAGGGAAGCCGGTCGATGCCGGCGCGGTCCCGCCACTGTAGGTGAAGGAG
>CAVRRT010000031.1:0-10419 GCA_963723305.1 uncultured Pseudomonadota bacterium
TTCAGCTCCACGAAGGTAAGTCGTTGATGCGGCTTCCAATTTCTCGACGACGGATAGGCGGCTTGCAGATGGGGCTCTACTCACTCGATGGTGGGTGCAGCCGAAAAGCAGTTCAGGCGCACGCATTTTAGGAGTCTGAGTCTGTAGTTCCTGATCCAATCCCCCATCCCCTCGGCCCCATAGCGCGTCCCGCCGATCGCCCCCGCCGGCGCGAGGCGCCCTACTGATCGCGCAGCTTGATTTGCCGGTAGCGATCGGGATCGTTGCGGTTCAAACCGTCGGTGATCTGATCCGAGTCGCCCAGGTTGACGTCGGCCCGCCTGCCCGTCCGGGTATCCTCGATGGCGCGCGTGCCACGCTGCACCTCGACCGCGTCGTCGTTGTTCTTCTGATATCCCGCCGACCGGTTCTTGATGTCCGCCGTGCGGTCGGCAGCCAGCTGGCTACGCTGCTTCATCAGCTTTCGCCGGCGATCGTTCGCCTCACGCTGGGCCATCATCTGGTCGTGTCGGTTCGCCCGACCGCCGCCGTTGTTGGGCCCTCCGCCCAATCGAGCATCGACTTGCAGAGACGTCATCATGGCCTGCAGGACGGGCAGATCCCGATCGAACTCAGCGTCCGGCGCGCGGGCTTCGGTCAGCCGCAAGATCCATACGCCCGGCTTCGGCGCCGGGCCCGTCTCGATGCGGGCCAGCGCCCGGTAGTGCCGCTGGCCGCCCGCTGGAGTGGTCTCGGTGACCCCGTAAGTCACCATCGCGGCGTTGCCCCGCGGTATCGAAGAGGGGACCGGCGCGCGCTGCACGAAGCTGTCGAACGTCATCTGGGGGCCGCCGTGCATGGCGCTGGTGCGATTGAGCTCCGGGGCGAGGACGCCGAGGGCATTCACCGGAGGCGACGGCGGAGCGACCAACATCTGGCCTCCCGACGATCGGGCCAGGGGATTGTTCGGCATCAACACCGAGAACGTGATCCGGATGAGCACCCGCTCGTCCCCCGGCCCGATCAGCGTGATACCGCGGGTGGCGGTGGTGGCGTTGGTTTGCCAGCCGGCGGCGAGGCCCACCGCTCCTGAGCCGTCCGGGAAATCGAACCGCCGCAGCCCCGCGTTCGGGGCGCCATTGGCGGCGGCGGCCAGCGGTGCCGACGCAACGGACGCCGCCAGGATCGAGAGCCACTGCAGATACCGTGTACGTTTGGATTTGGTTTCCATACCGGGCACCTCAGGCAAAGAGTCGAGCCGCGGCGGCTGCTCGCTGCTTTCCAAGCAGACCTTGCCAACCCCACGCCTCGGAAGCGCCTATTTATCGCCTTTTGCCTAGGTCGCGGCAAGCGCGGGAGTTGTGCGAGCCCCCCGTTGCCAAGGCCATGCCGACCAAAAGGTCGTGCGTCCGAGCCCGCAGCGCCAGGACTGTCGACCCTCCAGCAACGGCTGTTCCCACAGCAGCAGTCGAAGCCAAGAAACAAGCATGGCGATGCAGCAACACCGTCGTCCGATTTGGTCCTGGATCGCGTCTGCAGGTCACCAAGAGCGGTTCCGGCCCGCGGCTACATCTCCTCGCTGAGTTGAACCACAAAGTTGTCGAAGCAGGTCTGGCAGCTGCTGCTCGATGATGGAAGAAAGATCCGGAAAACCCTTACCCGTCGGACAGGGTTGCGTCGAATCACACCAGAGAACGCACGTCCCGTCCGTGAAACTCCAACAGGGCGTGAAGGCACGATCGAGCGAGGCCGCCGCCACGACTACCACATCCGTTTCGGCAAACACTTCGAATGGGCGTCCACGCACCTTCCGTGCCTGCAGGTCGTCGTCCCAGTCGTCGCAAGGCGCTGGGACCCGCAGGCGTACTTGGCCGCATATTGGCGGGACAGCGCCTCGACCTTCTGCTTGATCCCCTCTGCCTCGGACCGAGCGACGGAGATGCCGCTGCCGAAGGGGCAGTCCGTCGGTACGACAACGCAGTCCTCCGCGACGGCACACGAGCGCCGAGGCGCCACGTAGGCGCGCAACTCCTCCCTGAGGTCGCAATCGAGCTGGCTCGCTTCGAAGACCTCGGACGGAAGTGATTGAGGTTGATGAAACTCCGAACAGTCGAGCGGGGTGTCCCAGCGCGCATTCTCGAACGGCTCCATATGAGCGGCGCACTCCTCCGCGGTGGGCATCTCTTCGACTGGCTGAGACGTGGGAGGCGAGGCGCGGTGTGCCGAGCATCCGATGAACGCGATCAACGTACCGATCGTCGGCAACAGCCTGCGCACGGAGCAGCGATTGTATCGTCGACGAGCGGGCGAATTGCCACTGCTTCTTGTCGCTGACCGCATCCCCCCGATCTCTCGGCCCTACGGGCCCTGCGGGCGGTCGTATGATCGCTTCGATCCTCCTCGCGGGGGCACCTCAGCTGCTGGTGCTGGCAAGCGCGGGAGCCGGCGCACCGGTGGAAACGGACTCCTCTGCTCCGTGATAGCCGCCCTCTTCGGGGTGGTAGCCGTTCTCTCCGTGATCCGTTCCGTCGAGCCCCTGCTCCTCGGCCTCGGTGGACGGTCGCAATCCGAGTGCCGCCTTGATCGCCAGCGCAAGCACGGCCGTTGCCACCACCGCGAGACCAACCGTCAGTCCCATCGCCTTGAGTTGCTCGAGCCAGAGCGTTCGCCCGACGACACCGGCGAGGTTGGTGTTCAGGTTCGCGTTGGCCTCGGAGGAGGCGAAGATGCCGGTCAGGAGCGCCCCCAAGGTACCGCCGACCCCGTGGACACCGAAGGTGTCGAGCGCATCATCGTAATTGAAGAAGGCCTTCAGCTTGCTGCAAGCGAGATAAGGGACGACGCTCGCCAGCAGGCCGATGAGCGCCGCGCTCGCCGGTGTCACGAACCCGGCAGCCGGCGTGATCACGACGAGACCTGCCACGGCGCCGGAGCAGAAACCGAGCACGGTCGGCTTCCCTCGCACCATCCACTCGATCGCTGGCCAAACGGTGGCGGCGACCGCCGTGGCCAGTGTGGTCGCGGTGAATGCATTGGCGGCGATGCCGTCCGCTGCCAGCGCGCTCCCGGCGTTGAATCCGTACCACCCGACCCACAACATTCCCGTACCGACGACGGTGAGGACCAGGCTGTGCGGGAGGAAGGCGCGCTTGCCGAAGCCGTTGCGCTTGCCGAGGATCAGACAGAGCACCAAGGCCGACCAGCCGGAGGACATGTGAACGACCGTGCCGCCGGCGAAGTCGATGGCCTTGATGCCGGCCTTGGGATTCCAGACACCGTTCATCAAGCCGTCGATCCCCCAGACCATGTGCGCGAGGGGAAAGTAGACGACGAACATCCACGCCACGATGAACACCATGATCGCCGAGTACTTCATCCGCTCGGCGATGGCCCCGACGATGAGAGCGGGCGTGATGATGGCAAACATGAGCTGGTACATCGAGAACAGGTTGTGGGAGATCCATGCCGCGTAGTCGGGGTTGGGCGCGGAGGTCACGCCCCTCAGAAGAGCGAACTTGAAGCCCCCAATCAGCGGGCCGCCTGGCGCGAAGACCAAGCTGTAGCCGACGAGAAACCATAGAATGGTGACGCCGCCGGCGCAGCCGAAGCACTGGGCCATCACGGAGAGCACGTTCTTCCGCCGAACCAGGCCGCCGTAGAACAGGATCAGGCCCGGCAAGGTCATGAAGAGGACCAGCGCCGTGGAGGTCATCATCCAGGCGTTGTGCCCCGGCCCCGGGCTGATGAGAGTCCTCGGCGTCCCGTTGGTCACGTAGGCCTCGAGGTCAGCCACGCGCGCGGCGAGATCGGGGCCCGCCACCGCCGTCGTCCCCGAGGCGTCGGCGTGTGCCTCCCTCGGCAGTCCAGCGGAGAGCGCCAAGAGAGCGAGAACCCCGGCGAGAACGGCGGCCCTGAAGCGAGCGTGCAACTTCATTCGGTCCTTTCTCGACCGGATCGAATGGAGCCCGGTCGAGGCGGACCGTAGCAACGTCGCGGATTAAATCCGCGTTAAAATCAGAGCCGCGGAGATCGGGGATGCCGGCTGGCGGTTTTTCGAGCCCTGCAATCTACGAGCTCCGCGATTGCGTAACGCATGGCTCATACGGATCGTAACCGTCCCTGCCAGGCGGCGTAGAATACGGGCGGATTCGCCATGAGAACTGGAGCCGAGGCGGGCGGTCGAAGGAAGGGGCGATGGCCCATCTCGGCCGTGGTGACGGTGTCGCTCTGCGCGTCGACCTGCGCGGGAGGTCCGTCTCCCCGCACGTCCATCGCCCCGGTCGCGACAAACCCGTGCGAGAACGCCATGGCTTGGCGAGACAATCTCCGGATTCTGCAACCGAGCACGGTGCTGAAAGTGGAGGCCCACTACACACGAAATACGTGTGACGGAACTACCCAAGTCATCGGGACCAGGGTGCTCTTGCGGAGCCCCAAGGAGCCGTCTCCTGCGGCGCTGTCTTGGATGCTCCAATGTCGTGCTTCCCGGGTGTTCGTCGGCGAGGCCGAGCCATCCTACCTTCCGGCAAGCTCGCGGTGGCTCCCGCCCGGATGGCTCGACATCGCGGTGAAACCAGAGGGCGGCATCGTGGTCGTCACGCTCAGCGCGGACTCGGTTCCCAAAAACATCGAGCTCTTCCGGCGGACCGCCGAGTTGGTGAGCGTGCCGTGATTGGAGCGGACCTCTCGGATCTCAGGCGCCGCCGCAATGGCGGAGGCGGCTAGGACTGCTTCCCGCGCCTGACGAACTGATGCGCCTCCTTGGCCAGCGCGACCCAGGGCAGCCCTCCGGCTTCGACGACGAGCCATTCCTTCATGAGCCGTCCGTGTCCGGGATCGAAGCGCTCGCCCTTCCCCGCGTCGACGAGCGCATCGACGCGATCCCGCGGGAGCTTCACGACCAGCGCGCCCCGAACGAGCATGGCGAAGACCTTACCGTTCACGGCGAAGCTGTTCTCCGAGCTGAACATCCGCCGGCGACTCACGCCGTGGATGTCGGCCAAGGCGTCCACGACCGGCCTGAAGACCGGAGGGATCTCCCTGGCCGGTCTCGGCGCGCTCTTGGCCGGCTTGCTCCTTCGGGCCCGCATCGGGCTGGCGCGCTTCGGGCTGGCGCGCTTGGGGCTCACTCTTTTCTTCGTGGTCGCTGCCATCACGCCGCCTCTGCGCCGCCCGGGTGGTCCTCGGTCGGCGTACCCCGCATCGTAGCCCACTTCAGCGTCCGCCAAGCGGTGGGCGTACGACCGGGCAGATCAAGCGGGACGGGCCACGATCTCGGCCTCGATCTCGATGGTGACCTCGTCACCGACGACCACACCGCCCGCATCGATCGCCATGTTCCACTGCAGGCCCCATTCCTTGCGGCTGATGCGCGCACGGGCGCTGATGCCGCGACGGGCATTGCCCCAGGGGTCCTTGATGGCGGGCGGCAACCCCTCCACCTCGAGCGTCACGGGGCGTGACACGCCACGGATCGTGAGGTCGCCCACGACGCGCAGGTCGCCACCCAGGCCTGACGGTGCCTCGACGCGGGTGGAGCGGAACGTGACGGTCGGGTTGCCGGCGACGTCGAAGAAATCGGCGCTGCGCAGGTGCTCGTCACGCTTGGCATCCCGGGTGTCGATACCGCGGGCGTCGATGCTCACGTCGACCTGCGATCGCGCGAGATCCTGCTCGTCGATGACCACCGTGCCGGTGACGGGCCCGAGGTGACCGCGGACGTGCGAGACCATGAGGTGCCGGACCTTGAAGCCGGCGTTGGTGTGAGAGCCATCGATGTCCCAGGTCCTGGCGCGTGCAGGCGCGGCGGCCCCCAAGGGGAGTGCGGTGGCAGAGGCGGGGGCGGCGGAGGTTTCGCTGTTGTTGATCATGTGAGGTGTCCTTTCACTGGCAACTATGGGCACCCAGCATCTATTCGACAAATGGATGCTTTTGATGGTCTATATTCGCGCCATGAATATATCCGCCCTGAACCTGAACCTGCTGCCGGTCCTCGATGCGCTCCTCAGCGAGCGCAGCGTGAGCCGCGCCGGGGCGCGTCTCGGGCTCTCCCAACCGGCGGTCAGCAACGCGCTCGCTCACCTTCGCGAGCTCCTCGGCGATCCGCTCCTCGTGCGCAAGGGGGCTGGCATGGCGCCCACCGAGCGCGCCTTGGCCCTGGCGGAGCCGCTCCGCTCGGCCCTGCTGGCCCTCGCGCAGGGGCTCGAACCGCCTGCAGCCTTCGAGCCGGCCACCGCCGCCCGCGGTTTCACGATCGCCACCAACGACTTCGTCGCCTTCGCGGTGTTGCCCGGACTCCTGGCGCGGCTCCAGCGCGCGGCCCCCGGCGTGCGCCTGCAGGTCCGCGCCTGGCAAGAGCACTTCGTGCCAACAGACCTGGCCCGCGGCGAGGCCGACCTCGTGCTCGGCTTCAACCGCGGCCTCCCCGCTGGACACGACGCCGCGCCGCTCTTTGCCGACCGCTTCCTCTTCGTGGCCCGCAAGGGGCACCCGCTCGTCCGCGGAAGGATCACGCTCGCGCAATACACCAAGCTCTCGCACGTGGTGGTCTCGCAGGAGCCCGATGCCCGCGGCGTCGTCGACGACGCCCTCGCGCTGCGCGGGTTGAGCCGCACCGTAGGGTTGCGCCTGTCGCACTTCCTGCTGGTCCCGCCGATTCTCGCGACGACGGACTATGTCGCGGCCTTGAGCGAGGTCGTCGCGCGTCCGATGGCCCGCAGGCTGCCGCTCCAGCTGCTCAAGATGCCGATCGACGTCCCGGGCGCGATGGTGCAGATGGTCTGGCACGAGCGAACGGCGACGTCGCCGGCCCACCGTTGGCTGCGTGGGTTGGTGGAGGAGGTGGGACAAGGGATCGCGGCGTCGTGCAAAGCGGCGCCGGCCAAGCGCTCGGTCGACCGTCACCGGCCGTGATCCACCGCTGACGTCCCGGCGCCGCCCGTCCGCGCAAACCTGGGCCACAATCGCCCGCTTTCCAATCTTCGCCGTCCGCGCAAACTTCGGCGACAGTCGCCCGCCGGCTCACCGAGGCTGAGGTCAGCGTCGAATATCCCGGCCCGTCAGTCGAGGGCGGCCAGGCTCGCTTCCGCGCGGCTGAGCTGAGAGGACTTTTCTTCGAGCGTGGCGCGCGCGGTGGCCAAGCGGGCTTCGGCGGCGGCGACGGCGTCGCGGGCGGCCGCGAGAGTTGCCTCTTCCTTGTCGCGGGCGGCCGCCGCCGCGTCGCGCGCGGCCTCCGCCTCGTCGCGGGCGGCCTCCGCCGCCTCGACGCTGGACCGAAGGCGCATCGCCTCTCGTTGCAGCGTGGCTCTCTGTTCGCGGCGCTCACGCTCTTTCTCGCGCAGGATCTCGGCTTCGCGGCGCTGGCGCTCTCGATCGCGCGCCCCCTCGGTGTCGCGGCGTTCGCGGTCTCGATCTCGCGCCCCTTCGGTATCGCGGCGTTGGCCTTCACCTTCGGTGCTCTCGTCCGCCGCCGCGGACGGGCCGGGAGGGGGCCGTTCGCCTGCCCAGGTGACCGCCTCCGCGCTCTCGAACGGGCTCGCTTCTTCTGTCGTGGCGATGTCCTGGATGAGCTGCCCCGCCGCGACGAGCGGCCTCGCCTGCGCGCTGGCCATCCCGGCGCGCAAATTCTGTAGAACCTGCGCCAGCGCCGGAAGCGCCGCCCGAAGCCCCGCCCTGCTCAGCACCTCCTCCGCTTTCGCGCGCAGAGTCTTCAGCACCGCGCGGTGTTGGGCGATGGCCTCCGCATAGTCCGGACCGCCGGCCGCCCGCAGACGCGCAGTGACCTCGCCGAGCTCGCGGATCAGCTCCGGTTCGCGCCGGGCGACCTGATTGGTGGCCCAGGTCGACACAGACGGCCGTGGACGCTTCTCGATCGCGGCCGCCTCCGCGCGCCGCCCGGCCGCCTTGAGCGCGCTGACCAGGGCCTTCCGCGCCGCCACGAATTCAGCGGGCGGAACGACGAACAGGCGGTCGGTCTCCTCGCTGGCCATCCCGCCCGGCATCTTAGTCTCGGATTCAACTTGACCCGTGCGCCACCGCGCGAACAGAGTGCGAAGGTCGGACGCTGGCCTCCGACCCGGTTCGTTTCAACGCTCCCGCGCGCGGTTGTGTCGGCGCGCGCGGCGAGATAGCAAGGAGCGTGGCGACCACGCGCCAGCTGGGAACTGTCCACGCCGCGGCGCTGGTGGTGGCCAGCATGATCGGCACCGGAATCTTCACCACGACCGGCGTCCTGCTCTCGTCGCTTCGTTCGCCGCCGCTGGTGCTGGCGGTCTGGGCGGTGGCCGGCCTGCTGGCCCTCTGCGGTGCGGCCGTCTACGCCGAGCTCGGCGCGATGATGCCGCGCGCCGGCGGCGAGTACGTCTACATCTCGCGCGCATTCGGCCGCGCTCCCGGATTTCTGTCCGGCTGGATCTCCCTCTTCGTCGGATTCGCCGCGCCCACCGCGGCGGGCGCGCTGGGGTTCGGTCAGTACTTGCACGCGGTGGTGCCGTGGGCGCCGCCGAAGGCCGCCGCGCTGCTGCTGCTCGTCGCTCTCACGATCGTGCACATGGTCCACGTGCGGTTCGGCGCCGGATTGCAGACGCTGCTTGCCGGGTTGGTGGTGGCGCTGGCGGTCGCCTTCATCGCGCTGGCACTGGAGTCCGGCCGCGGCGACTGGGGCCGCCTGACCGCGGGAGCGATGGGCGCTGTCGCGGCCGGTGGCGCGGCACCGATCGCCACCGCCGGGAGCGTGGCCGTCGGTCTGGTCTACGTGTCCTACGCCTACGCCGGCTGGAACAGCGCGGGCCTCATGGCGGGCGAGCTGCGCGATCCGGGGCGCTCCCTCCCGCGCGCGCTGGCGCTCGGAACCGGCCTGGTGACCGCGCTCTACCTGGCCCTCAACGCCGTGTTCCTCTGGTCGGCACCGGCCAGCGCGCTCGCGGGACAGGTCGAGGTCGCCCACGTGTCGGCGCTGGCCCTGTTCGGCGCGCGCGGCGCGACGCTGTTGTCGTCGCTGGTCGCCCTGGCGCTGGCCGGGTTCGTGAGCGCCATGCTGCTCTCCGGCCCTCGCGTGACCCTGGCCATGGCCGAGGACGGCCTCTTCTTCGGCGCTTTCGGGCGCACCAGCGCCCGCGGCGCACCCAGTTGGGCGGTCGCCCTGCAGGGCGTCCTGGCGATCGGCGCCGCCGCGACCGCGGCGTTCGATCCGATCCTCGTCTACGTCGGCTTCACGCTGACGTTGAACACGACGGTGACGGTGCTGGCCGCCTTCGTGTTGCGCCGGCGAGAGCCGAACGCCGCGCGCCCGCACCGCGCGCTCGGCTGGCCGATGACCGGGCTGCTGTTTCTCGCGCTGTCGACCTTCATGATCGTGCTGTCGGTGCGCGAGCGGCCGATCGAGAGCGCGGCGGGAGTGGGGACGCTGCTGGCGGGAGCGGCGGTCTACGCGGTCTGGCAACGGGTGCGTGCCGCGCGCGCATAGCGCCGCCCGGCGCTGCCTCACTCGGCGGACGAAAACACGACCAGGCCCGCGTCTCGTTCGGCGCTCGGCGCGGCCGCCCGCGCCTCGGCCACGGCGGCGGTCTCCTGCGCGATGCGCGGGAAGGTGTAGAGAACCCGCCCCCGATCGTCGGGCTCGGGGGCGATGTCTCCGCCCAGTGAGACGAGCTCCCGATCGAGAATGGCGCCCAGCTCGGGCGTCGGCGCCAACTCTTCTCGTGGCCGCGCGCCGCTGCCGGCGAAGATCCGGCCCAGCAGGCGGCGCCGATCGTTGCGGGTGCGGCGCCGGGCAGCCTCGAGACGCTCTTTGATCCAGCGCCCGGCAGGGACGGCGAAGAAGAGCGCAGAGAACGCCAGCGGGAAGTCCCGGAAGAGGAACTGCCAGCCGGCCAGCGAGACGTGCAGCCGGCTCTCGAACGCCGGGACGATCCAGAACGGCGCCAGCAGATTGAAGCCGTTGAAGAGCCCGATGAGCGCGTTGCTCTCCGGCGCGTTGCCGGTGAGCGGGGGCGCCACTTCCAGCCGGTCGGACGCCCAGCGGCGGGAGGTTCCGTCTCTCTCTTGCTCTTGCTCTTCCTCTTCCTCTTCCTCTTCCTCTTCCTCTTCCGGGCGGCCGGCGGTCCTCCGCACGGCCTTGAACGTGTAGACGACGACGCCGTCGTCGGTGACCTCCGGCTCGCCGCCGTGGTCGACCATCAGCCGCGTCGCCTCTTCTTCCGCGCGGGGGAAGCTCCACCCCATGAGACGCACCAGATCGACGGCCGCCACCCGCCCGCGCTGCGCCCGGATATAGGCCACCAGCCGCTTGTCGTCCTCGAGCGCATCCACCGCCGGCGCAGGTGGCCCGAAGACGAAGGCGAAGACCCGCCTGTAGAACGGCGCCCCGGCCTTGCGCGTGGAGCGCCGCGCCTGCTGGCGCCCGTAGCCGTAGCCGCCCGATCCCATGTCCCACCCCCAGAA
>CAVRRT010000032.1:0-12140 GCA_963723305.1 uncultured Pseudomonadota bacterium
ATTCTCGTCGAGCTCGGAGCCACGGCGGCCGCGGCTCCCCCGCCGCCGGCCGCCGCCGAACCCAAGCCGACCGCCGCCAAGCCGGCCCTGCCCGCGCCGACGGGGAACCCGTTCGTCGAGGCGCAGGGGCTGCGCGAGCGGGGCCACCTCGACGAGGCGATCGCCAAGTACCAGCAGGCGATCGCCGACGATCCCAAGCACATGGCGGCGCGCGTGGCGCTGGGAGAGCTGCTGCTCAAGATCCATCGCGACGATGAAGCGATTGAGGTCTTTCGCGCCGCGCTCGACAAGAACCCCGCCTACCCGCTGGCGTTCTACGATCTGGCGTTCGCGCTCCGCGTGCGCGATCGGCCGGCCGAGGCGGTCGACGCCTACCAGCGCTACACCAAGCTGCGCCCGAACGACCCCGACGCCTACTACGGCCTCGGCCGCGCGCTCCAGCACCTCGGCCGCAAGGCCGACGCGCGCAAGGCCTATCAGACCTACGTCGCGCTCGAGAAGCGCCCGGGTGAAAAGCGCTGGGTGCAGTCGGCCGAGACGCAGCTCCGCGCGCTGGCTGCCGCGCCGTAACGGACGGCTCGCGCGACGCGCTGACAGTCGCTCGCCGCCGACCTCACGGGCGCGACGCGCCGACGGTCGCTGCACGCGGACGCCTCACGCCACGCGTGTGAGCGGCAGATCGAGCGTGAACGTCGCGCCGCGGAGCGGGTCGCTCTCCACCGTCAGCGTCCCGCCGTGCGCTATCGCGATCTGCCGGCCGATGTAGAGGCCGAGCCCGAGCCCCCCGACCCGCTCCGCCGACGGCAATCTCTCGAAGGCCTGGAAGATCCGGCTGTGATCGGCGCGGGAGATGCCCATCCCCTCGTCCTTGACCCGGAGGCGCAGGCGATCCGCGCTGGCCTCCGCCGACAGCACGATCGGCTTCCCCATCCCGTACTTGATCGCGTTCGAGATCAGATTCGTCACCAGCTGCTCGAGCCGGCCGCGGTCCCAAGCGCCGACGACCGGGGCGACTCTTCCGAGCTCGATCGAGGAGCCGACCTCCGCCGCCTGTTCGCGAAGCCGCCCCGCCACCTCGCGCAACAGATCGCCGATGTCGACCCTTTCGAGACGGAGCACCAGGCGTCCGGCGGTCAGCCGAGAGACATCGAGGAGATCGTCGATGAGGCCACCCAGCCGATCCGCTGTGCCTGTGGAAGCGACGAGGGCGCGCGTCAGCTTCTCCGCCTGTCCGTCGTCCACCTGCACCTGCACTTGCCCTTGCGCCTGCCCCACCAGGCGCTCGCCGAGGCGCATGGCCGAGCCGAGGCGCAGCTTGAGCGCGGTGAGCGGCGTCTTGAGCTCGTGCGAGGCGATGGAGATGAACTCGTCGCGTGCCCGGATCGCGGCGCGCCGCTCGGACAGGGCGGCCGCCAGGGTCAGCATGCTCACGGCGGTGACTGCCATGTAACCCTGCACCAAAAGCAGGCGCTCGTGCGGCGATTCGGTCCCGAAGATTCCCGTGCCGGAAGCGGCGCCCGACACGGCGATCGCCGACACCAGCAGCAGGGCCGAGGTGACGCCGCGCTGCTCGAACCGCAGCGCCGCCCAGATGAGCAGCGGCACCGTCGGGTAGGTGCCGCGGACAATGCCGTGAATGGCCTGCCAGGCGAAGTCATGCCGGAAGACCGTGGCGCTCACCAGCGCCAGCAACACCGCCAGCACCGCCCCTTCCAACCAACGAAACGGGCGGCGCGACAGGCGGCGCGCGCTCGCCCAGGCGAATACGAGGGGAGCGACCAGCAGATCGCCGAGAGAGTCGCCCACCCACCAGACCGACCAGAATCCGAGAGAGCTGGTACCGGAATGGACATGAGCGAGCAGCGCCGCCCCGAGACCGAACGTCGCGCTGATGGTGGTGCTCACCAGCGCCGCCAGGCCGACCAGCAAGTAGACGTCGTTCAGCCGCTCGAGGCGGCTGTCGAACCCCGCCCGCCGCAAGAGCGCGGCGCCGACCACCGCCTCCAGCGTGTTGCCGGCGGCGATGATCCCGGCGCTCCAGAGCGGAATTCCCGCGCTGGCGTTGACGGCAAAAGCGGCCGCCGCGATCGCCGGCCAGAGGCCCAGTCCACGCAGGCAGAGCGCGCAGAGCGCGATCCCCGTCGGTGGCCAGACGGTGGTTGCGATCCCCCCGAGCGCGTCGAATGACAGCCCCAGCCGCGCTGTCGCTGCATAGACCACGAACAGAAGCGCGAACTCCACCGTTCGCACAACCACCTGCCGGCCCCCGACGGACATGGCAGCGACGATAACAAAATCTCCTGCCCGACGAGCTGACTCGCCTCACAGGCCGTCGCTGCCGGACGACTGCTGCCGGGTGGCCTGGCCGGTTGGATTGCGTTTGGATCGATCCTGGGAGGGGGCCGGCCCCTCCCAGGTGGGTGCTGGCTCTGCGCTAGCTCTTGGGCCCCTCGGTGTACTCGGCGTCGATCACGTCGTCCTTCTTGCCTTCGCCAGCCTGGCCGCCACTGCCCCCTGGGGATGCCGCGCCGTCGCCGGCCGGAGGAGCGTCGGGGCCGCCAGCCGCGCCGGCGGCGCTGCGGTAGAGCGCCTCGGCCATCTTGTGCGACGCCTTCTGCAGCCGCTCGAAGGCGCTGTCGAACAGCTGGGCCTCCTTCGGATCACGGTTGTTCTCCACCGCGTCCTTGGCCTCCTTGAGCGCCGTCTCCAGCTCGGCCCGGTCCCCCTCGGCGATCTTGTCGCGGTTCTCGTCGAGGTGCTTTTGGACCTGGAAGGTCAGCGACTCGAGCTTGTTGCGCGCCTCGATCGCCTCCCGACGCTTCTTGTCCTCGGCCTCGTGCTCCTGCGCGTCCTTCACCATGCGCTGGATGTCCGCCTCCGACATCCCCGACGACGCCGTGATGGTGATGTGCTGCGCCTTGTTGCTCGACTTGTCTTTGGCCGACACGTTGACGATGCCGTTGGCGTCGATGTCGAAGGTGACCTCGATCTGCGGCACGCCGCGCGGCGCCGACGGGATCCCGTCCAGGCCGAACTTGCCGAGCAACCGGTTGTCGCCGGCCATCGGCCGCTCCCCCTGGAACACCTTCACCTCGACCGAGCTCTGGTTGTCGGCCGCCGTCGAGAAGGTCTCGCTCTTCTTGGTCGGGATGGTGGTGTTGCGCGGGATGAGCGTGGTCATCACGCCGCCCAGCGTCTCGATACCGAGCGAGAGCGGCGTGACGTCGAGGAGCAACATGTCCTTCACGTCGCCCGCCAGCACGCCCGCCTGGACCGCAGCGCCGAGCGCCACGACCTCGTCGGGGTTGACGCCCTTGTGGGGATCCTTGCCGAAGAAGTCCTTCACCAGCTTCTGCACCATCGGGATGCGGGTCGAACCACCGACCAGCACCACCTCCGCGATGTCAGCTGGCTTCTTCCCGGCGTCGGCCAGCGCCTTCTTGGTCGGCTCGATCGTCCGCTGCACCAGATCGCCCATCATCTGCTCGAGCTTCGCCCGCGACAGCTTGATCTGCATGTGCTTCGGCCCGCTCGCGTCGGCGGTCAGGAACGGCAGGTTGATCTCCGTCTCCGAGACCGACGACAGCTCGATCTTCGCCTTCTCAGCGGCCTCGCGCAGGCGCTGGATCACCATCTTGTCCTTCGAGACGTCGATTCCCTGGTCCTTCTTGAACTCCGCCACCAGCCAGTCCATGACGACCTGGTCGATGTCGTCGCCGCCGAGGTGGGTGTCGCCGTTGGTCGAGACGACCTCGACGACCTTCTCGCCGACCTCGAGGATCGAGATGTCGAAGGTGCCGCCGCCGAAGTCGTAGACGGCGATCAGGTGGTCCTTGCTCTTGTCGAGGCCATAGGCGAGCGCGGCCGCCGTCGGCTCGTTGACGATGCGCTTGACGTCGAGGCCCGCGATGCGGCCGGCGTCCTTGGTCGCCTGGCGCTGCGAGTCGTTGAAGTAGGCCGGGACGGTGATGACCGCCTCGGTGACCTTCTCGCCCAGGTGGTCCTCGGCGGCCTTCTTCAGCTTCATGCAGCACGCGGGCCGAGATCTCGGGCGGCGTCAGCTTCTTGCCGCGGATCTCGACCTGGCGGCCTCGCCGTTGGCGCCGCGCACGACCTTATAAGGGACGCGCTTGGTCTCCTCGGCTGACCTCGTCGAACCGGCGGCCCATGAACCGCTTGACCGAATAGACGGTGTTCTCGGGGTTGGTGATGGCCTGGCGGCGCGCGATCTGGCCGACCAGGACCTCACCCTTGTCGTCCCAGGCCACCACCGACGGCGTGAGCCGCCCGCCCTCTTCGTTCGCGATGACACTGGGATCCTTGCCGTCCATGATCGCGACGACGGAGTTGGTGGTGCCGAGGTCGATGCCGATGATTTTTCCCATGAGCTGAGTTTTCCTTTTTTCGCTAGGCGCTTCCCAGGGTTGGGTTCTGTTTTCGGGGTAACGTAAACACCTCAGATTTGGCGTCAAGCGAAAGCCAAGGCGGCAGGCGCGAATCGATCTATAACTGACTACCTGAACAAATGTTTCATCCAGTGGTTCAGAGCTGGCTCGTGCGGAAGTTCGGCACGCCAACCCCGGCGCAAGCGCAGGCCTGGCCGCTGATTGCCGCGGGCAAGGACGTCCTGGTCACGGCGCCGACCGGCTCGGGCAAGACGCTGGCGGCGTTTCTCTGGGCGCTCGACCGGCTGGTCGGCGAGGCGATCGCCGCGGGGGGAACCCTTCCCGACCGGACCAGCGTCCTCTACGTGTCGCCCCTCAAAGCGCTGTCGAACGACGTGCGGCGGAACCTCGAAGAGCCGCTCGGTGAGATCAAGGCGCTGGCGGTCGAGCTGGGGTATGCGGCGCCCGAGATCCGCACCGCCGTCCGCACCGGCGACACGACGGCGCGCGAGCGGCGCGAGGCGACCCGCCGGCCACCCCACGTCCTCGTCACCACGCCCGAGTCGCTGTACATCCTGCTCACCTCCGACTCAGGCCGGCGCGCGCTGCGTGACGTGCGGACGGTCATCGTCGACGAGATCCACGCCGTCGTGCCCGACAAGCGCGGCGCCCACCTGGCGCTGTCGCTCGAGCGCCTCGAGGCGCTGGTGTCGTCGCCCGAGGGAACCCTCGAAGGGTTCCCTCACCCTCCCGCGACGGGCTCCGCCGAGCAAAGCTCGGCTTCGCCCACGCGATCTCCGCCCGAGGGAACCCTCGAAGGGTTCCCTCACCCTCCCGCGACGGGCTCCGCCGAGCAAAGCTCGGCTTCGCCCACGCAATCTCCGCCCGAGGGAACCCTCGAAGGGTTCCCTCACCCTCCCGCGACGGGCTCCGCCGAGCAAAGCTCGGCTTCGCCCACGCAATCTCCGCCCGAGGGAACCCTCGAAGGGTTCCCTCACCCTCCTGCGCGTCTTCAGCGGGTCGGGCTGTCGGCCACGGTCCGACCGCTCGACGTGGCCGCGCGGCTGCTGGTCGGGGGGAGGCGCCCACCCCCCTCGGTGGTCGACGTCGGTCAGCGGCGCGATCTCGATCTTGGGATCGAGGTGCGGCAGGACGAACTGGGCGCGGTCGCCACCAACGAGCAGTGGGTGGAGCTCTACGATCGGATCGCCGAGCTGGCGCGTAGCCACAAATCGACGCTGGTGTTCGTGAACACCCGGCGGTTGGTCGAACGGGTGACGTTGCACCTCAGCGAACGGCTGGGCGCCGACGCGGTCGCCGCCCACCACGGCAGCCTCTCCCGCGAGCGCCGCCACCGCGCCGAACGTCTGCTGAAGGCCGGTGACCTCAAGGTGGTGGTCGCCACCGCCTCGCTCGAGCTCGGGATCGACGTCGGCGCCGTCGATCTCTGTTGCCTCATCGGCTCGCCGCGCTCCATCTCGACGGGGCTGCAGCGGATCGGCCGCTCGGGCCACGCCCTCCACGCGACGCCCAAGGGGCGGCTCTTCCCGCTGACCCGCGACCAGCTGGTCGAGTGCGCGGCGCTGGTGCGCGCCGCCCGCCGCGCCGAGAATCGACGCCGTCTGCCTGCGGGACGCGCCGCTCGACGTCCTGGCGCAACAGATCGTCGCCACGACGTCGACCGACGAGTGGGACGAGGACGACCTCTACGAGCTCTTCCGCCGCGCGGGACCGTACGCCAACCTCAGCCGGGCCGACTTCGACGGCGTGGTCGACATGCTCTCCGAGGGGATCGCCACCAGCCGCGGCCGGGCCGGGGCACTCCTACACCGGGACGCCGTCCATCGACGGCTGCGCGGACGGCGCGGCGCGCGCCTCGCCGCGCTCACCTCCGGGGGCGCCATCCCCGACAACGCCAACTATGACGTCATCCTCGAGCCCGACGGGACACAGATCGGGACCGTCGACGAGGACTTCGCCATCGAGTCGATGGCGGGCGACATCATCCTGCTCGGGAACTCGTCCTGGCGGATCCGGCGGGTCGAGACCGGCAAGGTGCGCGTCGAGGACGCCGCCGGTGCGGCGCCCACCATTCCGTTTTGGCTCGGAGAAGGGCCGGCGCGCACGCGCGAGCTGTCGGCCGAGGTGGCGACGCTGCGCCAGGAGATCGTCGACGGGAACGCCCGCGGCGAGGATCTGGTGCCGGGTCTCGCGTCGTCGTGCGCGCTCGACCGCCGCGGCGCCGAGCTCGTGCGGGACTACGTCCTGGCCGGCGCGGCGGTCCTGGGCGGCGTTCCGACGCAGACCCGCCTCTTCGCCGAGCGATTCTTCGACGACGCGGGCGGAATGCAGCTGGTGATCCATGCGCCGTTCGGCGGGCGGATCAACCGGGCCTGGGGGATGGCCTTGCGCAAGCGCTTCTGCCGGTCGTTTGACTTCGAGCTCCAGGCCGCGGCGACGGACGACGGCATCGTGCTCTCGCTCGGGCCGCAGCACAGCTTCCCGCTGGAGACGGTCTTCTCCATGCTGCGCGCGGCCGACGTCGAGGAGCTGTTGACCCAGGCGGCCCTGCAATCGCCGATGTTCGAGACGCGCTGGCGCTGGAACGCCACCCGCTCGCTGGCGCTCTTGCGCAGCCGCGGCGGCAAGCGTGTCCCCCCCGCGCTCCAGCGCATGCGCGCCCAGGATCTGATCGCGGCGGTGTTCCCCGCGCAGACCGCCTGCCAGGACAACCACGGCGGCAGCACGATCGAGATCCCCGACCATCCGCTGGTGCGTGAGACGGTGCGCGACTGCCTGGTCGAGGCGATGGACGCTGCCGGCCTCCGCGCCCTGCTGGAGGCGATCGCCGACGGGCGGGTGCAAACCATCGCGCGCGAGCTGCCCGAGCCGTCCGTGTTCGCCCACGAGATCCTGAACGCCAACCCCTACGCCTTCCTCGACGACGCGCCCCTCGAGGAGCGCCGCACGCGCGCGGTCAGCGTGAGGCGTGGGTTGCCGGCGGCCACCGTCGAGCGGATCGGTGGGCTCGATCCGAGCGCGGTCGAAGCGGTGCTGGCCGAGTCGCAGGTGGAGCCGCGCGATCCCGACGAGCTGCACGATCTCCTGCTCGACGCCGGTGCGCTGCCCGAGGCGATGGGGCGTGCGCGCGGCCTGGGCGATCTGTTCGAGGCGCTCGTCGCTGATCGCCGCGCCGCGCGTCTCGAAGGCGATCCGCCGCTCTGGGTCGTTGCCGAGCGGCGCTCCTTGGCGGCGCTGGTCTGGCCCGCCCACCGCTTCGTCCCCGACGTGGCCGAGCCGCCCGCCCGCCGCGCGCCCTCCTGGTCGGACCGCGAAGGGGCGCTCGGCGAGATCGTGCGCGGCCATCTAGCGTTTCACGGGCCCACCACCGCCGCGCGGATCGCGGCGCCGCTCGGGGTAGGCCCCTCCGACGTCGAGGGGGCGCTGGCGCAGATCGAGCTCGGGGGCGGTGTGCTGCGCGGTCGCTTTCTATCCGCGCCCTCCGACAGGGCCGATCTCAGCGAAGGCGTCCAGTGGTGCGAGCGCCGTCTGCTGGCGCGAATCAACCGCCGCATGCTCGACGGTCTCCGCCGCGAGATCGAGCCGGTCACCGCCGCCGACTTCCTGCGCTTCCTCTTCGGCTGGCAGAACGTGCGCCCGGGCAGCCAGCTGCATGGCCAGCCCGGCCTGGCGCGCGTGATCGCCCAGCTGCAGGGCTACGAGGCGGCCGCCGGCGCCTGGGAGCGGGCAATCCTCCCGGCGCGTCTCGTGGGATACGACTCCGCCTGGCTGGACGCGCTCTGCCTGTCGGGCGGCGTCGCCTGGGGGCGGCTCGCCGCGCGACCGGCCGGCGGAACGCCCAGCCGCGCCGCGCCCATTGCCCTCTGCCGGCGCGCCAATCTCCCCTGGTTGCTCGCGCCCGACACGGAGAGCTTCGACGAGGCCGCTCTGTCGGCGCCCGCGCGGGACATCCTCGGCCACCTCACCGGCCGAGGGGCCAGCTTTCTCGACGAGATCATCGGCGGCACGCGCCGGCTGCGGACCGAGGTCGAGGACGCGCTCGGCGAGCTGGTCTCCGCGGGGCGCGTCACCGGAGACGGCTTCTCCGGTCTCCGGGCGCTCATCTCGGCGACCCAGACCCGCGGCGGCGCCCGCGCGCGCTGGCATTCCCGCTGGAGCCGGCGAACAGGTGGGCCGGTCGGCGCGGGGCGCTGGGCGATTCTGCGCCGCGCCGAGCCCGACTCTGGCGACGCGACCTCCGCGGCGGATGGGCGGAAGCTCCCCACGGCCGCCCAGGCGATCTCTGCCTCCGAAGCCGCCGCCGCGTCCGAAGAGGCCCGCCACGAGGCGCTGGCGCGCCAGTACATAAGAAGATACGGCGTCGTGTTCCGTGACCTGCTGGCGCGCGAAGGCCACGCCCCCGTCTGGCGCGATCTGGTCCGCGTCTACCGCCGCATGGAGATGAGCGGCGAGCTCCGCGGCGGGCGCCTCGTCGGCGGCTTCGTCGGCGAGCAGTTCGCGGCGCCCAACGCCGTCGACGCGCTCCGGGCGACGCGCCGTGATGAGAAGCGCGGCGAAACCGTCCGGCTGTCGGCCTGCGACCCCTTGAACCTGGTCGGGATCGTCACGCCAGGACAGCGGGTTCAGGCGACCCTCGCCAACACCGTCGTCTACCTGGACGGAGTTCCCCAGCTGCAGCCGGACGCTGACCAGGAGAGCGGGCGACGGCCTGCCTGGTCGCCTTCCCCCAATTTCGCCTGATCCGTCGGCTCCCACGCCCCGCTGGGCGCAGCCTCGAAAGGTACGATACCCAGGCTCCGCTGCGGCCACTGGGATGGCCTGACGCGGTGCGGGCGTTGTCTGGCGAACATCTTTTGTTGTCTCCCGTGTAACAGCTGGGGTCTTTAACCCCCACGATGGGCCCCAATTGCCCAGTTTGCTTGCCTAGGAAGTGTTGGCCCGATTACTGCTTTATTGTTGGGTTGTGTCGGACCGACACCTTGTGAACAAACGGCAAAACCCGAGCGATCGGGTGACGCAAAGCCAACGGGACTCTCGCAGTCGGCTGGGCCGCCTCAAGGGGGGTATTCAAATGAGAGAGCTGGGGAAACGGACCATCCAAATCAGTATTGCGCTGGGAGCCATCGTTGGCTTGATCGGCTGCGGTGAGGAGACGAGCGAGGTCGAGGCCCCAAGCCACGACTTCGCGCTGTCGTCCATGAACGGCCTCAGCTCGCTCAACGGACTCAGCTCCCAGAACGGCCTGAGCTCCCAAAACGGCCTGAGCTCCCAGAACGGCCTCAGCTCCCAGAACGGGCTCAGCTCCCAGAACGGCCTGAGCTCCCAGAACGGCCTCAGCTCCATGAACGGCCTCATGACCACCTCGGGTGGCCGCAAGACCATCTCCTACCTGGTCAAGTGCGCCCTCGCCGCCAACGACTCCCTCGTCAAGGCCGACCAGAACGGCACCAACTACACCTTCGCCGGCGGCATCGGCCTCTGCCCCGCCTGGAAGTCAGGCAGCGTCTCCAACAGCTCGCAGTGTATCGAGAGCCTCTCCGCCTGCATGATGGCCCACGTCAACACCGCCGGCGTCCACGTCCCGCTCTGGCTCGACTCCAACGACGCCGCCATCGGCTGGGGCATCGATCGCGTCAACTACCCGATGCAGGAGGGGACCTTCTTCGGCGACATCATGGACACCGGTCCTCTCGGCAACATCGGCAAGCCCAGCGTCTCCGGCCCCCTCGCCTACTACTGCGACGGCGCTGGCTTCCCCGCCGGCGCCGCCGGCGTCGTCGCCGGCCGCCTCGGCGCCAACCAGGTGAACTCGCCCTACTCCAACCCCTTCGGCAACGGCACCCTCTGCCAGAGCCCGACCTTCAGCAACAACCCCGTCAACGTCGGCTACTTCAGCAAGGGCATCACCGGATCCTGCCCCAGCGGCTCCACCTCCAACCCCGCCCAGGGCTGCCCCGACGGCTACCAGCAGCTGCAGTTCCCCTACGGCAACAGCGCCGTCTCTTGGCAGCACGGGATCACCGTGTGGCGCAACAACAGCTACACGCCGATCTTCGACACCAGCTACCAGTACACGCTGTCGGCCACCCTCACCCAGTCGAGCCCCATGGTCATGGACTGCGGCACCTCGCCCATTCAGCAGTGGAACCAGTCGGCCGGCCTCGCCACCTCGGTCTTCGTGATGGCCCCCAGCGGCTCGAGCTGGACCATCTCGCCGATGAACAGCACGGGCAAGTGCCTCGACGCGGGCGCCGGGACCAACGGCACCGGCCTCGTCCTCAACGCCTGCAACGGCTCCGCCTCGCAGAACTGGAACATCACCGCCATCCCAGAGAACGGTAGCTTCAACGTCGCCACCGCCAGCACCGGCCGCTGCATCAACGTCCGCAATGGCAGCACCTCCCCCGGCGCCGTCATGGAGGTCTACGACTGCACCGCCGGCTACACCAGCCAGCAGTTCAACATCCAGGCGACCATCTACGCCGGCGACATGAGCGGCGCCACCACCGGCACCGGCGGCTCGGCCGGCACCGGCGGCTCGGCTGGCACCGGCGGCTCGGCCGGCACCGGCGGCTCGGCCGGCACCGGCGGCTCGACGGGGACCCCCTGCGCCTCGTACTGCACCAGCCCCACTGAGATGGGCGCGCAGAGCTACAGCAACAACAGCGTCGGAACCAGCGCCGGCTGCTTCGAGTCGAAGTTCCCCATCGTCTCGGGCAACTGCGGCAACATGAGCGGTCGCACCTTCACCATCAACGGCACCACCATCGCCTGCGGCACCAGCGCCAGCTTCCCGTCGACGCTTCCGGCCAAGGTCAACGGCGGCTACTGCTTCCAGGTTACTGCCGGCGGCACCCAGTCTGGCAGCTACTTCGGTACCTGGTAGCTCCCAGCCTCCTCGCTCCACCAACGGCCGGTCCGCTCCCGCGGGCCGGCCGTTTCCTTTTGTGGCCGGTTTCGTTCCTGCGGGGTTGGCCGCGCTGGAGGTCACTGCGACGCGATGCGCTGTTGTTCACGGAACATCGAGTCTGTTGTACCGGATGCAACGGCTGGGACTCTGAGACCCATGGAAAAGCCCCAGCAGAAAGCCATTACCGATGGAAATAACTGTTGGCCCGATTACTGCTTTGTTATTGGGTTGTGTCGGACCGACACCTTGTGAACAAACGGCAAAACCCGAGCGATCGGGTGACGCAAAGCCAACGGGACTCTCGCAGTCGGCTGGGCCGCCTCAAGGGGGAAATTCAAATGAGAGAGCTGGGGAAACGGACCATCCAAATCAGCATCGCGCTCGGAGCCATCGTCGGCTTGATTGGCTGCGGTGAGGAGACGAGCGAGGTCGAGGCCCCAAGCCACGACTTCGCGCTGTCGTCCATGAACGGCCTCAGCTCGCTCAACGGGCTCAGCTCCCAGAATGGATTGAGCTCCCAGAACGGCCTGAGCGCCCAGAACGGGCTCAGCTCCATGAACGGCCTGAGCTCCATGAATGGCCTGAGCTCCCAGAACGGCCTCAGCTCCATGAACGGCCTCATGACCACCTCGGGTGGCCGCAAGACCATCTCCTACCTGGTCAAGTGCGCCCTCGCCGCCAACGACTCCCTCGTCAAGGCCGACCAGAACGGCACCAACTACACCTTCGCCGGCGGCATCGGTCTCTGCCCCGCCTGGAAGTCCGGCAGCGTCTCCGGCAGCTCGCAGTGCATCGAGAGCCTCTCCGCCTGCATGATGGCCCAC
>CAVRRT010000033.1:0-6115 GCA_963723305.1 uncultured Pseudomonadota bacterium
GATCAACGAGGCGACGCCCGCGTAGGTCGCGAGGACCAGCGCGATGAGCAGCGTCAACGTTCCGAATGCCGACATGGGGACCTCCTGCGGACGAAGCTCGACGGCGGCGCCCCGAGTGGCGCTAACTTAGCATGGCCGCAGTGCGCCGTCGGGGCTGTTTTCTCCCTGCCGGACGCCCCGAAGCAATGGCCAGGGCGAACGCCTTCGGAACCGGCTTGGCAGCCGTCTCCACCTTGGTCTTGGCCACCGTCTTCACAACTGGCTTCGTAACTGGCTTCGTGGCGATTTTAGTCCCCTCCGACCGGTCCGCCCGCTCACCGGCGCCGATCCGGGCGATGAGCTCACGGCGGCCCCGGGAGAGGCGCGACTGCGCGGCGGCGACGGTGACACCCAGGATGGCGGAGATGTCCCCCAGCTCGTGGCCGAGGACGTCGTGCAGAAAGACCACGTTCGCCTTGTGCATGCCGAGCCCCAGCAGCGCGCCCTCGAGGCGGCGCATCCGCTCCTGGACGGCGAGGAGGTGCTCCGGCCCCGCCGGCCCCACCCGGGCGTCCAGCCCACGGGCGCCCTCCCCCACCGTCAGATCACCGGGATCGCGTACGAAGAGCTGCCGCTCACGGCTGCGCGCACGGATGGCGTCGACCGCCACGTTGCGGGCGATGACCGCCGCCCAGCCACCCCGGGGGCAGTCGCCGCGAAATCGGCCACGCTCGAAGGTGACCAGCACGTGTTCGATCGCGCTCTGAACGAGATCCTCATACTCGGGATCCTCGGCGCCCACGAGACGCCGCAACACGATCCGCACCGCCGAGCGGACGTCTTGAATTTCGTCTGTCGCACCTGCGCGTCTCGATCGATTCATTGCCCGTCTCGAAGCGATGGCAGCAGTCGGTCGCGGCAGTCGGACGATCGACCGACGAAATCGACCGCCGCCATCCACGAACGTTCCGGTTGCATGAGCACCGGACAACTCAGCTCGAGACCCGGCGGCGGTCGCGGCAAGCTCTTGGAAGTACGCGCTCGGCGGAGAGTTGTTACGCGCCAAAGTCGGCGGGGGGCGCATTCTCGGGCTCCGGCGCTCCCTTGGCGCAGATTTCCTGTAACATTTCGGCGCCCGCGAACGAACTCCTGCGCGAGCGAGATCTATCCGCCCGCAAGTCCGGTTGGAAGTCTGGATGGCGGTCTGTCTGGATCGCCAGCGGAGGATTCAAAAAGCCTAGCCTCGGTGGTGGTACGGTGGGTCTGTCGAGCCCAAGCGAAACCGATCGCGCAATGAAGGGCGCTCATCACGACGAGCGTCGCAGCGGAGGAGGCCGAACGAGAAGTTCCCGGGAAGGCTCGTCGAGGTGGCTCATGCCGGCTGGCATGTCGCAAGCGGCAACAACGACAGAAGAGAGGCTCATGGCCCAGTATGTCGGGGGCGACGACGTCGCTTTCCGGCAGCTGTTTGCGCTGCTCGCGCCCAAGCTCCGGGCATTCTTCTTGCGATCGTTCATCGATCCCGCGCTGGCCGAGGATCTGACCCAGACGACCTTCCTCAAGCTCCACCGCGCGCGTGCCTCGTACTGCCTCGATCGGCCGCTCAAGCCCTGGCTCTTCACCATCGCCGCCAGCGTCCGGCGTGACGAGCTGCGCCGCCGCTACCGGCTCCCGCCCCACGTCGGCGAGATCGAGCTCGAACAGGCCGAATCGCTGGAGAGCAACGAGCACCCGCCATTCCCCGACGAAAACGGCGCCAGCGAGATCGAGGCGGTCCGCACGGCGGTCAGTCGTCTGCCCGAATCGCAGCGGGCGGTCCTGCACCTCCACCTGCACGAGGAGCTGACCTTCGACGAGATCGCCGAGGTGCTCGGCACCTCGTCCGGCGCGGTGCGGGTGCGCGCCTCGCGCGCCTACGAACGGCTGCGAAAAGGGCTGCGGAGCTTCCTCGGCCCGCGGGAGTGACGCTTCAGACGCCCGCCAGCGCCACCGGAGCGCGGCGGGCGGCGAGCGCCGCCAGCAACGTCGCCAGCACGACGCCGCCGAAATGAAAGACCAGCAGGTGTGTGTCCGAGTGAGGGACCGCGCAGGCCAGGTGCTGCCCCGCATGCGCCGCCAGCGCGCCCGCCGCGACGATCGCCGTCGTCTTCGATCGGTCGAGGGTGACGCCGGCCCGACGGCCGATCCCCCAGGCCACCAGCCAGGTGAGACCGGCTGCCCACAGCTCGCGGAAGGTGCAGCGGATGCCGACGCCCGCCGCCAGCCCCGCCGCCGACCCGGAGAGATAGGCGAAGAGGCCAGACGTGACGACCACCGTCGCCACGGCCAACCGATTGTGATGGCCGAGCAGCGTCACGCAGCCGACCGCCACCGCCAGCACGGCCAGCGACACGAGCGCGCAGTCGAGGCTGAACCGGAAGCCGCCGCCCACGGTGAGCTGAAAGACCCACGCCAGCACGACCGCTCCCGCCGTCGCCCAGCCGAGGCGGCGCGCGATGAGCGCGGCGGTCGCGCCCGCGCTCCCGACCGCCTGCGGCCGCGTCAGCGGCTCGCGCATGGTCGCCGGGAGCGCGCGCCGCAGGAGCGCCACCAGGCGGGCCCCCTCGTCGAGCGCCTCCCGACAGGGAGGGCAGAACTGCGCGTGCTGGTCGGCCAGCTTTCGCTCGGGATCGCTCTTGGAAAGCGCGGCCAGGAATCCGGCTTGATCGGCTACGTGGTCGCTCATGAACGTCGCGTCGCGAGCTCCTTCTTGGTCGAGCGGGCGTGCCCCTCCAATCGAGTACGCCGCGGTCTCCGACGACGTTACACAACCTATTACCCCCGACGCCCGGCGAAGCATCTTAGCCGCACCGCCCCGGAACGCCGGGCAAAAAACAGCGCTGAGGCGCCGCAGTATTCGGCACCGCAGAGCGGGTCACCACGTCTTTGTGATCCTCGTCGCCCAGAGCATCGGGGCGCCCGAGCGACGAAGCGATGACAGGAACCAGGGCACATCGGCGCGATTCGAGGCCGCGGACGAAAGAAACCCCGCGGCGCCACGAATGCGTGGCACCGCGGGGCAAGTGTCAGGGTCGAGCGAGCTAGAGCGTGTTCAGGTAGTTGACGAGATCGCTCTGCTGGGAGGCGGTCAGCGCGCCGAAGGCCGTCGCCGCCGCCGTTCCCTGACCGACCGAGCCACCGTTGTGATCGAGAATGGCGGTCGCGATGCTGGTGGTCCGCCCGTCGTGGAACTTGAGGTTGCGCGAGCGCAGCCCCCAGAGCGGCGCGGTCCGCATGAGCCGGGTCGCGGCGATGGAGTCGCCGTCGTTGAGGCCGATCTGATCGGCCGCCGTTCCCATGTCGTGCACCAGGAAGTCGGAGAACGGCTGGAAGGCGATCCCGGCCTGAACGCCGCCCGCCGACGTGGAGACGAAGATGTCCGCGTCCGACCGGTGGCAGCCCGAGCACATCAGCGTCGACGAGTTGAACAACGTCCGGCCGCGGTCCTGCGACGAGCCGGCCGTGATCGCCACCTGCGGCGGCGGCGCCAGGTGCGCCATGAAGAACGTGAAGTTGACCAGATCGTCCTCCAGCTCGTTGAGGCCGCCGGCGCAGTTGTTCGTCTCGGCTCCCAGATCGTCGTCGACGCCTGGAACCGCGTCGTCCGGGCAGCCGTTGATGATGGCGTTGGTCGGCGCCCGGTTGGCCCGATTTTCGGTGGCGAACGTGGTGTTGACGACACCCTTCGTGCAGCTGGTGGTGGTGATGCCCATCTCGTTCAGATAGGCGTCGCCCGCGAACTGCGCCAGGCTCGGCTGGTTGGCCTTCCAGCCGAAGCGGCCCACCCGCTCGGCGCCCATCACCTGGGAGCTGTCGAGCGGGTTGGGCAAGGTGATGGTAATCATCCGCGGGGTACCACGAATCGCCGCCGCCTCGCGGCTGGCCAGCGTCGAGAACACCGAGTCGGGCAGCGAATCGACCAGGCCCAGACCGAAGAGGGGCGTCGTCACACGGCCGGCGAAGATCGTCGCGCCAGGCGCCGGATTCGCGTCGACGCCGGAGTTGCAGTTCAGACCGCCGACGTTGAAGCCGCCCAGACCGAACAGCTGTCGCAACGAACCGCCGGTGGCGGCCAGCGTGTTGAACGTGCCGTTGAGGATCGTTCCGTAGCGCTGCTCGATGTTCTGGCCGGCGCCGCCGGTGGCGCCGTTCTGGTGGCAGGAGGCGCAGGCATTCTGGTTGAAGATTGGTCCCAGACCGTCCGCGGCGCTCTCGGTGGCCACGAAGTTGGCTTGCGCGGCGGCGAAGGTCGTGCCGTTGGTCCCCGGGATGGCGGCGCCCAGCAACGCCCCCACCTCGGTGGTGGTGGTGTCTGTTTCGTCCTGGCCCATACAGCCGAAGGCGCCCATCGCCAGCGCCGCGCTCAGGCCGACGAGGCCCATCCATCGTATCGGTCGCGTCATCACGATCCTCCTCTGTGGGTCGCCCCCCAAAGGTGTGGGGACATGTGGAAGTCGAACGACCTCGGGTCAGCAGGCAGAAAAAGTTCTGGGGCCGCCGATTTTGTTTATCGAATCGCTCGGCGCGCGCGGGTGGCACGGCGGCGCCCAGCTCATCGAAAAAAATCGTGCGGCGGCAAGACCAGCGGGCGCCGACCGTGCGCTAACCGGCGAGCTTGGCTTTGAGCAGGCTCTTGAAGTCGGTGGCGCCCGTCCCGTCGAGCGGGACGTCGAGCCAGAGCAGCGCCGGCGTCCCGTGCGCCACCTTGCGCGCGCGCCGCGCGACGTCGGTGAGCGCATCCCAGGAGACCTTCGCCTGCGCCTCGGCGTCGAGCGCGATGATGCCGACCAGGCGTCCCTTCATGAGCATGATCGAGCAGAGCGAGCTTTCGCCCCGCAGGTAGCGGTAGGCCCAGCCGGTGCGCGGGCCGTAGTAGTAAAAATCCTCGGCCACCTCCTGCTTCTCGAGGTAGGCGCGCACCGCCTCGAAGCGCTTGCCCACCGCGGCCGGCAGCCGGGCCGCGAACTCCGCGTGCGACGGCGGCTGCCCCTTCTTGGGGAACGCCACCTTGGGTACAGGCCGCGCCGGCGGGCTGGCCGCCGGGGCCGCCTTCCGCGCCGGCGGCGCCGGCGGACGCGCCAGAGCCTTCGGCTTCTTGGCCGCCGCCATCAAGCGGCGAGCGACGCCGTGGGCGGCGTCTTGTTGCGGTTCATGAGGTAGCTGATGGTCCCCGGGATGAGAGACACCACGATGATGACGATGACCACCTTGTCGATCTGCTTGGTGATCCCCGGGTAGACGTTGCCCAGCAGGAACCCGAGCATCGTCATGCTCACCACCCAGGCGATGCCGCCGAACACGTTGAAGCTGACGAACCGCCGGTAGCTCATCTGCCCGACGCCGGCGACCACCGGCGCGAACGTGCGCAGGAACGGCATGAAGCGGGCCATGATGATCGTCTTGCCGCCGTGACGCTCGTAGAAGCCCTTGGTGCGCAGGAGGTGCTTGCGCGAAAACAGCAGCGACTGCTCGCGGGTGAAGATCTTGGGGCCCGACTTGGCTCCGATCCAGTAGCCGACGGTGTCGCCGACGATGGCCGCCGACGCTGGCCGCCAGGATGAGGCTCCCGATGTTCAGCAGCGGCGCCTCGCCGGGCGTGGCGCTGGTGCAGAACAGCCCCGCCGTCACCAGCAGCGAGTCGCCCGGCAGGAAAAACCCGACCAGGAGCCCGGTCTCCGCGAACACGACCGCGGCCAGCGTCGCCAGGCCACCCACGCGGACCAGCCGCTGGACGTCGTAAATTCTATGGAAGAGGCCGAGCAGATGGTGCATTTGGGCGACGACTTTGAGCCAAGAGGCCGACTTTGTCACGCCCGCGCTCTCGGCATATGGTTCCGCTCCCAATGACTGCGGCCAAGGCCCCCACGCACCGCCCCCCCTGGCTGACGGTGCTCACCTCCATGATGATGCTCTACGGTGGCCTCACCTTGATCGGCGCGCTGGTCACGCTGCGCGAGCCGAAGGCGGTGCCGGTGATGGCGCTGGCCGATGTGGCGGAAATCCGCGAATATAGCCGCCACCGGCCTGGTGGACGGCGTCACCACCAATCCATCCCTGGCCGCGGAGAGAGACGGCAAGGACTATGTGGAATTGGTTA
>CAVRRT010000034.1:0-31785 GCA_963723305.1 uncultured Pseudomonadota bacterium
CCTTCTCGACCGCCAACCTCGTGCCACGACAGACCTCCAAGATGGTCGCCTCGCTGGAGGTTCTGCTCGACGAGGCCTGCGACCCGCTCTACGAGGCGGTGGTCGAGTGCACCGAGGAGGCCATCGTCAACGCGCTCTGCGCCGAGCGATCAGATGCGCGGGCAGTCGGGACACGTCGCGCCCGCCCTGCCCCTCGACCGGCTCTGCGACATCTTACGAAAGTATCGGCAGGCCTTTCGCCAAGAAGGGGACGCCTCCAGACTAAGCCTGGAGGGCCTTCACGCGAATAGTGATGCGCATCTGTTTCGTCGTCGCCGACGTCCATGCCCAGCAGGCGACCTTCACCAGCGTCTACCTGGCGCTGGCCGCGCACCGCCGCGGCCACGAGGTGCGCTTCGTCTCGGTCGACGATCTGTCGTTCCTCGACGACAACAACGTGTTGGCGACCACCACCCGTGTCCGCGACGGCGACTACGACGGCCCCGCCGCCTACGCGCGCGCGCTGGCCTCCGACGGAGGCGGTCGTCGAGGAGGACACGCTCGGCGGATTCGACGTGGTCTTCCTGCGCTACAACCCCATCAGCGAAGGGTGAGTCGCGGCCGGGCGCGCCGCTCATCGACTTCGGGTGGCGGCTCCGGCTGGCGGGCACGCTGGTGGTCAACGATCCCGAGGGGCTGCGGCGCGCCGGCAGCCGGATGTACCTGGCCGACTTTCCCGCCGACGTCCGCACCCGCACGCTGGTCTCGCGCTCGAAGACGCGCCTCAAGACCTTCCTCCGCGGCCTCGACGGGCCGGCGGTCCTCAAGCCGCTGGCCCCGCGCGGCGGCGAGCACGTCTTCTACCTGCGGCGCCGGCAGGTCTCGAACCTCAACCAGATCATCAGCGCCGTCACCAAGGAGGGCTACGCGCTGGCGCAGGAGTACCTGCCCGAGGCCGAGCAGGGCGAAAAGCGCCTGTTGCTGCTCAACGCCGAGCCGATCCGGGTGGGCGATCGGGTCGCGATCTATCGGCGCCGGGCGGTCACCACCGAGAGCGGCGCCAAGGCCGGCGCGGCGACGCGCGGCAAGTGCGACTTCGGCCCCGTCGAGGCGCGCATCTGCGACATCCTGCGGCCCAAGCTGCTGGCCGACGGCCTCACCTTCGTGGCGGTCGACATCGTCGGCGATCGCATCCTCGAGCTGAACGTCTTCACGCCGGGCGGCCTCCACGCCGTCGCCGCGCTCTACGGCGTCGACGTGCGCCGAGGTGGTGATCGCCGACCTCGAGCGGCGCGTGCGGCTGCGGGCCGCCTACCGCACGACGTTCGACCCCGAGGCCGCGGACGTCGTGTAGTAACCTAGCCGGGCGATGGCCAATGACGACCCGCCCTCCGACGTCCCGCGCAGACGCACGGAGGAGATGTCGGTCCCGACGCCGGTCATCTCGCCCGGCCCGATCCTCACGCTGTCGCCCGAGGAGATCGCCCGCTTCTTCGTACGCGCGCGGCGCGACCAGGACACCGAGCACTGGGACGTGCGCCTCGACGCCGCCCTGCGCGAGATCCTGGAACGGGCCAACGACTTCGTGCCCTCGGAGATCGGGGGGATCCTGCTCGACGATCCGCGCGCCAAGCTGGCGGGCGCGCCGGCGCCGCGCCTCACCTACATCGCCGCCTTCGGCCCGGGGATCGAGAGCGTGGTCGGCAAGCGCCTGCCGAGCGACCGCGGATTCGCCGGGCGCGTCTACTCCACCGGGCGGCCGAAGCTGACCGACCAGCTCGAGCCCGACGATCCGCTGCTGACGCTGACGCCCGAGATGAGCTCGGTGCGATCGCTGGTGGCGGTGCCGATCGTCGTGGGCGAGTCGATCTGCGGCATCCTGCAGCTGGCCAACCGGCGCTCGGGGACGCCTTACACGCCGCGCGACAAGGAGCTGCTGCGGATCTTCGCGGCCTACATGTCGTCGTCGATCCAGAACGCGCTCGACGCCATCCGCGCGCGCGCCCAGGCGCGGATGGACGATCTGACCGGCCTGGCCAACAGCCGCTACTTCCACACCCGGTTCTCCGACGAGATCGCCCGCGCCGATCGCGACGGGACCGAGCTGTCGATGCTGTTCATCGATCTCGACCGCTTCAAGGGGGTGAACGATCTCTACGGCCACCTGGCCGGGAGCTGGACGCTGCAGAAGGTGGCCCGACTCCTGGCCGACAACGCGCCGCCCGCCGCGCTGGTGGCCCGCTACGGCGGCGACGAGTTCGTGGTCATCCTGCCCGGCGCCGATCTGGCGCGCGCCGCCCAGGCGGCCGAGACCTTGCGGCGGGCCATCGCCGACGCCATCTTCTTCGACCTGCAGCCGGAGAACCGGCGCACGCCGCCGCCGCAACCACCGCCGCGCATCACCGCGTCGATCGGGGTCTCCTCTTATCGCGATCACCTGGCGCCCGGCGGCACGCAGCGGCGGCGCGAGAGCACGCTCCTGCGGCTGGCCGACTCGGCGATGTACCGGGCCAAGGCCGCCGGCCGAAACCGCGTTCAGATCGCGGATCCCGAGGACTGAATTCGGCGGGCGATCGTCGGGCCCCAGTCCGCGGCGTCGCGGCGCCGCCCGCGCTCGAGCGAGCCGCGCAGGTGTTCACCCGCTACAACGGCTTGTTGGCCGTCCGCACGCGCGCTACCCTTGATCCTCTATGCGAAACTTCACGGCCGTCATCGAGCGGGATCCCGGCACGGGTCTATTCGTGGGCTATGTGCCGGGATGGCCGGGCGCGCACTCGCAAGGCGCAAGCATCGACGAGTTGCGGAAGAACCTCGAAGAGGTCGTCGCGATGCTTCTCGAGGACGGCGAGCCTAAGCTGGAAGGGGAGTTCATCGGGACGCAGACCGTCAAGGTCGCATAGAATGGGCGACGTTCCGGCAGTACCGTCACACGGACGGCCGTGCGACCACAGTTCCGTTCCATCCCGGCAGGGACATCTCGCCGACACTGTTACGGGTGATCGCGCGAGACATCGGAATGGACGTCCGCGACTTCGTCGCGCTTCGCTGAGGGAAGTACGGCTAACGATACTGGAATTCAGCGGCCGGGCGAAGCCCGGTCCGCTGCAATTCCGGGTTAGACGGCGCGTACGGGCCTTCGCTGTCGAGCCGCGCGAGGCACGCCTTCGCTTCGTCGACCGACGGGATGTGTCCCGCCGGCACCCACCAGAGCGCGAGGTAGGCGCCTTCGAATTTGGCGAACCAGCGGTGGCGGCGGCGCATGACCTCGGTGTGGGCGCCGCCGTAGACGTAGGCGCGCAGGTCGTCGACCGAGCGCCAGACCGACATGTTGAAGAGGATGCGATCGTCATCGTAGGGACGCAGGTACGTCGCGTTCCCCGCCTCGGTCGCCAGACGCCAGACGAAGCCGGGGCTGCCGTCGGCGAGCGCGTTGATCTCGGCGATGCGGGCCACGAAGTCGGCCATCTCGGCGTTATCGAGCGGCGCGTTCATCCGCGCGATGTTCACCTGCGCCAGATGAAACCGGTCGCTCACGCCCCCGCCTTCTCGGAGGCGATCGTCTCGCCGGAGGCCATCGCACAGAGGGTGGTCACCGTCTTCCAGTTGCGCGTCGTCGCTTCGACGCCCAGCGCGCGCTCGAAGGCGTTGTTGTTCAGCTTCGTGTTGCCGTAGCCGTCGGGGCAGTGAAGGTAGACGGCGTTGCCCAGGCGACGAAATTCGTCGCGCCCGGACGAGACGCCCTCCATCTTCTTCAGTCCGGCGGCCGGCGGCGCGCCCGCGAGAAACGTGACGTGCAGCCTGGCGGGATCGATCCCGCTCTTTTGCTCGCGCTTTTCGAGGAACGGATTTTGGTCGACCACCCGCGCGAGCTCTTGGGCGCCAAGGACCAGCACCGGCACGTCGAACCCGAACTCGCGCTTGATCGCCGCCGCGATCTTCGTCGCAAGCTTGGGGGCGAGCGCGGTCGCTGCCCGCTCTCCGGAGTCGAACACCACGTTCCCGCTCTGCACGTAGGTGCGGACGTTCGTGAAGCCGAGCGCCTCGAACATCGCCCGCAGGCGCTCCATCTTGACCGGCTTGGCGCCGCTCACGTTGATCCCGCGCAGCATGGCCACGTAGCTCGACACAGCGTCGACCCTATTTCATCTCGGATTTCGTCGGGGACGGCGTCCCGGACTTCGTCGCGGACTTGGTCTCGCCTTTGGCCGCGTCGCCACGCAGGCGCTGGAGCCGGGCAGCGATTTCGCGCTCGTCGCCGGAGTCCGACGGCTTGTAGTAGCGGTGGCCGCGGAGCTCGGCGGGGAGGTATTCCTCGCGCACGTAGTGGCCGTCGAAGTCGTGCGGGTAGCGGTAGCCCGCGCCCCAGCCGAGCGCCTTCCCCATCCCGCTGCTGGCGTTGCGGAGGTGCGCCGGCACCGGCAGCGCGCCGTGCGCCTCGACGTCGGCCTTGGCCGCCGCGTAGGCGGTGACCGCCGTGTTGCTCTTGGGGGCGGTGGCGAGATAGATCGCCGCCTCGGTCATCGGCAAGAGCCCCTCGGGCAGGCCGATGAAACGAAAGGCGTCGAGCGCGGCGGTGGCCACCGACAGCGCGCGCGGGTCGGCGACGCCGACGTCCTCGGCCGCGAAGATCACCAGGCGTCGCAAGACGAACAGCGGATCCTCCCCCGCCTCGATCATGCGCGCCATCCAGTAGACGGCGGCGTCAGGATCGCTGCCGCGCAGGCTCTTGATGAAGGCGCTCACCACCCCGTAGTGCTCGTCCCCCGCCTTGTCGTAGAGCAGCGTCTTTCTCTGCGCCGCCTCCTCGACGACCGGCGCGGTGATCTCGATCCGCCCGGCGGCGTCGGGCACCGCCACCGCGGCCGCCGCCTCCAGCGTCGTCAGCGCGCGCCGCGCGTCGCCGCGCGCCTCGCGGACGAGGAGATCGCGCACCTCATCGGCCACCACCAGGCCGCGCCCCCCCAGGCCCCGCTCGCTGTCGGCCAGCGCGCGATCGACCACCGCCCGCAGCTCCGCTTCGGTGAGCGCGTGCAGGACCACCACCTTGGCCCGCGACAAGAGCGCGGCGTTCACCTCGAACGAGGGATTCTCGGTGGTGGCGCCCACGAGCACGATCGTCCCCGCCTCGACGTGCGGCAAGAGCGCGTCCTGCTGCCCCTTGTTGAAGCGGTGGATCTCGTCGACGAACAGCACCGTCCGCTCCCCCTGCTGATCGCGCCGCGTCGCCGCCTCGGCCACCGCCTCGCGCAGATCCTTGACCCCCGCCATGACCGCCGAGAGCGGCACGAAGCGGGCGTGCGCCTCCGCCGCCAGCAGACGGCCCAGCGTCGTCTTCCCGGTCCCCGGCGGCCCCCACAGAATCAGCGACGGCAGCTCGCGCGCCTCGAGCGCGCGCCGGAGCAGCTTGCCGGGCCCGAGGAGGTGCGCCTGCCCGACCAGCTCGGCCAGAGTCCGCGGGCGCATCCGCTCGGCCAGCGGTTGCCCGCGCCGATCCTTGACCGCCGCCCGCGCGAAAAGGTCCATCGGCCACAGTCTAGCGCGAAGGCGCGGCCTGCCGGCGACAGGTCACGCCGGCAAAGTAGAAGACCGCCCGCGCCGATGTTAGGGTCCCGAGCTTGCGGCCGACGCGCGCTCTCCGGTGGTTGCTCTGCTTCGGCATTTTGGCCTCGGCCCCGAGCGCGGGCGCGGGCCCGAAGTCGCCTGAGCCGGAACCGGCCGCGACCCCCAATCCTCAGCCGCCACCGGCGGCCGAGGCCGAACCGGCCACCACCGGCAAGTCGGGACCGCGACCGCTCATGGGCCTGACGGCGCGACCGGGCGCCTCGCCCGAGCTGCCGAAGCCGCCGCGCGATCCCGCCGAGCGGCGCGCTTGGCTGGGCGCCCAGCTCGACGCCGCGTTCAAGACACCGGCGCTGGCCAAGGCCAAGATCTCGGCGATCGTCGTGGAGGCGGACAGCGGCAAGACGCTCTACGCCCGCGACGACAAGGCGCCGCTCAACGCCGCTTCCAACGTCAAGATCGTCACCTCCGCGGCGTCGCTGTCGCTGCTCGGCCCCGAGTACCGCTGGCGGACGACGCTGGCGGTGGTCGGCCCTCCCGGCGGCCCGCCGCTCCCCACCGGCGGTGAAGTGAGCGGCGATCTCTATCTGCGCGGCTCGGGCGATCCGACGCTGTCGACCGAGGATCTGGCGGCAATGGTGAGTGACCTCGCCTCGCTCGGCCTGCACAAGATCCGCGGCTCACTGGTGATCGACGACAGCCTGTTCGACGGTGGATACGTCCCCCCGGCCTACGATCAAAAGAACGACTCCACCGCCTCGCGCGCGCCGTCATCCGCCGCCTCGCTCGACGGAAACGTCGTCGGTGTCACCATCATCCCCGGCGCCGTCGCGGGCGCGCCGGCGCGCATCGTGATCGAGCCGGCCTCTCCCTACTTCACCGTCGCTGGACGGGTGATCACCGCCGCCAACGGCCCGGCGGCGCCCGGTGTCGACACCAAAGAAGAGGGCAGCCGGACGCGCGTCAACGTCTCGGGGCGCATCAAGCTGGGCGCCGATCCGCGCACCTTCTACCGGCGGGTCGCGCAGCCCTCGCTCTTTGTCGGGCAGACGCTGCGCCAGCTGCTCGAGCGGCGCGGGATCTCCGCCAGCGGCGTGCGCGTGGGCGCCGCGCCCGGGCAAGGGCTGCGCGTGATCGCCACCCACGACTCGGCGCCGCTGGCCGTGGTGGTGCAGGAACTCAACAAGCGCTCCAACAACTTCGCCGCCGAGCAGCTGCTCCGCACGCTCGGCGCGGAGATCATCGGCCACCCCGGAAACTGGGACAAAGGGCTGAAGGCGGTCGCCCGCTACCTCACCGGCATCGGAATCAAGGCCGACAGCTATCAGATGAAGAACGGCTCCGGCCTCTACGACTCGAACCGCTTTTCGGCGGCTCAGATCGCCGCCATCCTGCGCGCGGCCGCGCACGACTTCCGCATCTCCGCCGAGTTCCTGGCCTCGCTGGCCATCGCCGGCACCGACGGCACCATCGCCCACCGCATGGGCGCCACGTTGGCTGAACGGTACGTCCGCGCCAAGACCGGCACACTGGCCAACGTGAGCTGCCTGTCCGGGTTCGCCGGCTCGCCCGGACACCTGCCGCTGGTGTTCTCGATCCTGGTCAACGACGTCGGAAATCCCAACGACGCCCGACGCGCCCAGGACCGAGCCGCCGAGATCCTGGTCGCCTATCTCGAAGGCGACGCGGTCGCGAAGTAACCGGCCGGGCGCGGCGCGCGACGCGCGAACTCGGAAGCTCTCCAACCTTCCGAGCCCTGTCCAGCTTGGACCCCTTGGGCACTGTCAGCCTGGCGCTCGCGGAGCAGCTTCGTGCGCTCCTCCGGTGCCAGCTTTTCCCAACCTCGACCCCCGCTCCCCTCATCCATCGCATCCATCCAATCAATCGAACGCGGACTGATGTGACGCAGCTGCATGTTGCCCTCCCCTGTGATGCTCACCCTTGTTCACTCTGACAACTCAGATTGTAGCGAAAAAATTTCCCCGGGGGCCACCGATCGAGCATCAGTTGGACTTTGGTCCGGAACCCCGACCGGGCGCGGAGCGACGCCCCCGCCGTCCGCGCCCGGTCTCTCTCGTTCTCTCCCGTTCTCGTCCCTCTCAAGGATCAGTATGCGCGCCGAATGTTTCCGGCTCCTTTCGGCGTGACGCTTTGTTCGTTACTTCGCCGCGTCACGCGGCATCTCGGGCGGGAGAGCAAATCCCTGCCTTGAATCGCCCTCTTCGCTCGAGATCACGGGGAAGACAGCCGCGGCCGTGATCGTACTGAAACCGCGCCTCGCGCACGACGCGCTCCACGACGCGCACGACGCGCACGACGCGCACGACGCGCACGACGCGCGAGCGTCGAGACAGCCAGGCTCTCCACCTCCACCTTTGAGCTCGCTTGAATTCGCGTCACCTTTCTTCCAGGATGTCGCCGCCATGCGACACACCCCGCTCTACGACGCTCACCTTCGCCTCGGCGCGAAGATGGTCGACTTCGGCGGCTGGGCGATGCCGGTCAGCTACCCGGGCGGCATCATCGACGAGCACCGCGCGACCCGCCAAGCGGTGGGGGTCTTCGACGTCTGCCACATGGGCGAGATCCACTTCCGGGGCAGCCGCGCCGCCGAGGCGGTCCAGCGCCTCGTCACCAACGACGTCGGGCGCCTCACCGACGGGCGCGCGCTCTACACGGTCGCCTGCCTGCCAACCGGTGGCATCGTCGACGATCTGATCGTCTACCGGATCTCGGCCACCCACTACCTGACCGTCGTCAACGCCGGGAACTTGGAGAAGGACCGCGATTGGTTCTTCGAGCACGCGCGGCCGCTCTGTGACGTCACGGACGCCTCCGAGGAGACCGGGCTCATCGCCTATCAGGGGCCGGGCGCCAAGCATTCGCTGCAGCCCCTCACCAAGGTCTCGCTCGGTGAGCTTCCGAGCTTCGGCTTTGTCGAAAAGTGCGAGATCGCCGGCGTCAGCGCCTCCGTCGCCCGCACCGGGTACACCGGTGAGGACGGGTTCGAGATCTTCTGCGCCGCCCAGGACGCCCCCGCGCTCTGGGATCGGCTGCTCGAGGCGGCGGCGGGGGTCGGGGGCAAGCCGGTCGGCCTCGGCGCGCGCGACACGCTCCGGCTCGAGGCGCGGCTGCCGCTCTACGGCAACGATCTCGACGAGACCACCACGCCGCTCGAGGCGGGGCTGGGCTGGGTGGTGAAGCTCGACGGCGGCGACTTCATTGGACGCGCGCCGCTGCGCGCGCAGCAGGCGGCCGGAGTGACCCGCACGCTCTGCGGGTTCGTGATGATCGGTCGCGGGATCGCCCGCCACGGCTATCCGCTCTACGACGCCGACGCCGACGCCGACGCCGACGCCGCGCCGCGCGGAACGACCACGTCGGGGGGCCCGGCGCCGACGCTGGGGAAGAACATCGGTCTCGGTTACCTGCCGACCGCGCTGGCCGGGGCGGGGACGCGCATCTCGGTCGACTGCCGCGGCAAGCGCGTCGACGCCGAAGTGGTCAAAGGTCCGTTTTACAAGCGAGGAAGAGCATGAGCGCGCAGCAGTATCCCGACGACCTCTACTACACGAAGGATCATGAGTGGGCGCGGCTGGAAGATCGCGACGGTCAGAAGCTGGCGACCATCGGCGTCACCCGCTTCGCCGTCGACCAGCTCGGCGACGTGACGCAGGTCGATCTGCCGAAGGAGGGGGAGACCGTGAAGCGGGCCGACGTGTTCGGCTCCGTCGAGTCGGTCAAGGCGGTCTCCGATCTGTTCGCCCCGCTGTCGGGGAAGATCATGAAGGTGAACTCGCCGCTCGCCGACTCGCCCGAGTACGTCAACGAAGATCCCTACGACGAAGGGTGGATGATCCAGATCGCCCTCGGCGACGCCAAGGAGCTGGACGGCCTGATGGACGCCGCCGCTTACCAGGCCTTCCTGCGCGAACAGGGGGAGTAACGGGTGGCGGTTGATCTCGGCCCCACCGACCGCTTCGTCGATCGCCACATCGGTCCCGACGCCCGCGAAGAGGCGGAGATGCTGCGCGCCCTGGGCCTCGCCAGCCTCGACGCGCTGGTGGCCGAGACGGTCCCCGCTGACATCCGCCTCGCCGGCGCGCTCGATCTCCCCGCGCCGCTCTCCGAGGCCGAGGTGCTGGCCGAGCTGCGCGCGCTCGCCGCCAAGAATCAGGTCTGGAAGTCGTTCATCGGGATGGGCTACTCCGACTGCTTCACGCCGCCGGTCATCCAGCGCAACATCCTGGAGAACCCCGGCTGGTACACGGCGTACACCGCCTACCAGGCGGAGATCTCGCAGGGGCGCCTCGAAGCGCTGTTGAACTTCCAGACGATGGTGGCCGACCTCACCGGGCTGCCCATCGCCAACGCCTCCCTGCTCGACGAGGCGACGGCGGCGGCCGAGGCGATGCACATGCTGCACGGTCTGGCGCCGGTCACCGCCGACGCCGACCAGGGCGGGACGTTCCTCATCGCCGACGGCTGTCACCCGCAGACGATCGAGGTGGTGCGGACGCGCGCCCGGCCGCTCGGCATCGAGGTGAAGGTCGGCGATCCGGCGGCCTTCGACTTCGCGGCGGAGAAGGCCTTCGGGCTGCTCCTGCAGTACCCCGCCACCGACGGCGCGCTGCCCGACTATCGTGCCGTCTGCCAGCGGGCGCACGAGGCCGGCGCGCTGGTGGCGATGGCCACCGATCTCCTGGCGCTGACCGTCCTGACGCCGCCGGGTGAGATCGGCGCCGACGTCGCCATCGGCAGCGCGCAGCGGTTCGGCGTGCCGCTCGGCTACGGCGGCCCGCACGCGGCGTTCTTCGCCACCCGCGCCGAGTGGACGCGCAAGCTGCCCGGGCGCCTCATCGGCGTCTCGGAGGACGCCCACGGCAACCGCGCGCTGCGGATGGCGCTGCAGACGCGCGAGCAACACATCCGTCGCGACAAGGCGACCAGCAACATCTGCACCGCGCAGGTGCTGCTGGCGGTGATGGCCGGGATGTACGCCGTCTATCACGGCCCGAGGGGGCTGCGCGCGATCGCGGAGCGCGTGGGCGGCCTTTCCGCGGTGCTGGCGGGCGGGCTCTCGCGGCTGGGTGTGAACGTGCACCACGGCAGCTTCTTCGACACCGTGCGGGTGGACGGCAGCGCCGCGGAGATCGCAGGCTGGATGACCGCCGCGGCGGCGCGCCGGATCAACCTGCGCCGGCTGTCGCGCGATGCGCTGACCATCGCGCTCGACGAGACGACGACGGCGGCCGACGTCGAGCGGTTGTGGGAGGTGTTTGCGCCGAGCGACAAGGTCCTCGGCGGCCTCTCCGTCGAGGCGCTGGCGCGCGAGACCTCGCTCCCCTGGGGGCCGGCGGCGCGCACCGGCGCCTATCTCACCCACCCCATCTTCAACAGCCACCACTCCGAGACCGAGATGCTGCGCTACATGCGCCGGCTCGAGTCGCGCGATCTCTCGCTCACCCACGCCATGATTCCGCTCGGCTCCTGCACGATGAAGCTGAACGCCACCGTGGAGATGATGCCGGTCACCTGGCCCGCGTGGGGGAGCCTGCACCCCTTCGCGCCGCCCGCCCAGGCGGAGGGCTACCGCATCATCTTCAACGACCTCGAACGGATGCTGTGCGCGATCACCGGCTTCGCCGCGACGTCGCTGCAGCCCAACGCCGGGTCGCAAGGGGAGTACGCCGGCCTGCTGGCGATCCGCGCCTATCACGAGAGCCGCGGCCAGGGCGACCGCGACGTCTGTCTGATCCCGTCGTCGGCGCACGGAACCAACCCTGCGTCAGCGGTGATGGCCGGCTACCGGGTGGTCGTCGTGGCCTGCGACGACGGCGGCAACGTCGATCTCGGCGATCTGGCCGTCAAGGCGGGCGAGCATCGCGGGCGCCTGGCGGCGCTGATGGTGACCTATCCCTCGACGCACGGCGTGTTCGAGGAGGGGATCAAGAAGGTCGTCGAGATCGTCCACGCGCACGGCGGCCAGGTCTACATGGACGGCGCCAACATGAACGCGCAGGTCGGCCTCTGCCGCCCCGGCGACATCGGCGCCGACGTCTGCCACATCAACCTGCACAAGACTTTCTGCATCCCGCACGGCGGCGGCGGACCCGGCATGGGTCCGATCGGCGTGGCCGCGCACCTGGCGCCGTTCCTGCCACGGCACCCGCTGGCCGGCGCCGAAGCCGATCGAACTGCCGCCACGGCCGGCGCCGTTTCGGCGGCCCCCTGGGGGAGCGCCAGCATCCTGCTCATCTCCTGGGCGTACATCCGGCTGATGGGCGCCGAGGGGCTGACCCGCGCCACGAAGATCGCCATCCTGAACGCCAACTACATCGCGCATCGGCTCGACGCGCACTACCCGGTCGTCTACAAGGGCGCGCGCGGTCGGGTGGCGCACGAGTGCATCGTCGACGCGCGCCAACTGAAGAAGCTGGCCGGCATCGAGGTCGACGACGTGGCCAAGCGCCTCATGGACTACGGCTTCCACGCCCCGACCATGTCCTTCCCCATCGCCGGCACCCTGATGATCGAGCCGACCGAGAGCGAATCGCAGGGGGAGCTCGATCGCCTGTGCGACGCGCTCATCGCCATCCGCGAGGAGATCGCGGAGATCGAGAGCGGCGCCGCGCCGCGCACCGGCAACCTGCTGAAGAACGCGCCGCACACCGCGGCCGCGCTGCTGGCCGCCGAGTGGCCCCACCCCTACCCGCGCGACCGCGCCGCCTACCCGCTGCCGTACGTGCGGGCGGCGAAGTTCTGGCCGCCGGTCGGCCGCCTCAACAACGTCCTCGGCGATCGCAAGCTCTTCTGCACCTGCCCGCCGATCGAAGATTACGCCTAGCAACCCGGCCGGACCAGAGACCGGTGGAGGCACCGTGCTGGCGTCCCGCGGTTCGTCTTCGCGGCGATCGCGTTACTCGCAGAAGAACTTCAGGTCGTCGATGTAGATGTCGTAGGTGGAGCGGGGCACGTTGACCTGGAACTGGACGCCGTAGATCTTGGAGGGGGTGATGTGCGGCTTGTGCGGCGCGCCCCAGTCCGGCAGCTGCTTCATGGTCTTGAACGGGAAGCTGTAGAGCTTCCAGTCGTTGGTGAGCACCATGTTGGCGCCGAAGTCGTTGAAGCACTCCGTGCACACCCCGCCGTCCGGATCGGTGTTCGTGTCCGGCACCTTGAGCCGCACCTTCCCCGTCGAGTCAGCCCCCTTCTTGGCCCAGAACGAGATCCCGGCGTACTTCGAGGCGTCGTACGGCCCCTTGGGGTCGATGAAGTTCATCCCCATTCCCGAAAACACGATCGCGCCGGTCCCGATCGTCCCGTGGTAGCGCGCGGCGTACTGCGAATCGTGGCCCCCCTCGCTCATCGCGAAGGTGCCCCCCTCTTCGCCCGCCGTCGGCTCCACCGTCGTCGTCCCTTTGTCCTTGAACGTGTACCAGTACCCGCCGCGGTTGTCGTTCGGCAGGTTCTGGTTGTTCCCGTCCTCGCCGTCGTCGATGAGCCCGTTCGGCCCGCAGTCCTTGCCGACCGCCACCGTCGCCGTCGCCGCGGGCGCCGCCGCCCCGCCGCCGATCGACGCCGCTGACCCGGGCGCCACCGTCGGCGCCGACGCCGACTTGTCCGGAATCACGCACCCCACCAGCAGCATCGTGGCGCCGCCCAGCGCCAGAACCAAACTCTTCGCGTCACTCTTCATCATTGGATCCTCGCCTGAACGAATTGAACGTTGGTTAGAACTGATCAGAACCGATCAGAACCAGATGATCGCCGCGATCTGCGCCGCGTTCTTGTCGACTCCCAGACCCGACCCTCCGGGCTGGCTGTTGTACGGGAACTGCGAGCCGCTCACGAATCCAGGCAGCGGCCCCGTCCCCGCCTTGTAGTCCGAGCCGTAGAAGTACCGCGAGTACTGGATCATCACCTGCTCGTGCGTCACGAACGCCGTCCGGAAGATGATCCGCGGCGAGATCACCGAGAACGACTCCCCGGCGATGTCCAGGTTCGGCTCCACCACGTCGTACCGCCCGCCCAGGCCCAGCCAGGCCAGCGGCACGTACGTCCACTCCGTCCCGAACTTCAGCTTGTTCAGCGAGTACATCGTGTCGTCCGGCGCGTGCACGTGGTTGAACATCCCGAAGATCGTCCCGATGATGTCCGGCCCGTCTCCCCAGAATGCCTGCGGGTAGTGAAACAGCTGCCCGAAGCTGAAGCTGTACTGCAGCTCCACGCTGTCGATCGATCCCGTCACCGGCTGCACCCCGCCCGGCGGGCCGAAGTAGTTGTCGTGCAGCTGCCAGCCTCCGAACGAGTGCAGCACCTCGATGGCGTCCGCCAGATAGAGCCCGTTCTGCGCCTGCAGGTGCGAGTACCCCAGGTACCCGTCGCCCAGCACGCCCCCCAAGAGCTTGGCGTCGAACCCGCCGATCCAGATGCTCGGCTTCGGGTCCTGCGGCTGCCGCGCCGGCGCCATGCTGTTCATGTTCCCCGGCCCGTCCCACCCCGTCGTCCCCTGGTACGAGCCCGCGCGCTCGTTGTCGTTGGCGAACACGTAGATGAAGTGCGCCCCCAGGATCAGCTCCTTCTTGAACACCGCTCCCAGGTGCCCGTGCGCCACGAACGTCGACTCCTGCGGCACCGGCCCCGGATAAGGGTCCCACGCCGGCAGCTCCTCGTTCGCCGGCGCATTCGACGTCGGAGACTGCGGCTGCCCGTAGAACGGGATCGGCTCCAGCTTCCCCCCGAACCCCTCCTCCGCCTCGATCGTCCAGTCGTTCAGGTCGTAGTCGAAGGTCAGCGTCTCGCCCGCCGTGTGCGTCCGCCCGAACAGGTACGTCTCGTACCGCCCGGCGTCGTAGCGTCCCGCCGCCCCGTAGCGGTTGGTGTACGCCCCGGCGATCAGCGTCAGCCGCGCGTTCTCGCTGACGAACTCCGGCCAGCTCATCGACAGGAACGCCTCGTTGATCCCCAGGTTCGACTCCAGCCGCCGGTACCCAGAGTCGGTGATGTTGTACGACGCGATCTGCACCGTCGCCTTCACCCGGTCGTTGCCGTAATGAAAGTTGAGCTCGGTCCAGGGTCCCACCATGCTGTTCGTGTACCGCCAGTCGATGTAGTTGGCGTCCGGCACCAGCGGCGGCGTCCGCAGCTGCGTCCCCGCGTTCCCCTTCGCTCCCGGCAGCGTGTCCGGCGTCGTCGGCGGGCCCCACGAAAACCGCAGCGGCGCCCGGAAGTATCCCGTCACGTCGAACTTCCACTCGCCCGTCGCCGGCTCCTCCACCGCCGCCGGTGCATCCGACGTCGTCGTCACCAGACCACCCACCTGCGGCGCGTCCGGGTTCAGCCCCAGCGACGGCCCGCTCCCACCCTTCTTCTTCGGCGCCGCCGGCGCCGCGGTAGGCGTCACCTCGGGCGCCGCGGGTGCGGCCGCCGGCGGAGCGGCATCCTGGGCGAATGCCGGCGACGGAACCGCCGAGAGCGCAACGAGCAGACCCGCAAGAACCAACGACCGGCTGACAGCGTTGTCGCTCAGGATGTTCCTCATTGTCGCGTGACCCTCAGCAACGGCCGAGCCAACGCCGCCGCCCGTCCCAATCGCTCCGACCTGTTTCCGGACGACGCCGCGGACGTCCGCCGGACGTCCGCTGGACGTCCGCCAGGCGTGTCGATGCCCACCCGCCGCTGCGAGGTCGGATGACGCCCGGCCGCGAGAACCCGTATGATTGCCGGGCATGGCCGATGGTCGCTAGGCGAACCGCGCTGACGAGGCCCGCCCCGGTGCCAGCGCTGGTCTACGCGCTGGTGGCCGGGCTGGTGGCTCTTGGCGTGCCCGGGATCGCTCGCGCGGACGACCCGCGCGGCGACGCGCGCGCCCACTACGCCAAGGGACTCGAGCTCGGCGGCCAAAACGGGTACGAGGGGGCGCTGCGCGAATTCAACGAGGCTTACGCCATCAGCCCGCAGTTCGCCGTCCTCTACAACATCGGCCAGGCGCACCTCGCCCTCGGCCACACGGCGGAGGCGATCGAGGCGCTCGATCGCTATTTGCGCGACGGCGGCGATCGGATCTCGCCCGCGCGCCGCGTGCAGGTCGAGCGGCAGATCTCCCAGCTGCGATTGAAGCTGCACCATCCGGAGCTGTCGACCGAGGCCGAGGCTGAGCGGGCGACGGCCGTCGCCGCCGGCGCCGCGGCCGGTGACGCCATCGCCGCCGCGGCCGAGGGATCGCGCGCCGCGACCGCCCGCCCTGGGACGCTGACCGTCCGTTGCGCCGACCCGGCACTCCGGCTCTCACTCGACGGCAAGCGCATCGATCTGGCGGCGTCGTCCCGTGGCATCGGCCTGCCAGGCGGCCTCCATCACCTCGTCATGTCCGCTCCAGGCCGGCGCCCCACCGACGAGATCCTGGAGATCGCCGACGGTGGAGCGGCGCTGGTGATCTGCGAGAACCTCTTGCCGGCCTCTGTCGCGCCATTGACCCTCCCGCGCAACCCAATCGAGGGGCCGCCCGTCTTCTCGGAGGTCACCGCCGGCGCCGTGACGCCGACCGTTCACGCCAAGACGGTGGCCTACATCCTGGGCGGCCTCGGCGTGGCGCTCGGCGGCACCGCCATCGGAGTCTTTCTCTGGAACCAAGGGCAGTACGCCGGCGCGCACACCGAGGAAGAGCATCTCGGCGCGCCGACCTCGCCGGGCTATTACAATCGCGCGGTCCAGTACGACACGGACGCCGACGCCGTCCACCGCAACAGCGAGCTCACCGTCGGGCTCGCCGTCGCGAGCGTCGGCCTCCTGGCGGGCGGAGTCTATCTTTTCCTCTACGAGCGAAAGCTCAACGACAAGACGACCCACCTCGCGGAACCGCGCAGCTGGGCGACGGTCACGCCCGGTGGCCTCACCCTGACGGGAGTCTGGTGATGGTCGCGTTGCGCCGCGCGCTGGCTGCCATCGTCTTCGTCCCCTGGGGGTTTGCCCTCTTCTTGCCCGCTTGCTACAGCCTCCCGAAGGTAGATCCCGGCCCGCATTACATCGCCGATTTCGAGGAGGACGCCGGTCTCGATGGCTCCGCCTGGAGCGCGTTCGGAGGATGGAGCTGCCGCGCGTACACGACCGATCAACCCGGGAGTGACGGAGGCCAGCAGGCTGGACCAGACGGCGGAATGGCCCTCGCTCAGGCCACCGGCCCAGACGGTGGCCTGCCCGTGAACTGCATCTTGGGCTCCGGTACGGATGACCGGACCAATGACCAGCGCGCGCTGGAGGCAACCTTCGACCTGCTCGCGCCGAATGACGGCCGTCAGCTGGCCATCGAGGTCGAGTCGCAGACCGTCCTCGGAACAACCGTCGATTTCAACAGCTTCAACCAGTTTACGTTCGACGTCCGGCTCGATTCCAGCTCGACCAGCGTCAAGCTCCCGGCGGGGACGCAGCTCAAGGTCCAGCTCGGTTGCATGACGAACGCCAGCGAGCATTCGGTCGACCAGTTCCCTCCAAGCATCACGCTCGACGCCACCAGTTGGAACACGGTCACCCCTCCTCTCAGCGGATTCCGAGGGACGGACCCGTCAGCGGGCCCCTCTTGCCTGGCCGTCGTCGACAGCGTCCACTTCATCGTCCTGTTCGCTTCTGCGCCGGCCGGCTCGCCGATCGCCGGCACGTTGTGGCTCGACAACATCGGGGTCCAGTAGCGCGGGCGCGCCTACTCGTACGGATTCTGCTGGTCGAAGGTGACGGGCGCGGCGGAATTCTTGGCGGCGGTCGCCGGCGCCGCGACCGGCGGGGCCAGTGAAGGCGTGCCCGCAGCCGGGCGCGGCGCGCGCCGCCGCGCCCAATGACCCGGCGCCGATCCACCGGCGCCAGCCGGCGCGAGAGCTGGCGGCGGCGCGGTCGACACGGCTGCTGTGGTCGTCGCCAGGGGCGCGGCGGGCGCGATCGGAGGTCGTTCGCTCGGCGGAGGCGGGGGCCTCGGCACCTGGACCTCCGCGCGCGGCGCCGTTCCGGGGGAGGTTGCGGGAGATTCACGGCGGCCCACCGCGACCACCGCGACCGCCACGCCGGCAGCGGCGGCGAACAGCGGCAGCAGGAGCTTCGGCGCCCGTCGCGCCGCCGGGCGCGCTCCCTCGGCGGCCCTGGGGAGGCGCGGGGACGAGAGAGGCGCGCTCTCGACGCGCGTCGCGCCCGAGTCCTCCAGCTTCGGCGGCGGCCAGACCTCCCGCTTGGCGAACGGCGCCAGCGCCTCCACCAGCGCCTCCGCCGACGGCGGCCGCGCCGCCGGATCGGAGGCCAGCGTGTGGGTCACGATCTCGACGAACGCGGCCGGCAGCTCCGGCGCCACCGACGCCAGCGGCACGGCCGGCAGCGAGGCGATGTGGTGCAGGATGGCGTTGTGCGAATCACCGGGGTGAGGTTTCCGGCCCGTGCAGATCTCGTAGAGGATGGCGCCGAGCGCGTAGACGTCGGAGCGGCGATCGACGACCTTGTCGCCCCGCGCCTGCTCCGGCGACATATAGGCGACGGTCCCCACCACCGCGCCGGTGCGCGTGGCGCTGTTCATCTCGTCGAACGCTTGCAGCTTGGCGACGCCGAAGTCGAGCACCTTCAGCAGATCGGTCCCGTCCTGGCGCCGGCAGACGAAGAGGTTCTGCGGCTTCAGATCGCGGTGGATGATCCCCGCCGCGTGCGCCACCTCGACCCCGCGCGCGGCCTGCGACACCAGATCGGCGGCGCGCCCGATCGGCAACGGCCCGGCGCGCCCGACGAGAGCGGTCAGGCTCTCGCCGACCAGGTACTCCATCACGATGTACGGCGTGCCGTCCTCGGCGACGCCAAAGTCGATGGCCGCCGCCACGTGCTCGCTCTCGAGCGCGCCCGCCGCCTCCGCTTCGTGGTGAAAGCGGGTCAGGATGTCGCGCCGCTCGGCGAGATCGCGGCGCAGGAATTTGACCGCGAAGCGGCGCCTCACGACGGTGTGCTGCGCCTCGTAGACCACGCCCATTCCCCCTTGGGCGAGCAGGCGGCCGATCCGGTATTTGGCCCCCACGAGCTCTCCTGCGCGGGTGGCGCTGGCCGGGCCGCCGATCATTCCGACTCAGGCCCCGACTCAGGCCCCCGCCCCGGCTCGCGACCGGTCTCCCGACGATCCTCCGGCTTGCGAAGCGCCTCCAGGTCGACCGCCTGCCCCTCCATCAGACGGTAGGCCCGCTGACGACTGATCCCCAGCATGGCGGCGGCGCGGGCCACGTTGCCGCCCGAGGCACGCAACGCCACCACCAGCGCCGGCAGCTCGACCGGCTCGGCCGGCGCGCTCGGCACCGCCCGATCGACGGCGGGCGATCTCTCGGCCGCCGGCCCGCCCGGGCCGGGCGGCGCGCCCAAACCGCCCGCGATCCGCTCCGGCAGATGCTGTGCGCGCAGCGTGAAGTCGCTGCCGTGCAGGGTGAGAAGCCGCTTCGCCAGCAGCACCAGCTCGCGCACGTTGAAGGGCCAGTCGTGCAGACAGAGCCGCTCCGCGAAGTCGCTCTCCATCGACGGGACGCGCCCCCGCCCGATCTCCTCGAGCAGGTGGGAGAAGAGCGGCAGAACGTCCTCCCGGCGCTTGCGCAGCGGCGGCAGCCGCACCGCCAACCCGTCGAGGCGCGCCAGCAGATCGGCGCGGAACCGCCCCGCCCGCACCGCCTCGATGAGCGGCTGCTGGCCGGCGACCACCACGCGCACGTCGATCGGCACCGGGTGAATCTCGCCGAGAGGCTGCACCTCCCGCTCCTCCAGCACCCGCAGCAGCTTGGCCTGCAGGCCGAGCGGCAGGTCGGAGACCTCGTCGAGCAGCAACGTTCCCCCCTGCGCACCGCGAAAGAAACCGGCGCTCGGCCGATCGGCACCGGTGAAAGCACCGCGGCGGTAACCGAACAGCTCTCCTTCCGCCAGCCCCTCGGGGAGCGCCGCGCAGTTGACGGCGACCAGCGGACCGGACCGGCCGCTCCAGCGGTGCAGCGCCCGGGCCGCCAGTTCCTTGCCGGTCCCCGTCTCGCCCTCCAGCACGATCGGCAGATCGCTGGCCGCCGCCGTCTTCAGCGGCGCCAGCGACGCCTGCAGCGCGGCGCCGCCCCACAGACCGGGCGCGATCTGCGCGAACGCGCCGGGGTTGGCCGTCACCACGCCCACCCAGCCGCCAAGGCGCACGACATCACCGACGCCGAGCGCCGCTTCGGAGATGGGACGGCAGTTCACGCGAACGCCGTTGCGGCTGCCGAGGTCGGCGATGCGCACGCCGGCCACGGGATCGACGTGCAGGATCGCGTGCCGGCGCGAGACGTCGTTCCCCGCCAGGCAGACAGACGAGCTCTCGTCGCGCCCGATCGTCAGCTCGCGCTTACGCTCCCCGCGCAGATCGACGGGCGCCTGGACCCGCGGAAACAGCCAGACCAGCGCCGCCTCCCGAGCGTCCGCGCTGGCGGCTGAGGCCGCTTCGGTAACCGTGGTGGTCCCGCCGCCCGAGCTCATGACGAGCAGTCATTGATAACACGACCGCCGCCCTTCGCGGCGAAAGAGCGCCAGGGCCCGGCGGCACCGCTCTCCCTTCGTCACAAGAAGCACGTCACACGAACGACGCGGCGCTGTCAGGGAGGCCGCCGCGGGGCTCAGTGAACGACGCTGCGGAAGGTGAACGTCCGCTCGACCCGGAGCGACCCGCCGCGCGGGCGGGTGAAGGCCCAGCGGCTCATCGCCGCCTTCACGCAGTCCATCAGGTCGAGGTCGACCTGCGCCGTGGCCACCACTTCCGTCGCGCTGACCAGGCCCGACGGCTCGATGGTCCAGCGCAGCAGCAGCTGATCGGCGGCCACCTTCGAGAGGGCCACCCTTCTCATGCGTGCGACGTCGACGCGGCAGTTCTCCACCGTCTCGAAGTTCGCGGCGATCTCCTGGTCCAGCCGCCCCCGGTCGATGATCCCTTCGGGCGGCCGCGGCGGCGGCGCCTCCGCGATATCGGCCGCCACCGGCTTGATCGATTTCTCGCTGTTCCCGGCCCACTGCAGCTCGGCCGGAACCGGGGTCGGTGCCGGCGCCGGGGCCGACTCGGGCGCGACGCCGACCTTCCCCGTCTCGTAGAGCGACGGTCCCGACACCAGGTTGGCCGGCGCCAGCGGGTCCACGACCCGGGCGGCCGGCTCGGCCGTCACGGGCGCCGCCAGCCCAAGCGCCAGCAACAGCGGCGCCCCCCCCAACGACCCCACGACACGGCCGAGCTTCATGGTGACCTCTCTGACCGACCTCCTGTAACGAAGATCCTTACCGAACGTGTCCATCGCCGCGCCACTGAACAAGGGTGCCGGCACCGGGTGAGGCCACCCGATTGAGCCGCCCAGCTCAGTACCTGAACCAGCGCATCTCGGGCGGCCCGTTGAGGTCGAAGAGAAAGCCGAACCCGAAGTTGATGAGCCCGTTGGCTTCGATCAGCTGGCGCGGCGGATTGGGAAACGGCGCCGCCTGCTTGAACGCCTCGATCGCCTCGTCGTCGAGAAAGTCGAGCCCGCTCGGCTGGTAGACCGCCACGTTGCCCAGCCGCCCGTCGGGCTTGAGCTGCACACGCAGCTCGGTGTAGCGGTTCCGCTTGCCGTAGATCATCCCGGTCGGATCGCGCTGGCGGTAGGTCTCCTCGGGGTGCCAGTGCTCGGCCACCTGGCGCTTGACGCGGTTGAAGAAGGAGGCGAATCGCCACTTCTTCGAGTTGAGCGCCGTCTCCTCGCCGTCGTCGACGCTGGCCAGCGCGTCCTGCGTCCCGGAGCCAATCGCCCGCGCCAGCTGCTGGTCGGTCGGCGTGAGCGCCAGCCCCGAGCCCCCCTGCGCGCCACCGCCGGGGCGCGGTCGGGCGTCGGCCCCCAGCGCGGAAAAGGCGCCGCCTGGATCGGGACGCCCGGGATCAGACGCGCCGTAGGCGGCGCCCAGGCGCCCGGCGCGGGCCGGCTGCCCGGTCATGCCGGTCGCGCCGCGCAGAAAGCGGCCGAGATCGGGCGTCCGCATCGCCAGCCGGCCGTCTCCCTTGGGCACGGCCGGCTGCGACGTGGAAGCCGTTCCGCCGGCGTCTCCCTGCCGCGCGTTGTCCTCGAAGTGGCCGTACTTTTTCGTCTCCTTCTCGACGGAGCTGTCGTGCTCGGACACGAAGCGCGCGCTGTCGGGGCGCTTCTCCTCGCGCGGCGCCGGCAGATCGACGACCTGACCGGGCGCGTGGACCGACTCCTCCTGCTTGCGGATCTCCTCCGCCTGGCGTGCCTCGTCCTGCTTCTCGAGATCGGCGACGATCTCGCGCGCCGCCGCCTCGTCCATCATGCCGACGTCGATCGACGGACCTTCGTCACCACCCGAAAGGGTGCGCGCCAGATCCGCGCTGCGCGGGGCGTAGAAGTAGAGCCCCACCCCGACCAGCAGCAGGATCTCGGCGTGCAACAGCGCCGCCACGGCGATCCAGAACCCGATCCGGCGTTGTCTGTGACGGCCGCTGGTGTGCGGATCCCCTCGGCCGCCGCCTTGGGGATTCGAACCGCGTTGGCTGGTTACGCGCATCTCGCAGCCTCACCCAGCGTCTCAAATGTAGCGCCGCCCGGACGAGAAGACTCGTGCTTTTAGAGCCTATCGGACGACAGGATTGTCGAAAGTCACGCGGAGGGACAGCGATCTGGGGCGTGCCGTCGCGGGATCAGGCATCGGCGGGAACGGCGCCGCGCGGCGCACGGCGCGCACCGCCGCCGCGTCGAATTCCTCGAACCCGGAGGATTTGACGACGCGCGGACCGTCCCCCAGGCGTCCGGTCACGTCGACCACGAACGTCACGATGGTCTCCCCCTCGAGGAGCCTGACGGCGAGCGCCCTCGGAAAGTCCCGGATCCCTTGCACCCGCCGCTGGATCTCCTGGAAGTAGCGCTGGTAGCGGCGATCGAGCGTTCGTTCGTCGACCTCGTCGCTCGAGTCGCGGGGGTTGCGGGCGCCGAGCGCCGCGGGCGCGGTCCCCACCGCCGGCCGCGCCACCGCGCCCGGCGTCTCGGACGGTCCGCGCCCGTCGGCGAGCGCGATTGGCTGCGGCACCGCGGCGCGCGAAAAATCGGTGAGCCCCGGGTGAAGCTCGTCCGAAGCGGTCCGCTGGGTGCGATTGTCGGCCGCCCGCCCGGGCTGTTCGATGTCGAAGCTCCGGCTGCCCGCCTCGGCGTCGAGCGGGCCGACGGCGTGGCGTGGGCTCGGGCGCGGATCGACCGGAGCGGCAAGCGGGGGCGAATCGGAAGGGGCGGCGGCCGGGGCGGCGAGGCGGGCGCCCGACGGCTCGCCGCCGAGCGCGGGATCCGCGCCCACGTTCACCGAAGAGATCGCCGCGCGGGTCGGCGTGGCGCCCCGGACCGAGTCGCCGATGCCGACGGTCGGCTCACGGCGAATGGCCTGCGGCGAAGCGCGGCGGGGTGAGACGCGAAGCCGCGCGGGCTGCGCCTCCGCCGCGCCGTCGCTGAGGCGCGACCGCAGCGTCGAACGATTCGAGCCGGAAGGCGTGCGCGGGCGGCGCGCCCCCGGCCAGCCCGCTGTCGGGGGCGGGGGCCTGGTGGTCACGCCCGTCGGCGTCGGTGGGCGCGCGCGTCCGCGCGACGGGGTTGTCGCGCTCGCCGGGCGGCGCGTCCCAGGGGCGCGCCAGCGACGGCGGCGCGTCCGCGGGGAGAAGGTCGGCCACCTCGATGGCGGTGACCTCGATTGGCAGGGCGATCGGCTGCAGTGACAGCACCGACCAGCGCGCATCCGGCGGCGTCTCCGCTTCGGCGGGCGGCTCACCCACCCGCCCGTAGGCGCAGAGTGTCACCAGGATGCCGGCATGGACCAGGACCGACGCGGCGAGCGCGGCCGTCCATCCGGTAGATTGCCGATTGCGCCGATTGCGCCCCTCGCGCCGCTCGGCTCGCTTGGTGTTTGCAGCCTCCGACATCAGTGGCGCCGCCCGCTCCAATGAAGGTAGCATGCGCGCCCGGTCGAACATGGATTTGGAACGACGCCTCCTGCGCGACCTGGGTCGCGCCATCAGCAATCACCGCCTCATCGAGGAGGGAGATCGCATCATGGTCGCCATCTCTGGAGGCAAGGACAGTTACGGCCTCCTCGTGCTGCTGCGTGACCTGCAGGCACGGGCGCCGGTGACGTTCGACCTCTTGGCCGTTCACCTCGACCAGGGGCACCCGGGCTACGACGGCGCGCCGCTCGAGCGCTGGCTGCAGGCGGAGGGAGTTCCCTACAAGCTCCTACGCGAGAATACCTACGCCATCGTCACCGACAAGATCCCCGAGGGGAAGACCTACTGCTCGCTCTGCTCCCGGCTGCGGCGGGGGATTCTCTACCGGGTGGCGGGCGAGCTCGGCTGCAACAAGATCGCGCTCGGGCACCACCGCGACGACGCGCTGGAGACGCTGCTCTTGAACCTGTTCTTCGGCGGCAAGCTGGCCACCATGCCGCCGCGCCTGGTGAGCGACGACGGGCGCTTCGTCGTCATCCGCCCGCTCGCTTACGCCGCGGAGGCCGATCTGGCGGCGCTGGCCGAGGCGCGCGGCTTTCCGATCCTCCCTTGCCGCCTGTGCGGCTCGCAGGACGAGGCGCAACGCAAACAGATGAAGGCGCTGCTCGCCGACCTGGAGCGCAAGCACCCGACGCTGCGGCAGACGATGCTCGCCGCCCTCGGCAACGTCGTCCCCTCCCACCTCTACGCCCGCCCGGCAGAACCGACTCCGCCCACCGGGGCGATACCCGCCACGCCAGCCGCGATCGAAACCGAAACCCCCTTGATCGCTGCCGCCTCACTCCGCCGTCAGTAGCTCCATATCGGAGGCGGGCTCCGCCCGCCGGAGACACCGCCCGTCGAGCAACTTCGGGTCCGCATACCTCTGCGGGGTGGGTCCGCGGGAGGGGCCACCCTCCCGCGCTCCGTCCCACCCTCCCGCGCTCCGCTCAGGCCATCCCGGGGCGGGAGGTGACTTTGCGGGAGGCGCGCCCGCGCTCACCCTTGTCGGGCGCGTCCTTCTTGCCGAGCGGGCGGGCGAGCGCGATCTCCAGGACCTCGTGCATCGTGCGCACCGGCCGGATCGACAGCTTGGAGGTGACGTGGGCGGGGATCTCGGAGAGCTCAGGCGCGTTGGCGAAGGGGATGATCACCGTGGTGATCCCGGCCCGCGCGGCAGCCAAAAGCTTTTCCTTGAGCCCCCCTATCGGCAGCACCTTGCCGCGCAGGGTGAGCTCGCCGGTCATCGCCACGTCGTGCCGCACGGGGATCCCCGCGATGAGCGAGACCAGCGCGCAGGCCATCGTCACCCCGGCCGACGGGCCGTCCTTCGGCACGCCGCCCGCCGGAACGTGGATGTGGATCTCCCGCCCCGCGTAGAACTCGCTGGCCAGGCCCAGCGCCAGCGCGTGGGCGCGCGCGAACGACAGGGCCGCCTGCGCCGACTCCTTCATCACGTCGCCCAGCTGGCCGGTCAGGGTGAGCGACCCCTTGCCGGCCATCGTCTGCGCCTCGATCAGCAACACCTCGCCACCGTACGGCGTCCAGGCCAGGCCGTTGACGGTGCCGATCTCGGCGACGCGGTGGCGCTCCTCGAGCAGGTAACGCGGCGGCCCTAGAAACGCCGGCACCTCCTCGATGCCGATCGTCGGTGCGCGGGGGTTGAGCACGCCCGGCAATCCGACTCCGCCCACAGCGCCGGTTGCGCCGGTTGCGCCGGTCGCGCTGGCGCGCGCTGCCTCTTCGACCACCCGCCGGGCGATCTTGCGCGCCAGGTGCGCGATCAGGCGCTCGAGCTCGCGCAGGCCCGACTCGCGCGTGTACTCGCTGATGATCCGGCGGGTGACCTCGCGGCTGATGATGATCTCGTTGGCGGTGAGGCCGGCCTCGGTGATCTGCTTGGGGATGATGTAGCGCTCCGCGATCACCAGCTTCTCTTCTTCCGCGTAGCCGGAGAGCCGCAGCGTCTCCATCCGGTCGCGCAGCGGCGGCGGGATCGTCTCCGGCTGGTTGGCGGTGGCGATGAAGAGCACCTTGGAGAGATCGAACGACACCCCCAGGTAGTGATCGCGGAAGGTGTGGTTCTGCTCGGGGTCGAGCACCTCCAGCAGCGCGGCCGACGGATCGCCTCGGTTGTCAGCGCCCAGCTTGTCGACCTCGTCGAGCAGCAGCACAGGGTTGTTGGTGCCGGCCTGTTTGAGCGCCTGGATGAGACGCCCCGGCAGCGCGCCCACGTAGGTGCGGCGGTGGCCGCGGATCTCCGCTTCGTCGCGCACGCCGCCGAACGAGATGCGCACGAACTTCCGCCCCATGGCCCGGGCGATCGATCGCCCGAGCGAGGTCTTGCCCACGCCGGGCGGCCCGAGGAAGCAGAGGATCGGCCCGTGCGAGCCGCCGCGCAGCTTGCGCACGGCCAGGTAGTCGAGGATGCGGTCCTTGACCTGCTCCAGATCGTAGTGGTCCTCGTCGAGGATCCGGCGCGCCGTATCGATGTCCAGCGTGTCCTCGCTGGAGACGCTCCAGGGGAGCTCGGTCAGCCACTCGATGTAGGTGCGCAGCACGCCGGCCTCGGCGCTCTCGGCGTGCATCTGATCGAGGCGGCGCACCTGCTTCTCGGCCTCGACGCGCGCCTCCTCGGGCAGCGCGGCGCGCGTCACCTTGGCGCGCAGCTCCTCCATCTCTTCGCCGTGCACGTCGCTGTCGCCGAGCTCGTGCTTGATCTGCCGCAGCTGCTCGCGCAGGTAGTAGTCGCGCTGGGTCTTGGACATCTCTTCGCGCGCGCGGTTCTGGATCTGCGACTGCACCTCCAGGATGCCGATCTCTTTTTCCAGCGTCTGGTTCACGCGGGTGAGCCGCTGCACCGACTCGTCGAGCTCCAGCAGCTCCTGCGCCTCGGGGACCTTGAGCGTCAGGTGCGAGGCGACCAGATCCGCCATCCGCCCCGGATCGTCGACGCTCTGCACGACCATCGACAGCTCGGGCTGGATCGTCTTGCCCAGGCCGGAGAGCTTGTCGATGTTGCCGCGCACCGAGCGCAGCAGGGCCTCGATCCCCAGCGAGCGCGCCGGCGGTTTGTCGTCGGTGCGATCGAGCCGCACGCGGTAGCAGGGGCTCTCGCCGACGAACTTGCTGATGCGCGCCCGACAGAGCCCCTGCACCAGCACCTTCAGCCCCCCCTCGGAGAGCTTGCGCATCCGCATGATCATGCCGATGGTCCCGGCGCGGTAAAACCCCTGCGCCGTCGGCTCGTCCTCGCTGGGATCGCGCTGCGCGACCAGGAAACAGAGTCGCTCGTCGGACTCCAGCGCCTTGGCGACCGCCTCCATCGACACCGGCCGCGTCACCCGCAGCGGCACGATCATGTACGGAAAGACAACCAGGTCCCGGATCGGCAAGAGCGGGAGCACATCGGGAATGACCGGCTCCGCAGGCCGACTACCCTCATGCGTCGTCACGCGAGCACCATATCACGGACCTCAGCCGTCGGTAATTTCGTAATTTCCTGGTGAGGGGTCACTGGCCAGACAGAACTGACCAGTAATTTTTCGTAAGCGCACGAGCGGTCGCTTTGAGCTCCGGTCGGTGGGCTCCGTTCGGTTCGAATTGCCTAGCGCTCGCCGACGCCGGCCGGCGACACGATCTTCGGGGTCGGTGCGACGAGGCCGATCGACGACGCCGACAGCGCCCAGAGGCGGCCGAACCCATCGCGGGCCAGATCGTGCATGTCGTCGGGGATCACCACCGGCGCCCCTTCGAGGGTGGCGGCGGCGCCGCGCCCGGCGATCCGCAGCCCCTTGGCGGTCGCCGCCCACATCCAGCCAGCGTCGTCGGTGGCGAGACCGTGCACCGCCAGCTTCGCCCCCGCCGCCGGATGCCAGCTCTTGCCGTCGAAGCGGGCGAGCCCCTCCGAGGTCGCGGCCCAGATCGCGCCCTCGCCGTCCCGCCCGACGCTCCAGCAGAGCTCGCTGGCGAGCCCCTCGGCCTCGCCCCAGCTTGAGAGCTGCCCCTGCTGGAAGCGCTCGATGCCGGAGAGCGAGGCGAACCAGATCGCGCCGCTGTCGAACAACACGCCGTTGAGATCGGCCGGCAGCGGCAGCGCCTCGACCGGCGCCGTCTCGCCGGCGCGGCGCGGACGGTGCTGCACGCTGAGGCCGGTCTGCAGATCGATCTCGATGGCGCCATAGCCGACGTCGTCGCCGCCGCCGGAGACCGAATGCGCCCGCACGCCGACCCACAGGGTCCCCGTCGGCGACACCGCCGCGAACGAGGCCTTGGGCGTCTTCCGCGCCGGCAGCTCGAGCGGCACGCGCGCCGCCGGCCGCCAGTCGTTGCTGCCGGCGACGCGCCGGGTGACGACCAGCCCGTTGTAGCTCGGCCCGGCGGAGACGGCGACCATGTTCCCCTGGTGATCGTCGGCGACCGCCAGCACGGTCGCGTCGACCGGTTCGCCGACGCTGGCCTTGGCGTAATGATCGCCGTCGGTCTGCCAAGCGTTCGGCCCGTCGGTGACGACCAGGCAGTTATTGTGCGCGCGGCAAGCGACGGTGAACCGCTCGGCGTCGCCGACCAGCTCGGAGCCGTCGAAGTGGTGCGGGCGCACCGCCTCGGCGCGCGCCACGCCCAGCGCCTGGCTGCCGCAGTAGAGATTGGCGCCGATCGCCGCCGCCGCGGTCACCGCCCGCGGCAGCGCCAGGTCGACCGGCGTGCCGGCCCAGTGCGCGGTCTCGGTCGCCACCTCCGAGAACCGGACGCCGCCCGAGGGGACCGGCTCGCCCGGATCGAGCGCACGCAGCGTGTAGGCCTGCTCGCGCCCGACCGGGCCCGGCGACCAGCAGCGCCTCGTTCCCCTTCTCGACCAGGGCGACGGCGTGGATGCCGACCGGCGCGTGCAGCTCGACGGTGCCGGCCAGCGTGAGCGCGAAGAGCCGCGCGTCGCCGTTGACGTTACCGGCGACCACCCGCGTCCCGGCCGCTGTGGTCGCCATCCCGACGATCTGATCGCAGACGATCGCCGCGCCGCCCGGCGCCGGCGTCGCCCCCCGATCGTCGGCGCGGTAGAGGCCGCGCTCGCGCGTGCCGACCCAGACCGCGGCGCCATCGTCGTCGAGCGCCAGCCAGCTGACCGCCGCACCCCGCAGCCCGTCGACGATTGCCCAGCGGTGTCCGTCGTAGCGGAAGAGGCCGCCGGGGCCACCCGCCCAGACGCCCCTGCTCTTCACCGGCCGCCGCGGCGCCAGCGCGACGACGTCGCCGGGCGAGCCGGCCGTGGCGTACCGCAGCTCCCCCGCCTTGTCGGCGACCCAGCGTCCGGTCTCGTCGGCGCTGGCGACCCAGGCGCTCCCTTCGTCGTCGACGGCGATGGCCGTGAGCGCGCGCGTCCCCTTGGCGTCGCCGTCGCCCACCACTTCATACTCGCCGCTGGTGACGTCCCAGCGTCGCAGCCCCGGCGCGCCGGCCGCCCAGAGGTACGGCGCCTTGGCCGCCAGCGCCGTGATGGGCCCGGTCTCGGCGCGCTCGACGACGGTGAAGTCGCCGGCCGTCGGCGTGGCGGGCCCGCCACCGACGCCGGCGTGGCAGGCCGCGAGCGCCAGCGCCGCGCCCACCCCACACCACCCGAGACCGCTCGCCCGCATGTCCGTCGGTACTATGCCACCCCGCCGCCCGTCAGAATCGCGCCCGGCACCGCGCGCGTTCGTGCCGCCCGCCGCACACGCTCGCGCTAACATGGCGTCGTGCTTCCGGCGCTGGCCCGCTTCGTCCTCGTCGCCGGCGCAATCGCCGCCACGCCGGGCCGGACCACCACCGTCGTCGCGACCGAAGACGTCGGCAGCCCGCTCGAGCGTGCGTTCGAGAGCCCGACCTACGCGCGCGCCGCCGCCGCTGACGCCGAGATGCGCTGGGACGACGCGCGACTCCTCTACCGCGAGGCCGCCGACGCCTGGGCCACCATCGCGCGCATCCGCGCCTCGCGCCCGCTCGAGAGCGCAGTCGCCAAGGCCGAGCACGAGGCGAACGCATCGCAAGCGCTGCTCGCCCGCAGCCGCGGCGGCGGCCCGCCGTTCGGCCTCTCCCACCTCCCCGAGGAGGCGCGCCGCGCGTTCGTGCGACGGCAAGCGCTGGAAGACGCCCGCCTCTTGCGCGGCAAGCTGATGGCGACCCGCGCCGCGCTCGGCCGCCTGCCGCCCGCGCTCTACGCCCGCACGCGCGCCCGGCTAGAGGAGGCGCGCGACGCCGCCGCCCGCACGCGCGACGCGGGCGACGCCGAGATCGCGCTCCTGCTCTGCGCGACCTACGCCGTCGGTGGCGACGCCGCCGCCGCGCGCGAAGCCCGCACGCACGTCACCAGCGCCGAGCGCGCCGACCCCGCGAACAAGGTCGCGCTGGCCGCGTGCGCCGCCGCGCTCGGCGAGAACGACGCCGCCCTCGCCGCGCTGGAGGGCTTCGTCCTCCGCCCCCTCTTCCCGCGCCCCGACAGCGTCCTCCGCGAGGTCTACCTCTCGAACGACTGGGACCATTTGCGCGGCAACCCCCGCTTCGAGAGCCTGTTCCACTGAGGCCTGTCCGGCGGCGCCGGCCACTCCAACCGCGCGAGGCGGTTGACCGCGCCGCCGAGGACTGCTAGTTACTCCCAGCCGGGCAACCGGCGTCGGGGGCTGTAGCTCAGCTGGGAGAGCGCCTCAATGGCATTGAGGAGGCCGACGGTTCGATCCCGTTCAGCTCCACGAAGGTAAGTCGTTGATGCGGCTTCCAATTTCTCGACGACGGATAGGCGGCTTGCAGATGGGGCTCTACTCACTCGATGGTGGGTGCAGCCGAAAAGCAGTTCAGGCGCACGCATTTTAGGAGTCTGAGTCTGTAGTTCCTGATCCAATCCCCCATCCCCTCTCGCGCCGGCGTTCTGCTCGACGGCGGCCAGTTCGAGTGGAGCCAGCGCTTTCCCACGACGAGCCCGGCGCTGCGCAGCGGGCAGGCGCAGGCGTACGACTCGCTGCACCAGGTCACGGTCCTCTTCGGGGGGCAGGGCATCGACCAGGCGCTGAACGACACGTGGACCTGGAACGGCGCCACGTGGACCCAGGAGAATCCGACGACGAGCCCGGTCGCGCGCACCGGACACATGATGACCTACGACTCTCGCCGGAACGTGGTGGTGCTCTTCGGCGGTCCGCCTGGCGGACGCGCGCCCGCCGGAGGCCAACGACACGTGGGAGTGGAACGGCACCGACTGGACGAGGGATTTTTCCTGCGACGTGCCCGCCGGCCCGCTACGAACGCGCCTGGCGTACGACTCAGGTCGACAGGTCTCGGTCGTCTTCGGGGGCTTTGGCAGTGGTGGCGAGCTGCACGACACGTGGGAGTGGAACGGCACGGACTGGACCCAGGCGACCATGACCGGCGCATCCGGTAGTCCGGCGGCGCGTCTCGCGCATGCGATCGCGTACGACTCGAGTCGCAGCGTGACCGTGCTCTTCGGCGGACGGCGTCAAGCCGCGTCGATCTGGACGACACGTGGGAGTGGAACGGGACGAACGGACGCTGCAGACGCCCGCCACGTCGCCGCCCGCGCGCGTGTTCCACACGATGGGTTCTTCCATTTCCTCGGACAGACGCTCCTCTTCGGCGGGGCCGACGCCAACGGCGACTACCTCGATGACACGTGGGCGTGGGATGACGAACTGGACCTCGCTGCCGCTCGCTCCTCGACCCCCCGCCCGGTGGATGCAGTCGATGTCCTACGACCAGGCCGGCGGTTCACGGTGATGTTCGGCGGCGCCGACCTGAACCACACCTGGGAGGCCGGCCTGGTGGTCGGGAACAGCGGGAGCACGGACGGCGTCTGGTCCGAAGCGTCGCCGACGACGAGCCCGGCCGGACGATTTGCAACACCGCGCTCGCGTTCGACGTCACGCATGGGAACACCGTCCTCTTCGGCGGCGCCGGCTCAGGCGGCGCGACCAACGACACGTGGGTGTGGGATTTCGACGAACTGGGTCGCGCAGTCTCCCGCGACCAGCCCGCCGGCACGGGCCGCGCACGGCCTGGCCTACGACTCGTGGCGGGACGTGACGGTCCTCTTCGGCGGCATGTCGGCCGACGAAGCGCCCCTGGACGACACCTGGGAGTTCGATGGCACGACCTGGACCAAGGTGATGCCCGCGACCCACCCCGGGGCGCTCGCCGACTTTGGCCTGGCGTTCGACTCCGTGCGCGGTGTGACCGTCCTCTTCGGTGGC
>CAVRRT010000035.1:0-9839 GCA_963723305.1 uncultured Pseudomonadota bacterium
TCTTTCTGCCACTTGGTACGGTTCGTATTGCTCATCTTCGGCTTGATGCTGCGCCGTAACATCGAGAGTTGTCCCCATCACTTCAACAACCTCGCCGCCCGGTTCAACTTCCGGATGACCGACCACGCGCACATGCTTAATCGATCCGTTCGGAGAGAGCAATTGAGACGCGTAATCGAAGTCGGTCTTCTCCTCGATCGAACGTTGGATAGTTTCGAGGAAGCGGTCCCAATAACCAGCCGGATGCAGCGCGGTAACTTCGTAGACTGATGGCGGCCCAGAGCCGTTGCTCGACCCAGGCTCGAGGCCGGTGAATGCGAAACATCTCCGCCGACCAGTAAATGGGGCAGCGCTGCTCGATGCTCCAGACCCAACTGCCCGTATGGCTCAGTTTCTGCGCTTCGGCAAGATGCGTCTCGCTCCGCTGAAGTCTTTCTCACGCGTCCGCAAATTCTGGTAAAGGTCATGCAGTTTGGAGCCTGTCTCGTTAAAAACCACCCCCAACTGCGCCAGTTCGTCTTCGCCAACCACCGGAATCCGGCTCTCAAACTCTCCTCGCGCCAGTGCCCAGGAGCGTTCCATCAGGCGTTCGAGCGGCCTGGTGATGCTGCGCGTCAGAATCACACCCAAGATTGCGGCGATGAGCACCGTCACGGCGCCGGTCGCGGACACAATCTCGAACATACCCCGCTCCGCCTGCCCAATGCTGACCACAGCCAGCGCCCTTTGCGCGGCCACGTCGCGATAAACACCGAGAATGCTACCCTAGCATTCTCAATCAGTTCATGAGTCGCAATCGATATGAACTGATTACAAAATTCTTGAGATTCTACATAACCAGCACAAGGCAAAACAGCCGTCAGCAAACAAAATTTGCACCGATGGGAGCAGTGTATGACAATGTTGGAGCAGAAGCTGACCAAACATTCATCCCATACGAGTAAAACTTACTAGTACGTCACTGTAAATGAGACATTAGTGCATTCCATGGAAGGTGCAGTTTCAAGCAATATATTCCTCAAAACCTGCCAAATACGGTTTGAAATTTTGGTGCTTGTACGATGCTGCGACCGGGTACTGTCTGCGCATGAAACCGTATCTGGGTAGTGACAACGGTGCAGGTCGAACCAAACAACTTGGGAGGAGGTCGTTTTAGAACTCACATGGATGTTCGCATGGATGTTGGCAGAACTGTAGTCACCGACAATTTCTTCACTTCCATAAAGCTTCTACGTGAATTGCGTAACCGCGACTTCGAGCTGATTGGAACAATGAGATAAAACGCTGGTTCCTCGATTTTTCGGTTCACCGCTGAGGCAACTCTGGTCTCAGTAACCGAGCAGCTTGTCGGCGTTCGACCAGAGCGTCTGCGCGTCGGGGAAGGCCGCGCCGCCCAGCGCCGCCGAGAAGCTGGAGGTCCCCTGCCCCTTGCCCATCGCTTTGTCGCCCCCGACGTAGAGATTGACGCGCCCGGTGCCGGCGTCAGTGGTGAACTCCGTGTCGGCGATCCCGATCTCGCGCAGGAAGCACTCGATGGCGTCCGAGCCGCCGGTGGTGAGCGCGATCTTCGGCATGTGCCCCTCGGCCTGCGACTTCGGCAGCCGGGTGAGGTCGGCGTTGGTGATCATGTTGTCGACGCAGGAGGTGACCGTCGGGATGACGACCTGCCGCCTCCACTTGCCGACCTGCATGACGAGCGGGATGTTCGTCCCCGACGGCACGCCGGTCAGATGGAACGCGCCGGTGGCGTCGGTCAGCCCCGCCGCTATCGGCTGCCCCGAGACCTGCGCGCTGCACTTGTCGCAGGAGACGCCTTCGGGGATCGTGTCGACCGCGGCGTTCGGGACGTAGACGGTGACGTTGTAGAGCGGCACCTTGCCGGCCGGGTCGTAGACGATCCCGGACAGCGACGTCGTCGCGGTGCCGGTGCAGGTCGCCACCTGGCACTGCAAGTTCGTGCAGCCCCCCGCGCCGGTCGATCCCGGGCAGACGTTGGCCATTGCGCCCGTGCCGCAGGTCATTCCGTTGCTGCAGGTGCCGCAGGCCAGGATGCCGCCGCAGCCATCGCCGATCGTCCCGCAGTACTGGCCCCCCGCCGGCGTGCAGGTGATGGGCGTGCAGTTGGGATCGACGCAAAGGTTGGCGACGCCCCCCGCGCCGCAGGCGGTGCCGCCGGCGCAGTCGCCGCAATCGAGCGTCCCGCCGCAACCGTCGCCGATCGTCCCGCAGTAGCTGGTGCCGGCCGCCGGGTTGCACGTGAGCGGGACGCACCCCGGCGAGGCGCAGATCCCGGAGTTGCACTGCGAGCTCGCCGAGCAGCCGCCGCAGGTCAGCGTCCGCCCGCAACCGTCACCAATGCCGCCACAGTAGTTGCCGCAGCTGATCGCCGGACAGCTGGCGCCGCCGATGCAGATCCCGTTGGTGCAGGCGTAGCCGGTCTGGCAAGCGCCGCAGTCGAGCTGGCCGCCCGCGCAGCCGTTGCCGATCGTTCCGCAGTAGGTGCCGCCCGGCTGCGTGCAGCTGGTGACCGACGGGACGCAGGGGCCGTCCGGCGCGCCGCCGTCGGTGCCGTTCACACCTCCCGTCGCGCTGGAGCCGCCCGACCCGGTTGCGCCAGAGCCGCCGGTCCCGCTTCCAGGACCGCCGCCGCCCGTGCCGGTGCCGACCGCGGCATCGGTGCCGCTCGACTTCTGCTTGACCCCGGCGCAGGCCGCCAGCAAGACCGCGCAAAGGGTGAGCAAGAACGGGCCTCGGGAGCGGCGTGCGGTACCCATCTGGAGAGCTGGGTGTCCGGGCGGCTCGCCCACGGCTCGCTCCTCACGAGGTCCGCCGGCGCTAACGGCTGCCTGGATGTACGACCGCGCCCGACATCGCCGACCAGGTGATCGTCCCGCCGGCGAAACGGCAAACGCGGCCCCCAGTCGGGGCCGGCTCCTCATCGACGACGGGATAGCCGAGCGGACCGGTGGGACCACCACCGGAGAGCCAGCGGTCGCGAATCTCGCCGGTCACGATGTGCGCGCCGGTCGAGCCCGACCAGTAGATCGATGAGCTGAACGGCGTTCCCAAACCCAGCCAGGGGTGCCGCCCCGGCACCGGCGCCGGCAACGGGGCGTCGACGTTGGCGGCGGGTGATGGCCTGGCGCCGTAGTGACGAGCTGCGACGGTCGACGACACGGCGCCGATGACGATCCCCTGAAAATCCCGGTACCAACCGGCGGCCGCGTCCTGCACCGGGCGGGCATCGAACACCGGCTTGCCGAGAAAGCCGCTCTCGCCGCCCGCCAGCTTGTACTTGTCGTCGACGGCGGCGCGCCCGATCGGCGCGGGCGGAATCCAGGGGCGCGGCCGAAACGCCGCCGCGAGGCGATCGACGGCGCGCCTCAGCATCGATCGCGGCGCGGCAGCGTCGTCGGTGTCGGATTGGAGCCCGTAGACCACCACTCTCCCCGAGAGCGTCGCCCGGATGACGCGCCCATCGGCGATCGTTGGTGGCGTGAACTTGGCGAACAGGTAGCCGCCGTCGTCGCGCCAGAGCTCGCGCAGGCTGGTGGCGTCGAAGGCCGCCAGCCGCCCGGGCACGTTCTGCCATTGCCCGTCACCGAGCGGGTACGACACCCAGAGGATGGCGTCGCGCGCGCCGGCGGCGGAGAGCGAGCTGAACCCGCCTGACATCCCCTCGACGGCGCGAACGGTGGAGATCGCGAACGGCGTCTCATCGAGGTGGTGCGTCGTCGTGTCGTAACGGAACGACTTCAGAAAATCGCGGCCGGCCATCTGATAGACCAGCCCGAAGCCGGGGCCGGCGGCAGACCAATAGACGGGACCGCCGTTGACGTTGGGGCCGCAGTCCTCGCCGTCTTGATAGCGCGCCGGGGCGACGTAACAGCCGGGAACGGCGGCGGTGTCGCAGTTGGTGGGGAACGTGGAGCGCGGCTGTGTCGCGCAGGCCGGGGCGCGCGGATCGGCGTGGTACGAGTTGACGAACGCCTGGAACCCTTCGCCGCGGTCGGGGGGCGACGCGCGATCCTCCGGACCGTCCTGGGTCAGCGCCAGCGTGCGCGCGTCGAGCAGCTCGTAGCGCCCCTCCTTGCCGCCGCCGACGATGAGGCCGGGCGGCAGCCAGAGCGGACCGCCGGAGCCGAGATCGCTGTCCGTGCGATCGAGCGTGGCATGGTTCGCCGGCTGGTGCGCGGCGGCCAGCTTCAGCCCCGGCGGCGCCGGTGAGGGCTCGAGCGCCACGAACGCGTCGCCGAGCGCGCCGGGTCCGTTGCCGGTCATGAAGGTGATCCGATCGCCGACGCCGACCAGGCCGGCGCCCCCCTGCCAGATGCCGGCGTGCCCGCGCTGGCGGTCGGTGCAGAAGACCGCCACCTCGGTCAGATCGGCGGCCCGGTAGCCGACGACCCAGCCGCGGTACGGGTCGCCGCCGGGGCAGTCGCGGTCGCAGGCCAGGCTGCCGAAGGCGACATAGACGACGCCGTCGAGGAGCAGCAGCGCCGGGCGATTGCGCTGGCAGTCGGCATCGAACGCCACGTCGCGCGCCGGCGCGCCGGGATCGCCCGGCCGCGCGCCTCTGTCGACGGGCGCGATCCGCGCCGGCGGGCGGCGATCGCGGAGATCGGTCGTCAGATCGAGCGCGTGCAGGTAGTACTGATGGTCGTCGGCGTTGCGCGCGACGGCGTAGAGGGTGCGGGTGGCGGCGTCGATGACCGGCGTGCTGGTGATGCCGACCCGCTGCGAGGGCGTCTCGCCGCAGATGGCGGGGCTGACCCGGCCGCTCGGTTGCAGCTGTCGGGCGAAGAGCGCCTTGGTCGCGGGGTCGGGGCTGGTGTCGTCGAGATCGAAGGCGTAGACCCAGTTCGTCTCCGTCGCCACCAGCAGGAGATCGCGGCGGCCCTGGTCGGCGGTCGGGACGGCGTGCAGGACGAGCGGCTGAGCGATGACGCCGCCTTCGACGGCGCGCTCGAAGAGACGCCCGAAGGCGCCGCCGGCGACCAGCGCCGGAGTGAGCGTGGTCTCGACCAGCGTGGCGCCCGAGCGCGCGCCGTCATTGTGCTGGGTGAGGACGTCGGCGCGCGGGCCCGGCCGGGCGCAGGCGGCCAGGCAGAGCCCGACCAGCGCGACCGCCAACCGCCGCGCCTCCGTCGTCGCCTGAGTCATACTGGCCGCCATGAAGCTGGAGCTGGTGAGCCACGCCCTCTGCCCATACGTGCACCGCGCGGCCGCGATGATGCACGAAAAAGCCGTCCCCTTCGAGCGGCGGATCATCAATCTCAAGGCCAAGCCCGATTGGTTCCTGGCGATCTCACCGCGTGGAAAGGTGCCGGTGCTGCTGGTCGACGGCCAGGCGCTGTTCGAGTCGCAGGCGATCATCGAGTTTCTCGACGAGACCCATCCCCCCTCGCTGCTGGGGAACGATCCGTTTGAGCGGGCGCGCCAGCGTGCCTGGGTCGAGGTGGCCAACGATCTCTCGAACGCGCAATACCGGCTCTTCATCGCGGCGACGCCCGAGGAGCAGAGCGCGGCGCAGAAGGCGCTCGGCCTCCTGGCCGAGCGGTACGAGGAGGCGATCGTCGGCGGCGCGATCGCGCCCGACGGATTCGGCCTGGCGCACCTGGCGCTGGCCTCGTCTGCCCTGCGCTTCGCGATCGTCGAGGCCGAGCTGGGCGTCCGGGCCGTTCAAGCAACCCCCAGGTTCGAGGCGCTGGTGCGCCGCCTGGCGGTCCGCCCCTCGATCGCCGAGACCGTCCCCGTCGACTACGCGGCCCTCTTCGTCGGCAAGCTGATCGAGCGCGGCAGCCTGTATGCAGCCAAGACTCCCTAGGGTAAGCTCGTCGCCGGTCGCTGCTTGAAATCCCCTCGCCAAGCCGAAGTGCGCAACGGGCTCACCCTGATTGCGCTCGCGGCGGCGATGTTCTCCGCCGGCGCCTGCAAGAAGGACGCGGAGTCGCTGGTCCTCGTGTCGCTCACCGCGAGCCCGGCGGACTACGCGCTCGCCTCGGTCTCCCTCACGGTCGACGGCGTGAGCAAGAGCTTTGCCCTGAGCTACGGGCTGGCGGAGACCTCCACCACGACGTTCGGCATTTACCTCCCGTCGGACGTCAACGGCACGTTCAACGTCGGCGCCACCGCCTCCGACGGCACCGCCTGCGGCGGCTACCGCGGAACCAGCCTGGCCCCAATCGACGTGACGCCCGGAGGGACGGCGGTCGCGGCCATCGTCCTCACGCCCGGGAGCGTCTGCCCGGTCGACGGCGGCAGCGGCACCGGCGGCAGCGGCACCGGCGGCTCCGGCACCGGCGGCAGCGGCACCGGCGGCTCCGGCACCGGCGGCAGCACCGGCGCGCCGCCGTCGCTCAGTCACTGCACCGAATACGTCCACAACTCCGACCCCACCGCGGCCTGCGTGAGCGGCAATCCGAACACCGACGTCGAGATCACCGACGTCGCGTTCTCCCCCGACGGCAAGCTCCTGTACTCCGCGGGCACGGACAGCCGGGTGAAGATCTGGACCTGGGACGGCGCCGACCTGGCCGCCGAGGGGCACGAGCTCGACACCAGCGGCGAGTTCACGGTCCTGGACGTCTCGAGCGACAACACGCTGGTGATGGCCGGCTCGCAGGCCGGACGGGTGACGGTCTGGAACGTCGGCACCACCTGGTCGATCGCCGGCAACCTGATGGGAATCACCGCCGACGTCAACGGCGTCGCCTTCGGACCGGGCAGCACCAACAAGGACTTCACCATCTACACGGCCGACGCCGACTCCAACCTCAACATCTACACCCTGGCCTCGCTCAGCCCGGTGAGCGAGGTCTTGTTGCGCACGACCGCCACCCCCTTCACCCTCTCGGCCTCGCCGGCGGCCAGCGACGGCAGCTACTGGCTGGCGATCGGCTACAGCGACGGTGACGCCTCGCTGCTCAACATCGACGCGCAGGGATTCACCGGCTACGAGATCCCTTTCACCGTCAGCACCGGCGTGAGCGGCGTCTACACCGGCCGCTTCTCCCCCGACGGAACGATGCTCGAGGCCGGCACGCTCGACGGCTCGTTCGGGATCTGGTCGGTCCCCCTCCCCGCCTCCGGCGCGCCGCGCACGCCTCAGATCGCCGTCGGAACCGACTCCGTGTTCGGCGGCGCGTTCGATCCGACCAGCCGCGACGTGGCGATCGCCGGCGGGCTCAGCGTCGGCACCCGCAAGATCGGCATTTGGACCGTGGCGACGGCCGCCGCCTTGGTGACAGCGCCGACCACGCTCTTCACCCAGCGCCCGACGGCGGTGGCCTTCTCCCCCGACGGCAAAGCGCTGGCGGTGGGCGAGCACAACTGCGGCAAGGTCCTGATCTGCGCCGACTGACCGCCGCCGCGCCTCGGCGCGCGCGCCTCCGTCGGAAGTGACGAGGCCGCCGGGTGGCGCGGCCTCAGACCTCCTAGAGGCCGGGCAGCGGGCCCGTATAGTCCGAGGCGTTCGGCTGCGTCCCGAACGTGTTCACCGCGACGCCGAACATGCCGGCGATCGACACCAGCAGGTGGTTGTTGGTGATCGGCGTGTAGTCGGTCGGCGTGACGCCGTCGGTCGGGCCGCACCAGAGGTTGGTGCTCGGACAGTCGGGCGTCATCTTCAGACGGCGCCCCATGGTGATGAGGCCGTTGGCGCCCCCGGCCAGCACGGTGGGGACGTTGCGCGTGCTGTGGCGGGCGGGGTTCCCCATGTCGCTCGAGACGTAGATGAGCGTGTTGTCGAGGACGCCCATCGCGTCGAGCTGCTGCATGAGCGTCGCAATGAGGCCATAGATGTACTTGTTGAACGTGGCCAGCGAGCGCCCAGGTGGTCTCGGTCCCGTTGCCCACCGGCGCGCCGTCCGAGCCGACCGACGAGCCGTCGTAGACATGCGCGACCTGACCGTGGTTGTCGGCGGGGAGCATGAGCGGATTGGCCGCGTAGGAGAGATCGGCGAGGAACAGGGTGGCGAACCGGGTGATGTCGCAGGCGAAGGCCTGCGCCAGGAGGCCGATGTGCGCCTTGGAGATGGCGTCGAAGTAGGGCTCGCCTCCCTGGTAACGGAGCAGGTCGGGGAAATTTGCCGAGTTCGGCTTGGCCGGCAGCGCGCAGTTCGACCCGGTGAGGGTCGTGGCCATGAAGCCCTTCTTCAGATCGCTGAGCGCGTCGAGGTGCGCCTGCAGCTTCTGCTGCTCCGGCGCGGCCAGCTTGCCGTACAGGCTCTGCACGTCAGCGTAGGCAGAGTTGGCCACCGCGGTGCCCAGCTGCTGCGCCCGCATAGCCGCCGCCTGCGCCGCGGCGTTGTTGGGGGCGGCGAAGTTCCCGAACAGCGCCGTGTAGGCCTGCACCGGGTCGGGGATCTTGGGCAGCGCGATCCCGCCCTTGCTGTAGGAGAGCGTCGTGCCCGACTGGGTGCCGTTGTCGCCGACCCCCAGCTGAATGCTGGTGACCGGCGTCGAGGCGCCCAGGTTGTTCTCGACCGCCAGGAACTGATCGATCGACGAGTTGGCCGGCTTGAGCGCCGATCGAATCGATGGTGCTGCCGGTGAAGATCGTCCCGGCCGAGTCGTGGCCGTTGGCGTTGGAGAGGTGATCGATCCCCTCGATGATGGTGACCTGGCTCTTGTAGCTCTTGCCGTAGGTCGCCGCGTCGTCGAACGGCTGCAGCGACGCAGTTCGGAAAGGTGATGTTGAAGTTCGTCGAGCTGACTACGCCGGCCGAGCTGGGCCCGGTGACCGTGTCGGGCGTCGTGCCCGAGGGCGTGACCGGCCGGAAAGTTGCCCGCGTACTGCGATGACGAAGAATTCGGCGGCGATACCGTGCGGGTGATACACGCCGATGAACCGCAGCGGCAGCGTCTCGCCGTAGGCCTTGGCGAAGTGGTCCTCGAGCAGCCGATAGACCGGCAGCGCGACGCATCCCGCGCCGACGGCGCGGAGGAACGAACGACGGGTGGCACTGCGCTTCTCTTCACATCGTCCTCCGTTGCAGAACAGCGGACTGCGGATGTAGGCCACCAGGATCTCGGCGAAGTTTCCCCGGCTGGTCGGCTGAAGCTGGCTGCCAGAAGGTCTGGAACGCCGTCTCCCTGTCGGTCATGACGCCGGTGGCGTCGCTGCGGCCGGTCGACGCTCGAAACAGCTGCGTCGCCACGCAGCCCGCGACGGTGGCGCTCCCAGCCAGGGCCGTGGCCAGGGCGTTGCTGTCGGCGTAGCTTCCGTCGAGTCCGTGTTGGTCGCGATGGTCGTCGAGTCGTGTCGATCGGCAGGTACTCGTACCCGCCGATGGCCTGCGATCGGGTAGAGGTCACCTTCTCGGCGCCCAGGTGCACGGTCCCGTTCGAGTCGCCGTCGATGGTCCGATATTCGCCCATCCCGTCGTAGCCCTCGAAGGTGAACCCGAAGGCGTCGATGTTGACGTGGCAGCCGGTGCAGCCGGGGGTCGTGCCGTGCACGTTGAAGAGCGCGCGGGTGGTCTCGGGGTTGCTGGCGTCGGGCGCCGGCGGCGGCGGCACGGTGATGTTGAGCGTCGATGGATCGGGCACCGCGATGCACATCACGCGGCGCTCGACCGCCACGCCGCGAAACACCGGCGCCGACGTGCTGGCGTGGGCGTAGACCGCCGGGAAGGCACCCTGGTTCAAGATGCCGATGCGCGCGCCGCCCTTGGCGCCGGCCAGGGAGGTCTCGCCGGTTCCGGCGGCCACGCCGTAGAACTTCGAGTAGTAGCTCGAGATTTGGGCGGCCGTGACCGTCGAGGTGGGATTGACGATGGTCCAGCTGGCACCGAGCAGCTCGGCCACGGTCCCGGTGTTCTTCTGGAGGACCTCGT
>CAVRRT010000036.1:0-43568 GCA_963723305.1 uncultured Pseudomonadota bacterium
CTTGTCGAAGTAGTACTCGGCGAAGGAGAGGTAGGCGTCGGGGATGTACTTGCTGTTCGGGTAGTCCTTGATGAGGCGGTGGAAGAACTCACGCGCCTGGTCTTCCTTCTTCACCGAGGTCAGCAAGAAGGCGAGGCGGAACAGCACCTCGTCCATGCGCTCGTACTTCCGGAACTTGGTGGCGCCGATGAACGACTTGACCGCCTCGAGCAGCCACTTCTGCTCCTCGGCCTCGTACTTCCGCTGCTCAGCCTGGAGCGAGCCGCGCTGGCTCGGCTGCATCTCGTAGATCTTCTGGTCGAGCGCGCGCGCCTTGTTGAAGTTGTAGTGCTGCTTCTCGGAGTAGAGCTCGCCGAGGCGGAAGAGAAAGTCCGGCTTCTGCGGATCGTCGTCGCCGGTGACTTGAATGAGTCGGCGCATCTTGCTGATCTGCGCGTCCACCAGCTTGAGGATCCCCTCCTGCTTGACCGCCACGAACTGGTCGACGGTCAGGACCGGCCCGGTCTCCTTCTTGGGGGGCGGCGGAGCTTCTGGCTTGGTGAGGTTTGTTTGCTTCGCCTCGACCTCCGTCTCCTGCTTGGTGTAACGGGCCTTCCCGCTGTTGGCCGCGTCGTCTCCCGCCGCGCGCGCCACCGTCGGCGCGAGCAAGGTGACAGCCAGGGCCAGAATTCCCCTCGAAAACCGGAGCTCAGTCATTGATTTCTCCACTATTCGCAACTGCCAAAACCGAACGTTGAGAAGCTGTTCTTTTCGAAAAACCGATTTTGGAAAACAGATCCTGAAGACAGATCTTGGAAACGGAGCTGGGAGACAGGAGCGGGATTACGGAACGTCGCCGCCGCCGCCAGCGGGCGCGCCGCCGCCGGTGTCCGCACCGCCGCCGGTGTCGGCACCGCCGCCCGTGTCGCCGCCGGCCGGCGCCGCCGGCGCCCCCGACTCGCCCGTGGAGGGCGCGCCTTCCGGCGCCGCGCCGCCGCACTTGTTGACGATCTTGACCCGGTAGTACCCGAGCTCATCGCGCCAGTACTCGCCGGTGAACGGCCAGATCACGTGCTCATCGTCGGCGCGAATCTCGTCGGTGTGGTGCACGCTCTGGCCCTTGACGACCTGCTGCTCCTGCTTGACCTCTTCTTCGAGCTCGCCCTTCTGGCCAGCCAGGATCTCGTACTCGATCTTGATGACCCGCTTGATGAGCTGCGACAGCTCTTCGGTGAGGCGCTTCAAGCGGCGGCGAGCCAGATCGCCCGCCTCGTTGACCGCCAGCGAGCGCTGCAGCGTCAGATCGGCGAAGACGTTCTGCGCGATGTTGGTCGACTTCCACGAAGCGTCGGCCTTGTCGTAGCGCTTGAGCTCGCTGTCGAGCTCCTTCACGTAGTCGAACCGGCGGCCGATGGTGAGATCGCCGAGGACGCCGCGCGCCGCGCGCTCGACCTGCTCGGGGAGCCCGGAGGTCTGCTTGCGGATCTTGACGGCGATCTCGTAGAGGTCGCCGTTGTCCTGCGTCCCGGTGATCAGCTTCTTCAGCTCCAGGAAGACGTCGGGGTAGACGGCGTTGAAATCGCCGATGGCCTCCTCGGCGCGATCGTAGAGGCAGTTGTAAAAGTAGATCGTCGCCTTGACGGTCATCCCCTCGGCGACCGACTCCGGCTTGATGTACTCGTCGAAATACGGGGCCTGGATGGTGTGGATGTTCCCCAGCGCCTTCGAGTACCCCTTCTGCTTGAGCATGAAGTTCGCCCACGACGACTCGAAGAGGCTGTTCGCCCAGTCGTAGGCGTCCTGCGAGACGCGATCGAAGTACTTCACCGCCAGATCGAACTGACCGGTGGAGTAGAACGTGCGTGCCAGCGACAGGTTGGCGATGTCCTGGTACGGCTGAATCCGCGGATCCTCGCTCTGCGCCGCCGTCCGCAAGACCTCTTTGAAGGCCTCGACGGCCGGCTTGGCCTCGTACTGGCGGACGAAGGTCGCGCCCTCGAACAGCTTGGCCTCGACGTACGAGTCGCTGGTCGCCGGGACGGCCTGAAAAAGCTCGACCGCCTCCTTGAACTGACCCTTCTGGTAGTAGAACTTGCCGAGCAGGAAGTAGAGCTCGTCGCGGACCTTCTCCAGCGCCGGCTGATCGAGCTCGGCACGGTTGTACTTACCGATCTTCTCCAGGATGCCGGTCGAGTCCGGCAGCTGCCGGGAGAGCGAAGCCAGCCACTTCAGCGTCGCGTTGTAGTAGGCGTGCGACGGTCCTTTTTGAACAATCCGATCGAAGTACGACAGTGACGCCGAGTAGTACTTCATGTTGTAGAGGGCCTTGCCCATCCAGAACTCGGCCTTCTGCTTGTTCGGCTCGCTGTCTCCCGACTCTCCCTCGACGACCTTGGAGAGCTCGATCGACGCCGAGTAGTAGTCCTCGCCGTCGTACAGCTTGAAGGCGCGCTCGAGGACCTTGGACGGCTGATCGCCGACCGGAGCATCGCCTTCGGGCTGCGCCTCGCCGGAATCGGGGGCTGCTGCCTTCTTCTTTTTAGCGGAAGCGACAGATCCGGTGAGGATCAACGTACCCGTCAAAAGAATGCCGATCGCGCGCTTGGGGCTCATGCGGAGACCTCGCTGGTTGTGCTCGGAAGCACTGAGCTGGAAGGGATGGGGCGAACGTTTTACGACAGACTGGCTACAACGGGAAGGGGTTCACAGTCGCGACTACATTACCCTGCACGACTCCACTCCACTCCACATGGGCGTGGGCCGGCGTGGAGAAGCACACCCAAAACCGGGCCATCCTACGAAAGCCAGTTTCACCCTGTCAAGCGAATCATGGCCAAAAATCAATGGATTAGCTTCGCCAGTTCCTAGGGTTTCACTCTCAGGCCCGCCTCGGATTTGCCCCGGCCCAGAGTGGCAACGACGGCGGCGAGAACGGCGCCAGGGACGGAGGTAGGGGCGGAGCCAGGTGCGAGCGCCGGCCTACCGGACGCGTAAAAAGTGACCGGAATTCAGCCCTCAGATCCGTCTACAGAGATGGTGAGTCCATGCTTGACAGACCGACACATGTAGGTAACATGGCGCGGCCTTTCTGGGCCCGCGCTGTCCGCATGCGGCACCGAGGCTCACCACCCCACGGACGCAAGGAGTCCTCAATGAGTTTCGCCTCCCGACTCATCCCACGTACTGGCGGTTCGGTACGCGGCTATTTCTTGGTGGCGTTGGGGATGTTGGCCCTGGGTCTGGGCGCCTGCGAGAACCAGCACATCGGCCGCCCGTGCATCACCAGCGCTCCGACGGACGCGGGCGCCTCGGGTGGCCAGGTGGCGATCGTCGCGTCCCCGGTGCTCCAGTGTCCGAGCCGGATTTGCCTGCAGCCGGCCCCCGAGGGGGCAGTGCCGGGCGCCGCCAATGAAAGTGCTTTCTGCACGGCGACCTGTTCCACGGACGACGATTGCTCGGACACCGATCCCGGCACGCAGTGCATGACGGGTTTCGTCTGCACCTGGCCGACCACCAGCGGTCCTTTCTGCTGCCAAAAGATGTGTGTCTGCCACGACTTCGTGGTCGTCCCCAAGGGCGGCTTTCCGGTCCCGAACACCTGCGAGACGCCGTCGAACGGCGGCCCCAACCCGGCCACCTGCGTCAACGTTCAATAGGCGGGCGCCGGCCTCGCTGGACTAGGCCGCCTCCGGGCGGCACGTCGTCGGGCATGGTTCGCTCCGCTCACCGTCGCCTTACGGCAACGCCCTCCTAGCCGGCGCCGGACGTCCCGAGCTCGAAGGCGTTCGGGATGTGAACGATTCTCGGGCGGGCGCTCGTCCTCCCAGAACGTCACCGCGACGACGTCGAAGCGGTACCCGTCCGCCGACGGCGCCTCGGCCGCGAGATAGAGGCGCGCCGCGCGAATGACCCGCGCGCGCTTGTGAGCGGTGACCGTCTCGAGCGGGTGCCCCTGCGCCTCCCCCGTGCGGGAGCGGACCTCGACGAAGACGCAGGTTCCGTGGTCGTCGGCGACGAGATCCAGCTCGCCCGCGTCGGCGCCGTACTGCCGCCAGTTGCGCGCCACGATCCGAAACCCCTGCCCCTCCAGGAAGTCGGCGGCCATCCCCTCGGCGCGGCGCCCGAGGCCTGCGCGCGCGGCGAGGCGATCGGGCACGGACGGCCTGTCCTGTACTGGCTAGGAAGCGGCCGGCGCGGGAGCGGCCGGCGCGGTCTCAGCCGGCGCAGGGGCGGCGGCCGGGGAGGAGGTCTCCTCGGCGGGGCCCTTCTCTTCCTTGATGCGCGCCGCCTTGCCCTGCAGCCCACGCAGATAGTTGAGGCGCGCGCGGCGAACCTGGCCGTTCGACACCACCTCGATCTTCTCGATGCGCGTGGTGTGCAGCGGGAAGATGCGCTCGACGCCGACGCCGTAGGAGATCTTGCGGACGGTGAACGAGGCGCGCGAGCCACCGCGATGCTGTCCGATCACGACCCCCTCGAAGATCTGCACCCGCTCCTTTTCCCCCTCCTTGATGAGGGTGTGGACACGGACGCTGTCGCCGGAGCGAAGCTCGGGCACATCTGTCCGCCGGAAGCTGGTCTCGATCTCGCGCAAAAGTGGGTTCTGGCTCATGGGAAAGCGTGCAGATTCTAGACGGCCCGACGGCGCGAGTCAAGTGTCGTCGCAAGTACCGCCGGAAGTGCCCTCGGTGGTGGGGAGGTCGAGAAGGCGCCGTTCCTCGTCGCTGAGCGGGTGCCCGGCGATGAGATCCGGCCGCCGTGCCTGAGTCGCCTTCAGGGCCTCGCGGCGGCGCCAGCGTGCGATTGCCTGGTGATCGCCGGAGAGCAACACCGCGGGAACCGATTGGCCGCGCCAGATCGCCGGGCGGGTCCACTGGGGGTACTCGAGCCGCCCCGCGGTGAACGATTCGTCGCCGGCCGAAAGGCCGCAGCCGAGCACGCCGGGGACGAGGCGTCCGACGGCCTCGATGACCGCGGCCGCCGCCACCTCGCCGCCGGCCAGGACGAAGTCGCCGAGCCGCAGCTCCTCATCGCAGAGCGCCGCGGCGCGCTCGTCGACCCCCTCGTAGCGGCCACAGACGAGCGTCAGCCGCCTCTCGGCCGCCAGCGCCCGTGCGCGCGCCTGATCGAAGAGCGCCCCACGTGGCGTCAGCAGGATGCGCCGCGATGGCCCCCTTGCGCTGGTGATGGCCTCCAGCGCCGTCGCGATCGGCTCTATGCTGAGAATCATCCCCGGCCCGCCGCCGTACGGGGTGTCATCGACCTGCCGGTAGCGTCCGGGGGCGAAGTCGCGTGGGTTGGTGCAGCGGACGGCGATGACGCCGGCCAAGGAGGCGCGGCCGATCACCGTCGCCGAGAGAAACCCGGCCATCACCTCGGGAAACAGGGTCACGACCTCGAAGGTCAGCGCGGGCGTCGTGTCTGGGTCGGGCTCCTGGTCGGGTTTTTGGCCGCTCATGTCTCGTCGTCCCAGCGGACCCGGATTCTACGGCCGGGGATGTCGACGGTCAGCACGAAGTCGGGGACCAGCGGGATGAGCCGCTCGTGGCCGGCGCCGTCCGCCACGGTGACCACGTCGTGGGCGCCGTTCCAGAAGGTTCCGGTCGCGGCGCCGAGCGCCCGGCCGGCTTCGTCATCGACGGCGCAGCCGATCACATCCTCGACGTAGAACTCGCCCGGCCCGAGCGGCGGCAACGAGGCCCGCGCGACCCGCACCTCACCGAGCGTCAGCGTGGCCGCGGCCTCGCGATCGCCCACGCCGGCGATCCGCATCAGATAGCCCCCGGAGACCGGCCGGCAGGCGACCACCTGGCGCTCTTCGCGCCGCGCCCCGTGAGAGACGACGATCCGCCGAAGCGCGCTCAGGCTGCGCCCGTTCGGGTTGTACGGGCGCAGCGAGATCTCGCCCGAGACCCCGTGCGGGCGGCCAAAGACGCCCACAGCCAGCGTCTCCGGATCGTAGGCGGGGCGCTTCGGGTCCGTCGGGCTACTCGGGGCTACGCCAGGCGGCGCGGAAGCCCTACTCGAGGATCTCGAGGATCACGCGCCGGCGGCTCTTGGCCGAAGCGGCCGACAAGATGGTCCGCAAAGCCTTCGCGGTCCGCCCTTGCTTGCCGATCACCTTGCCGAGATCCTCCTCGGCCACCTTGAGCTCGAACACCAACGCGTCGGGCTCGGAGATCTCCTCCACCTCGACCTCTTCGGGACGGTCGACGAGGCCGCGCGCAAGGAAGTCCACCAGCTCGCGCAGCGCTGGTTCTCCCGGTTTCTGAGCGCTCTCGCTCATGGGCATCGACGCTGCAGGGTCTACGCTGTCGCGGTCGGCGGCGCGTCGCGCCGCTGCCGGCGAAGCAGCTGGGAGACAGTTGGGCTGGGGACCGCACCGACCGACAGCCAGTGCTGGAGCCGCTCGCCGTCCACGCGGAACTCGATCGGCTCGCGGATCGGATCGTAGACCCCGAGCTGCTCGATGAATCGACCGTCGCGCGGGCTACGCCGATCGGCGGCCACGACGCGATAGAAGGGAACTTTTTTTCCGCCGGCGCGGGTGAGACGAATGACTACGGCCATGTTGGGTGGGTCCTCAAAAACGAGCTGCGAAACCTACCGGCCGCCTTGCGCCCTGTCAAGCAGGAGTCGGGAATTGCCAGCGTCCGCTTCCGATTGCCATAGTGACGCCTCATGCGAACCTCGTTGCTCGGCGCCGGGCTGGCGCTCACCTTGGCCCTCGGCTGGGCAACGCTCGTGCGTGGGGCCGCCGGGCCGAGCGCCGGGGAGAGGCACCTGACCGTCTTCTACACCGGCGGCGTCCACGGAACGCTCGAGCCGTGCGGCTGCACCAGCGATCCGCTGGGGGACGTCGCCCGCTACGCGGCGCTGGTGCGCGGCGCGGAGCGCTCCGGGCCAACGCTGCTGGTCGACGGTGGCGGGCTGTCGTTCCCCGAGAGCGCGAGCGCCAAAGAGAAAGCGGCCAACGAGCGGCGCGCCAAATTCCTGGGGAAGACGCTGACGGCGCTGGGCCCCTTCGCCGCCGGGCTGGCGGAGACCGATCTCGGACCGGGGCAGGGCGAGGTGACGCCCCGGCGGCTGGCGGTGAACTTCTCCAAGTCCCCCGCCATCGCGCCGTCGGAGCTGAAGATGATCGGCGACGTCCGGGTCGGGATCTTCGGCGTGGCCGATCCAGCGCTGGCGGCGCGGGTGGGCGGCACGGCCGAAGATCCGATCCCGGCCGCCAAGCGGGAGGTCGCGCGGCTGCGCGGCGCAGGCGCCGATCTGGTGATCGCGCTCGTCCCGCTCGACCGCCCGGCAGCGCGGCGGTTGGCACGCGCGGCGGCGCCCGATCTGATCGTCCTCGGACGGCAGCTCGGCAACGGTCAGGCGCGCGCCGAGCAGGTCGAGTCGACGTATCTGGTGGCGGCGGCGGAGGAGCTGGCGCGCGTCGGGCGGATCGATTTCGTCCTCCGCGGTGGCGGTGGCGGCGCCGGAGGCAACGGCAGCAGGCTGGTGGACGCGGGAGGGCCGGAGGCGGCGGCGATGCGGCGGGTGGAGATCGACGCGGCGGCCGCGCGCCTCGACGAGGAGCTCAAGCACTGGTCGTCGTCGGGCGCCGGCGCCGACCCCGGCTTCGTGGCCGCCAAGCGGCGCGAGCGCGCCGCGCTCGACGACGAAAAGAAGGCGCTCGACCGGACCTGGACGCCGCCCGCCGCCGGCAGCTACTTCACCAATCGGCTGATCCCGTTGCGCCGGAGCCTGCCGCGCGACGAGAAAACGGCCGGCGAAATGCGCCGCCTCGACGCCGAGGTCGCGGCGATCAACCTGCGCCACGCGCCCCCCCCCGCGCCGCGCGAGCCGGGGCGCGCCTACTTCGTGGGCGACGCCAAGTGCGGCGCCTGCCACAAGCAGGCGCTGGCGTTCTGGAAGAGCACCGTGCACGCCGGCGCCTGGCGGACGCTGGTGGAGGTCGGCAAGGAGAACGACTACAAGTGCACCGGCTGTCACGTCACCGGCTATGGCCAGGTCGGCGGCTCCAGCCTGGGGCACACCGACCGGCTGCGCGACGTGCAGTGCGAGGTCTGCCACGGCCCGGGGTCGATCCACGCCGCCGAGAAGGGCCTCGAGGATCCGCCGTCGGTGCACAAGGAAGCGCCGGCCAGCACCTGCACCGGCTGCCACACCGAGCAGCACTCGGACACCTTCCAGTACGAGGCCTACCTGCGCGACATCCTGGGCGCCGGGCACGGGGCCGCCGCGCGCGCCAAGCTCGGTGACGGCCCCACCGGGCACGCGCTGCGCAGCGCCGCGCTGGCCCGCGCCAAGGCCGCCGGCGCCGCCGAGGCCACGAAGCTGTAGCGAGGCAGCTACGAGACGGGCGCGGCGACGACCACGACGACGAAGAGAGGCGCGGAGGTCATGACACCGGCGCGCCGCTCAGGAGTTGGTCCAGGAGAATCCGGCTCGATGTTGCCGCCGGTCACCACCACCACGGTGCGCCGGCCACGGATGGCGCTGGCGTCGTCGAGCAGCGCCGCGATGGCGGGAGCCGCCGAGGCCTCACAGACGATCCCGAGGGTCCGGTAGGCGTAGCCGATGGCGCTGCGTATGGCGAGCTCGCTGACGAGCGCGATCTCCGGGAAGTAGTCGCGCGCCATGGCGAACGTCCGCTCGCTGACCGCGCCTTCGAGCCCCTCGGCCAGCGTCGGCCCGCCGTCGTAGGTGGTGTAGGCGCGCCCCTCGTCGAGCGAGCGGCGCATGGCGCAGTTCGACTCGGGGGAGGCGCCCAAGAATCTTGATCCCGCGCGGCACGACCTCGACGCCGATGCCGCCCGCGAGGCCGCCGCCGCCGACCGGCACCACGATCGACTGGACGTCGGGGAGCTGCGCCAGGATCTCGCGCGCCAAGAGGCCCCCGTTGCCGGCGATGACGTGGTCGTCATCGAACGCCGAGACGAAGACCGTCGACGGATCGGCTTCGGCGCGGCGGCGCGCCTCGGCCTCTGCCTCGTCATAGGTGGCGCCGGCGATCTCGACCTTGGCGCCGAGCGCGGTGATGCCGTCGCGCTTGAACGCCGGCGCCTGCGCCGACACCAGCACGGTCGCCTCGACGCCGAATGTCCGCGCCGCCAGGGCCACACCGAGGCCGTGGTTCCCGGCCGACGCGGCGATCACCTTGCGGCGCCCCCCCGGCTCGAGCGCCAGCGCCGCCAGCCGCGCCGCCGCCCCGCGCAGCTTGAACGAGCCGGTGCGCTGCAGGTTCTCCAGCTTCAGCCAGACGTCGGCGCCGGTCCGCCGCCCCAGCGACGGCGCGGGGACCAGCGGCGTCACGCGGGCCAGCCGCCGCACCCGGTTCGCGACCTCGCCCCCCGTGACCTCGCGCCAAACGTCCGGATCGAACATCCGCTGCATGTGCTGTTGGAGAAACCCTATCACGTCGCGTTGCGGGTCATCGGGGCGGTCGACGGCCGGCGCGCGGCGCGCTAGAAATAACGCGGATGTCGTTCGTGGCGCTCGACCAGCTGGTTCGACGCGGGCATCTGCCCGAGGCCGAGGCGCCGCGCGTCGCCGAGCTGTGGGACGAGATTCCGGCGGCTCAAGCGCGAGAAGCGCGCCTTCATTCCGGCCCACAACTACCAGGTGCCCGAGGTGCAGGCCATCGCCGACGTCGTCGGTGACAGCTTCGAGCTGGCAGTGAAGGCGCGCGATCTCCCTCCCTCGCAGGGGGCGCTGGTGGTGTTCTGCGGCGTCCGGTTCATGGCCGAGGGGTGCCACACCCTGGCGCCCGAGCGCCCGGTCTACCTCCCCAACCTGGAGGCGCTCTGCTCGCTGGCCGAGGTCGACGCCGACGACGTCGCCGAACGCCAGGAGTTCCTCCGCGCCGCCGGCCGCCGCTTCGCCACGATGACCTACGTCAACACCTACGCCGACGTGAAGGCGCTCTCCGACAGCTGCTGCACGAGCTCCAACGCCGCCCGCATCGCCGACAGGCTGGGCGTCCCCGATCTGCTGTTCGTGCCCGACCAGAACCTGGCCTATCAAGTGGCGCTCAAGACGAAACGGACCTACCTGCCGCCGCCCGAGCCCCACAAGTTCCATCCCCGTGAGTACGCCGAGATGATCGCGCCGCTCATCCGCGCCGGCGAGAAGCAAGGGAACCTCGGCAACGTCTTCGCCTGGGAGGGCGCCTGCCACGTCCACCACCAGATGAGCGTCGAGGACATCGCGCGCATCCGGCGCGACGATCCGGCGGCCACGGTGATCGTCCACGGCGAGGTCCGCCCGGAGCTGCAGCGCGCCGCCGACGCGGTCCTCTCGACGTCGCAGATGGCGAAGTACGTCGACGCCCACCCCGAGCAGACACGCTACGCCATCCTCACCGAGTGCGGCCTGGTCGTGCGCCTCGAGCTCGATCACCCCGAGAAGCAGTTCTACAAGCCGTGCCGCCTCTGCCGTTACATGAAGGCCATCGATCTGGAGAGCGTCTACCGCACGCTCCGCGACGAGCCGGCCGACCTGCGCATCACCGTCCCGGCCGACGTCCGCGCCGGTGCCGCCCGCGCCATGCTCAGGATGATCGAGCTCGCGGCCTGACGGCTACAGCCTGGCGATCTGGATGGTCACCTTGCCGACGTCGTGGGTGGTCTGTTCGATGAGCGCCAGCAGGTCGACGTTCTGACCGCGGTCGTCGAGCCAGGCGCGACGGGCGTCGTCCCAGTCGAAGTGCCAGGCGCGATCGCGAAAGGCAGCCCACAGCTGCCGGGGTGAAGGCTGCGGCGTCAGCATCAGCCGCTGCTTCTCGAAGAAGGTGATGGTCAGCGTCCCCTGTGACAGCGCGACCTCCGCCACGTCGGGGTCGATCGTCTCGAAAGCGCGATCGACCCGTGCGAAGGTGTCGTCGAGCAGATCCCGGTACCGCTTCTCGTCCATGCCCGACAATCTAGCGCGCCGGGCGATCTGGCGCCGGGCGAAGCGGACGCGGGGTGACGCTAACGCCGGGTGAAGGCCATCCAGAAGTCGAACCCGGAGCGCCGCACCAGCATCGGCACGGGCTCGCCGAGCTTGAACGCGCCCAGCGCCTGCGCCACGTCGGGCGGCATCCGCACGCCGCTCTTCCCGATCCGCAGCACGACGTCGCCGATTCGGAGGCCGGCTTGCGCCGCCGCGCTGTGATCGGTCACGCGGGTGACGGTCACGCCGGCCCCCGCCGCTTGGCCTCCGTGCGCCGGCGATTCCTGCACGTCGAAGTCGTCGACGTTGGCCATGAGCGGCTCGGGCGGCCGCGTGCAGCTCGAGGGGTGCGGCGGCGCGACCTCCCTGACCGCCGCCGCGCGCGGGATGATCTCGCGCTCGGTCCGCTTGCCGTCGCGCAGGAGCGCGACCTTGATCCGCGCGCCCGGCGCGCTGAGCTGCGCGTCGATCTTGAAGTCCTCGCTGGTGGCGACGTCGGCGCCGTTCCAGTCGACCACCACGTCGCCCGGCTCGAGCCCCGCCGCTTCCGCCGGCGATCCCTTCTCGATGCTGGCGATCAGCGCGCCGCGCCCCGAGGGGAGCTTCAGCGCCGCCTCCAGCCCCGGATCGATCGGCTGCGCGTCGACGCCGAGATAGGCCCGCCGCGCCGTCCCTGTGGCGATCAAACGGGGGAGCAGCGCCTTGGCCATGTTGATGGGGATGGCGAAACCGATCCCCTGGGCCGGCTGCAGCGGGTGCCCGGCCCAGAAGGCGGCGTTGACGCCGATGACCGCGCCCGAGGCGTCGATGAGCGGTCCCCCCGAGTTGCCCAGGTTGATCGACGCGTCCGTCTGGATGAAGAACGAGTAGAGATCCTCGGAGCCCGGCTCGTGCAGGCTGGCGCGGTCGACGACCCGCTCCTTCGCCGAGACGATCCCGGCGGTGACGCTGTGGTTGAAACCGTAGGGGTTGCCGATGGCGATCACCGGCTCGCCGACGCGCACCGCGGCCGAGTCGCCCAGGGCCAACACGGGGAGAGGCCGCTTGGTCGTCACCTTGAGAAGCGCGAGGTCGGTCGCCAGATCGGCCCCCACCACGCAGGCCGCCAGCTCACGCCCGTCGAACAGGCGAACGCGCAGGTCGACCACCCCCCGCACCACGTGCTCGTTGGTGAGGAGGTAGCCGTCCTTGTTGATGATGAACCCGGTGCCGATCGACGTGCGCCCGGCGTCGCCGTCGGACTCTCCGGCGGCGCCGCCGTCGGCCAGCTCGCCGCGCACGTGAACCACCGCGGCGCGCGCCCGCTCGGCCAGATCGGCGAGCCCCGCCGCCCCCTTGACGTGCCGGGAGGCCCCGCTCCAGAGCGGCGGATCGCGCCCCCACCCCTGCCGCGCGCCGAGACCGAGCGAGAGGAGTCCCACGGCGATCGCGGCGACCGGACGCATCGAGCGAAAGCTTACGCCAGCCGATCGCGCCGCGCGATCAGCGATCGACGCGTCTGATCAGGTGATGCAGCGCCTGGCGATCGGCCGACGAGAGGCGCTCTTCGGAAGGGGCGGAGGGTGCAACCGAAGGGCCGACGCCGGCGTCGGGGGCTGACCTGTCGGCGATCCCGCTGGTCCCTGGCCCCGTCCCCTCGTGAAACCTGCGGCGGACGTCGTCGACCAGCGGCCCGGCGGCCTGGCGCGTCCCCTCGACCAGCTCCTGCGACTCCTTGGTCTGGCCGATGGATCGCAGATGCTGGAACAGGGTCTGGGAACCGAGCTTGACGGTGACGCCAAACCAGGCGAACGCGACAAACCCCATCAGGGTGATCCCCAGTTTGATGAGACGGAACAAGAGGATTTCTCAGCGCAACGTCTGGCTGGCGGCGCGGAACACGATCTGGCCCGAGGCAGGGATGGCGTCGCGCGCCCGCAGCCGGCGCTGCAGACCCGCTACGGCTCCCCGGCGCGGACCGGCCGAAACGAGCACGAAGCCCTTCGGCAAGGAGCGTGCACGACCGTCAGAATATTCGCCCAGCATTCAGCACCTGTCCCATCTTCACCGGGACGAGGATGCCGTCAAATTTTTCAGTCGTCGGTGGGGACGAGATCGGCGCCGGTCTCCTTGGCCAGGGCGGCGAGCCGCTTGCGAGCGGCGCGCTCGATCAACCAGACGAGGAGGATGGAGACGTTGTAGAGGCCGAACAAGGGGGTCGACATCAGCACCTGGGAAAGCACGTCCGGACCCGGGGTCAGCACGCCACCGACGATGAACGCCAGGATGAGGGCGTACTTGTTGAAGCGCCAGAGCGTCTTGGCGGTGACGAGGCCGAGCCAGCCCATCACCGCCAGGATCACCGGCAGCTCGAACGCCACGCCGGTCCCCATCATCATCGCCAGCATGAAGCCGACGACCTCGTCCATCATGACCGCCGGCTCGATCTTGAAATGGAGGGTGCCGGTCGGAAAGGCCTCGGCGAACGACAGCATGTAGGTGAGCGCCGGCTTGCACAGGATGCCGTAGCCGAACAGCGCCCCGCCGACGAAGCAGACCGCCGTCGCGACGGTCACCACCAGCGCCATCCGCTTCTCCCGTTTGTAGAGGCCGGGCGCCACGAACCGCCAGAGCTCCCAGAAGATGAAGGGGCTCGCCACCAGCAGGGCGCCGTACATCGCCAGCTTGGTGTAGACCCAGAACGGTTCCGTCGGGCTGGCGAAGCGGAAGACCGGCTCCTGACCGGCCAGCGCGACCACCCAGGCCGCGCGCGCCGGCCGGGTCAGAAAGTCGAAGTAGTTTTTGACGAAGTAGAACGAGAAGCCGATGGCGATCAGAAAGACGATCGCCGAGTTGCGCAGCCGCAGCCGGAGCTCGGCGAGGTGCTCGACGAAGCTCATGCGGACGTGCTCGACCGCAGCGCGGTCCTTCTCGTCGGTGGTGGTCAGGGGGGCCTCCTGCTGCGCGGGCGACGTCTCGTCTCGGTCCGCAGGCTACTACGCTTTTTTGGGTCCCGGCAGCGGCGGCGGCTTGCTCGCTCCCGGCGGCAGCAGATCGCTCTCGGACAGACTCTGGGTGGTGTTCGCGCGATCGCCCGCCAGGCTGGAGACGGGCGGCGTCACCCGCGGCAACCCCATCCGGTTGGCGGGCGGCGGATTCCTGTCGAGGCCGGGGAGCGGCGGCGGCGTCGGTTTTCGGGCCGGCGGGGGCGCGCTGGCGAGCAGATCGGCCTCCGACAGCGTCTGGGTGGCGTTGGCGCGATCGCCCGCCAGGCTGGAGACGGGCGGCGTCACCCGTGGCGCGCCGCCGAGCGGCGTCACCGCCGAGGTCAGAATCCCGGCGCTCGGCGTGGGGCGCGACGGGCGGGAGAACGGCGTGGGCACCGACTCGTCGGCGGGGACCGACATCGGCGCGTCGGCCTCCGCCGCGACGACGGGAGGAGCTGGGCGCGCGCGCGCCACCGTACCCGCGGGCGGCATGACCGGCGCCACGACCGGGGAGACGACCGGCGAAACAATTGTCGAGGCGGGCGTGGGGGGTTGCGCGGGAACTCGCGCCGCAACGGCCTCGAGCGCCGGACTCGCGGTCGCCGGAAGAGCTGGCTGCTCGACTGCGGCCGCCACCGCAGCCACGGCCTCAGCCTCCACCCGCGCTGCCTCGGCCTCGGCCCGCTTCTTCGCCTCCTCAGCCAGCTTCTTGATCTGGTCGCGCCGCTTCAGCTCGTCCGGGTGCAACGTCACCGCGTCGCGCAGCTCTTCGAACGGCTTGCGGAACGTGTCGTCGAGCGTGATCTGGTCCTTGACGTCCGAGGTCGCTTTCCGGATCTCGCGAATGAGCTTCCCCAGCCCGGATGCCAGATCCGGGAGCTTCTTGGGACCGAGGAAGATCAGGGCGAGCAGCAGGATAACGGTGATCTCGCCCGCACCGAGATTGAACACGGTCGAAATTTAACTCCATGAACCGCCAAGAAACAATGCGCACCGGCGTTTTTACGCCGCCAGGCCGCCGCTACGCCGCTCGGAACAGATCGATCTGGCTGGGCGGCCCGATCCGGTAGGCGTCGAGCCCACGCCCGCGCAGGAGCTCGGCAAGCTCGTCGTCGGGCGCGCCAGAGAGCGCGACCTCGCCGGCGCCCGTGGCCTCGACGTAACGCGTGAGCTGGTCGAAGTCGGCGCCGAAGGGGAACGTCAGCGCGTCGGCGCCGCTCGACCGGGGGCCCGCCGCGCTTCCGACCCGCGGCGAGATGAAGATCATCCGGCGCGCCTGCACCTGCCCCCCTTGGCTCGGCGGGCGCGCGTCGGCCGGCCAGAGCAGCGCCTCGTTCTCGGCCAGCCGGCCAGCGAACCGCTGCACCGTCGGGTAGGTCGACTGCCCATCGACCCCGCGGAACGCAGCCACCGCATCCAGGATCGTGCGATGCGCCCGCAGCGGAACGCCGGCGCCGCCCAAGACCCGGGCGATGACCGGGGCCAGCGCCAGCGGTTCGATCAACAGGAGCGGCGCCGCCCCCATCGCACCGTCACGCGCAAGTCTCCGCAGCGACTCCTCGGCGGCGGCGCGCGCGGGGAAGGCGATCTGGCGGGTCGCGAAGCGCGCATCGAGGCAAAGGGCGTCCGCCGCCCGCAGCTCGTACCCCTCGCCCACCGGCCCGGCATAGACGATCCGCCGCCCGTCGCGTTCGCAGAGCAGCGACGCCGCGCCCGGCATGAAACCGGACGGGAAGATCTCGAGCCGCAGATCGCCGAGCGCGAACGGACGACCGAACGGCGCCACGAGCGCCTGGGCGCGCAGCCGATCGCCAAACGGTCCCAGCAGCGACAGCGTCGCCTCGGTGGCAAGAACCTGACGCCGGCTCCCGCCGACGCGGGGCAGCGCCCGCCGACCGCGGGCCCCCAGCACGGCGGCGTGCGACAGAAAGACGAGGTCGCTGCCGGCCGCCGCGTCGCAGGCCACCACGGTCCCGGCCAGGCGGACGCCCGCGCGGTAGATGAAGGCATGTTGATTTCTGGAGGAGCTGGAAGATGTGATCATGTGCGGGCGGCGATCGCTGAGCTCGGGGGAGGCACTGCTCGGGGGAGGCACTATATGTTGCTCGGGGCCGAACCGGACCTGTAAGCTCCCGGGCGGATGAGCGACGCCAGCCCCCGCTTCCGGCAGGACCTGACTGTGTCCCCGACTGAAGCGGACGGCGTCGCCTGCGTCGACGTCAGCGATCCGAAGACGGGCGCCAACTTCCGGCTCTACGACTTCGAATACCAGCTCGCGCTCCAGCTCAACGGACAGCCCGTTGGCCGGGTGACCGACTGGGCGTCCCAGACCTACGGCGCCGACCTGACCGCCGACGGAATCAAGGAATTCGCCGCCCGGCTGGCGGAGCTCGGCTTTCTCGAAGCGGATCGCGTAGCGCGGGCCGCGCCGGCGCGGGCACCGGCGCCCGCCGCGGCGGCGGTCGAAACAGCGGACGAGTCGGCCGCTGATGAGTGGATGTCGGCGCAAGGGGCGAAGACCGCCCAGTTCGTCCCCGATCCGGCGATGCTGGACAACGCGCCGGAGCCGACGCCGGTGGCCCCGCTCTATCTCGCCGGACTGGCGGCCGGTTCAGCCGCGGCGCCAGAAGGGGCGCCGTCGGCCATCACCGCCGAAATCACCGCGCAGGCGATCGCGGAGCTGCCGAGCGACGCGCTCGACTCCGAGCCGGCGGCGGCGCCACCTCCTGCCGCTGCCACGCCCCCCATTCCCGCTGCCGCACCTCCGGTCGCCGCCGCCGCGCCGCCCATCCCCGCTGCCGCGCCCCCAGTCGCCGCCGCCGCGACGCCCGTCGCCGCCTTCGGGACCAAAGCGGACGCCGCGAAGGCCAGCTGGGCAACGGAGCTCGACGGCGCGCTGCAATCGTCGGACTCTCCGGCCGCCGTCGCCGCGGCGCCGCCCGCGCCGAAGAGCGAGCTCGCGCTGCCGTCGGTCACGGTGAAGGTCGTCGAGCCGCCCCCGGGGCTCTCCGAGCGCCGCCAGCCCCCCGCGCCCGAGGCGGTGGTGATGTCGGGGTTCGCCGACGGAGGTCGGCGCGGCAAGGCGCCCGCCGCACGCTCGGGGCGTCCGATTCTGATCGTCCTGCTCGTGCTCGCCGCCGCGGCGGCCGGCATCGGCTACTGGGTCTGGAGCCACCAGCACGCGGCGGCCGCGCCGCAGGCGCTGCGCGTGCGGGTGATCTCCCCCGCGCCGACGGCGATCTACCGCTGGTTCTCCGGGCGAGGCCAGGTCACCGACTACGAGACGACGACGCTGGCGTTCGCCAACCCCGGCCGGCTGGCGGAGCTCCTGCCCGCCGGAACGGAGGTCGCGGCCGGCGATGTCGTCGGAAAGCTGCAAGGCGCGTCGGGGATGGAGACGCTGCTGGCGCACGATCGATCGCGCGTCGGGTTCTACAAGCAGCTGCGCGACAGCATGCACGCGGCGGGAAACGCGCCCGAAGAGCGCCTGGCCGAGACCCATCTCGGCGAGAAAGAGAAGCTGGTCGACATGGCGCTGGCCGGCCTCAGCAAGTTCACCGTCGTGGCGACGGAGCCCGGCGAGGTGGTCGAGACGCTGGCCAAGATCGGGACGCCGATCGTCGCCGGCGCCCCCGTGGCGCGCATGAAGGGACGCCTCCTGCACGGCGCGTTCGAGCTGGACGCCGAGGAGCGGGCGGCGCTGGCCAAGATGGACTTCTGCCGCGTCGAGGTGGTCGGGCTCGGTCCCCGCGCTTCCAACGATCCGCCGGCGGGCCAGGGGACCGCCACCGCCGCCGACGGGATCCCGCCCGATGCGCAGGTGGGGCCTCGCTTCCTCGACTGCACGCCGCCGGGCGACGCCGTCGTGGCGGGCGGCAAGATCGAGATTCCGCTGCCGGGTGATCGGGGCCTCGTCTCCGGGCAGCCGCTGCGCCTGGCGCGCCGGCGCTACGACGCCGTCTTCCCGGTGCCGGCCGCGGCGGTCATCGGCGAGGGCGATCGCAAGTCGCTCTGGATCGCGGGGCGCGACGGCACGGCCGAGCTGCGTTCCATCGTCGTCGCGGACAGCAACGACGACGCGCTGGTGTCCGAAGGGCTCCGGGTCGGCGACCAGGTCATCGTCGATCCCCCGGTCGATCTCCGCGCCGGCGCCCGCATCGAGATGGCGCGCTAGCGTCGCTGGACGCGCGCTAGATCCCGATTCTCTGCAGCTGGAGCAGCGGCCCGCCGTCGGCGCGGGGCCGCGTCAGATCGACGAGGCAGTCGAGCGACCAATCCTCGTCACCTTCACCGTCGATGAGCGCTTGCTGGGCCCTGAACTTGCCCGGCGCGGTCTCGTCGATGCGGGTGCGATCGGGCCGGCGCGCGTCGGGCGTGGTGAGCAGCTTGGCGTGCTCGGCCCAGAACGGCGCCATCGCCTCGGCGAGGCGCTCGGCCGTCCAGGGCTCGCCGTCGTCATCGCCCAGGGTGGGTGCAGGCGCCAGCAGACGCGCGGCCGCCGCGCCGTCGCGCCGGGCGAGCGCGGCGACCAGCTTGTGCAGCTCGGCGCGGATTCCGGCGATGGTGGCGCGCCGCTCGGCCGCCGGATCGACCGGCGCGGCGTCAGGCGCCGCGCGCTTCGCCGTCCGGCGCTCGGATCGGAGAGCGCCTCCCACTCCTCGATCAGGCTCGAGTCGACGTCGCGCAACAGCGATCGCAGGTGGGCCATGACGTCGAGCACCTCGTCGGTGCGCGCGGCGGCCGGCACCGTCTGCTCCAGCGTCTTGAAGACCTGCGACAGATAGCGCAGCAGGACCCCTTCGCTGCGTTCGAGGCCCAGCGCGCGCACGTAGTCGTTGAAGGCGGTGAACCCCTCGTACATCTCGCGCGCGATCGACTTGGGGCGGACGTTCTCCTCGCCGACCCAGGGGTGCCGCTCGGCGAAGTCGTTGAAGGTGGCGTAGATGAAGTCGCGGTTCGGCTTGGGCCACTCGAGCGTCTCGAGCTCGGCGATGCGCTCCTCGTACTCGATGCCGGCCGCCTTCAGCTCGGCCATCTTCTCGGTCTTGAGCTGATCGAGCTGCTTGCGCAGCACGGCCTCGGGATTCTCGAAGATCGCCTCGACCAGCGTCAGCACGTCGAGCGCGTAGGTGGGCGAGTCGCGGTCGAGCACCGCCAGCGCCTCCAGCAGATACAGCGACAGCGTCTGGTTGAGCGAGAAGTCGCGCTGCAGCTCGGCGCTCACCTCGACGAAGCGTCCCCGGATCTTCTCGCCCGGCACCACGTCGATGAGACGCGCGCGGCGCAGCGTCCGAAAGAGGCCGCCGCCCGCCGCCGCTCGGCCCGCTTGTCGCGCGGCCCGCCGTGCGAGCGGCCGATGATCGAGACCAGCCGCCGGTAGCCGCCGCCCGCCGCGCGTGACTGCAGGCAGTTGAGCAGCATGCCGTGCGTGACCTCGAAGCGCGAGGCGAGCGGCTCCGGCGTCCCGTTCACCAGCCGGTCGAAGGTCCCCTTGTCCCAGTGCACGTAGCCCTTGGCGGGCGGCTTGTGCATCACGACCTTCTTGCCCGCCGCCTGCTTGGCGGCGAGGCGCTTGTTCTCGATGACGTGCGCGGGCGCCTGCGCCAGACACGAAGCCACGCTCGTCGAAGCCCTTGCGGCCGGCGCGGCCGGCGATCTGCAGGAAGTCGCGCACGCCCAGGATGCCGGTCTTCTCGCCGTCGAACTTGCAGAGCTGCGTGAACAGCACGGTGCGGATCGGGATGTTGACGCCGACGCCCAGCGTGTCGGTGCCGCTGACCACCTTGAGCAGCCCCTGCTGCGCCAGCCGCTCGACCAGCAGGCGGTACTTGCGGCAGGAGGCCCGCGTGGTGGATGCCGATGCCGTGGCGCAGGAAGCGCTGGAACTCCTTGCCGTAGGGCGTGTCGAAGGAGGCGTCGGCCAGCGCCTCGCGAAGCGCCTCCTTTTCGGCCTTGGACGACAGGTCGACGCTCATCAGGTTCTGCGCCTCGTCGGCGGCGCCGCGCTGGGTGAAGTTGACCAGGTAGATCGGCGCGCCGCCCGTGCGTGACCAGCTCGGCGATCGTCTCGTGCAGCGGCGTCTCGCGGTACCCGAACTCCAGCGGGACCGGGCGCTCGCGCCCGCGCACGATCGCCACCTCGCGCCCCGTGAACGCAGCGAGCCCCTCGGTGATGACGTGCAGATCGCCCAGCGTGGCCGACATGAGGAGGAACGTCGTCTGGGGCAGGCAGAGCAGCGGCACCTGCCAGGCCATCCCGCGCTCGCGGTCGGCGTAGTAGTGGAACTCGTCCATGACGACGTAGTCGGCGCGGGCGGCGCCGTCGCGCAGCGCCATGTTGGCCAGGATCTCGGCGGTGCAGCAGACGATCGGCGCCTGGCGGTTGATGCTGGCGTCGCCGGTCAGCATTCCGACGCGCTCGGGGCCGAACAGCCGGCAGAGATCGAAGAACTTCTCGTTCACCAGCGCCTTGACCGGCGAGGTGTAGAACGAGGTCTTCCCTTCGGCCAGCCCCTTGAAGTGGAGCGCCGCCGCCACCAGCGACTTGCCCGAGCCGGTCGGCGTGTTGAGGACGACGTGCTTGCCCCCGAGGAGCTCGAGCATCGCCTCTTCCTGCGCGGGATAGAGCGACAGCCCCGACGCGCTCACGAACGAAACGAAGCGCGAGAGCAGATCGTCCGGATCGGCGCCGGTCGGGGGAGCAGCGCCGCCAGCGGCGGCGGTGGCGACGGGATTTCGGCGGCGGTGGTCATGCGGGCGCCGGGCGGCGCGGGCTCAGTCTGCAACAGAAACGTCGGACTGCGATCCTCCGTCGGATCCTCCGTCGACATTTTCGACGCAGGGGGGATTGGGTGACCCCGGGGTGCCGAAGCTGCCGCCCGTCCCGAAGGGCGCCGCCGCCGGGCAGAAGCTCTTGCTCGTCGGATCGACCACCAGCGCGTGGCCCGTGTAGTCGGCGTCGAGCGTCCCCCAGGAGACGGTGTCGAGGACGACGCCCGAAGCGCAGGCGCCGAGGCAAATCGACAGCTGCCCGTCGGCGTTCACCAGGATCAACTTGGTGCCGTAGGCGACGGAGACCGGAGCACCGCCGTTCTTGCTCGGATCGCCCGACTGGCCCAGCAAGAGGAGCGACCCCGCGGCGATGGTCCCCGCCGCCGCCACGACGTCGGTCGACGCGCTGGCCAGGTGAAGCTGCGAAAGATCGAGCGCCTCGGAGGCCAAGCTGGTGATCTCGATCCACTCGCGGCCGAGATCGTCGCCGGCCGGGTTGACCAGGATCTCGTCGATCACGATCTCGCCCGGACGCGGCGCGCGCGCCGTGGCCGCATCGGCCTCGGCGTCCGGCGCGGCGCCGTCGCGCTGGGCAGTGGGGCGCGGAAGCTTGGGCGTCTCCGCCGGCGCCGCGGAGTCTCCCGCACCTGCGTCGGCGGCCGCTGCTACCCGTCCGCTGCCTCCGCCGGCGCCGGCGCCGCCGCCCCTTGGCGACCCGATCGCGCCGTCGCCCCCGCTGGGCACCGCGTCCGGTGTCGCCGCGTCTCGCGCGATCAGGTGGACGTCGCTCCCGCCACTCGCCCCGACCCCCGTCATCTTGTCGTCCGCGGATCGCGGCGCGATCGGACCCGGGGTGCAGCCGATCGTCACCACCAAACCGCTCAGAGCGACGACCGCCGGCCGCCATGCTTGTCGAGCCATGCGCCCTTCATCGGCGCGGGCGTCCAACCGGTTGCGGCCTCAGCGGCGCAGCTGCCGCTCGAGGGTCTTGTACGCCTCGGTCAGCCGCTGCGAGAGATCGGTGGCGGCCCGCTGCTTCTCGGACGAGCCGGCGTTGAGGTCGGGGTGGTACTTGCGCATCAGCCGCCGGTACGATCGCTTGACCGTCTCCAAATCCGAGCCGGCGGGGACCTCCAGCGCGGCGTAGGCGCGGCGAATCGCCTCATCGCCCGAGGCCGTGCGCCGGGGTGGCGGCGCCGACGTGGGTGGGTCGGGCCGGCGGGTATGGCTGGTCGCCTGCTCCACCTCCTCGCGCGCCTGGCGCCGCCGTTCGATCTCTTCGTTGAGCTCCGCGTCCGACATCGACGCGTACTCCGACCCGCCGCTCCGGCGCGGCCGGTCGTCGTCGTCATCATCATGGCCGTCGACGCGGGCCGCCTTGTCGAGCAGCGAGTTCAGCTCGGAGCGCGCGAGATCGATGAGGCGCTTGCCGATGCTCATTTCCCGGCCGACTCTCCGTGATCGTAGAGACTCACGCCGTCCATCTCTGCCGGCGCCGGGATGCCCATCTCCTCGAGAACCGTCGGCGCCACGTCGGCCAGCCGCCCCCCGTGGCGAAGCTTTCGGCCGGCCTGCCGCGTCCCGACGGCGATGAAGGGGATGGGGTTCATCGTGTGTGCCGTGTGGGGTTGGCCGGTCACCGGATCGATCATCGTCTCGCAGTTGCCGTGATCGGCGGTGATGTAGACCGTGGCGTCTGCCTTCGCCGCGGCCTCGACGATGCGGCCGATCGAGGTGTCGATCGTCTCGATGGCGCTGATCGCCGGGTTCAGCTTGCCGGTGTGGCCGACCATGTCGGGGTTGGCGTAGTTGACGAGGATGAACGTCGGCCCGCCCGGCTTGAGCGCCTCGAGGACGCTGTCGGTGACGGGACCTGCCGACATCTCGGGCGCCAGATCGTACGTCGCCACCTCGCGGTTCGAGGGGATCAGCCTGCGCTCCTCGCCGGGGAAGGGCTGCTCGACGCCGCCGTTGAAGAAGTAGGTCACGTGGGGATACTTCTCGGTCTCGGCGGTGCGCAGCTGCGTGACGCCGTGCTTCGACAGCACCTCACCCAGGATCATGCTCAGGCTCTGGGGCGGGAAGGCGACCGGCACGTCGATCTTGGAGTCGTACTGGTTCATCGTCGCGAAGCCGGAGAGCTTGGGGCGCTTGCCGCGATCGAAGTAAGGAAACGCGTCGTCGCCGGCCTGAAACGCCAGCGTCAGCTGCCGGGCCCGGTCGGCGCGGAAGTTGTAGAAGAAGCAGGCGTCACCGTCCTTGATGATCGCGCGCGGCTTGCCGTCCGCTCCCTTGCGCAGGAGCGGCAGCACGAACTCGTCGGTCACTTCCTTTCCTGGGCCTGGGCCTTGGCCCTGGCCGTCGGCGCTGGCGGTGTAACCCTTCTCGACCGCGGCCGCCAGATCGTCGACCAGCGTCCCCTTGCCCTCGGTCAACATCTGCCAGGCGATCTCCAGCCGCTCCCAGCGCTTGTCGCGATCCATCGCATAATAGCGCCCGATCGCCGAGACGAGCGCGCCGACACCGATCTCGCCCAGCTTCTGCTCGATCTGGCGCAGATAACCGGCCGCCGACTTGGGCGGCGTGTCGCGCCCATCGAGGAAGGCGTGCCACACGACGTTGGTAAACCCGCGTCGCTTCGCCAGCTCGCAGACGGCGTAGGCGTGCTCCAGCGAAGCGTGCACGTTGCCGGGGCTGGCCAGGCCCAGGAGGTGCAGCGTCCCGCCGCTCGCCTTCACGCCGTCGACCAGCTTGGCCAACACCGGGTTGGAATAGAACGCGCCGGTCTCGATCGCCTTGTCGATCCGCACCACGTCCATGTAGACGATGCGCCCCGCGCCGAGGTTGAGGTGACCAACCTCGCTGTTGCCCATCTGGCCCGCCGGGAGCCCGACGTCATTTTCGGAGGCACCGATGAGCGTCCAGGGCGAGCTCTTGTAGATGCGGTCGAAGTTCGGCGTGCGCGCCATCCGGATGGCATTTCCGGTCTTGTCGGCGCGCTCGCCGTAGCCGTCGAGGACGACGAGGACGACGCGAGGAGGAGTGCTCATTGCCAAACTTTAACATTTGGCACCGCCCTGTGACGATCGTCAGCGCTACCTTCCGCCGGCGAACACGGCAATCGACGGGACCAAACCGTGCCGACCTTGGTGCTACGGTCGGCCCGATCGGCGGGCTCGCGCCGGGAATTTCGGACGAGAACGACGTCATAGGCAGGTAAATCAACCGCGCATCGCGCACGACGAGGAGGCAGGGATGGGACGCACTCGAGGAACGAAGCTTGGGATCGAGGGAGGTTTTCAGGCAGGAGGGCCGGGACGTGGCGCGGGCGCGCTCGGCGTGGCGCTGACCTTGGCAGCCGCGCTGACGGTCGGTTGCACGAGCCAGGCCGCGGGAGCCGGCGACCCGACCACCACCACGCAGGTGGCGGCGCTGACGGGAACGGCCACGATCTCGGGAACCGTCAGCGGTCCCGGCGGTCATCTCTCGGGGATCAAGATCAGCCTCAACGGGAGCGTCCAGTCGGCGACCTTCAGCGACGCCAACGGGCTCTATTCGTTCACCGGCTTGGCGCTCGGATTGAACTACTCGATCTCCGCCAGCGGCACCGGCTGCAATTTCTCGGGAGCGGAGAACTTCAACAACCTGCAGGTGAGCCAGACTGCGAACTTCGCCGGAACCGGCGGAAGCTGCGTCGGCGTCCCGGTCGTCACCGGACCGCAAGGCCCGCCCGGACCTCAGGGCCCCGCCGGCACGACGGGCCCCGCTGGAGCGACCGGGCCAGCCGGCGCGACCGGACCTGCCGGGCCCGTCGGAGCGACTGGCGCGAGCGGCCCCGCCGGACCGATTGGTCCCATGGGGCTTCCCGGCGCGAGCGGCGCCACTGGACCTGCCGGCCCTGTCGGCGCAACGGGCGCCACCGGCGCTGCCGGCCCCGCCGGACCGACCGGCCCGGCAGGAGCAACAGGCGCCACTGGCCCTGCCGGCCCCGCTGGTCCGACCGGCCCCGCCGGTCCTCCCGGACAGGGCGGTCAAGATCCGCGTTTCGGCACCAACACCGGAAACGCCAACCCGTTCGGGGGGAACGGAAACCCCAGCTGTATTCTCGGGCAGATCCTGCTCACGGCCGTCCCCTTCGTCACCGCCGGTGGAATTCCCGCCAACGGACAGCTCCTGCAGATCTCGCAGAATGCTGCGCTGTTCGATCTCCTCGGCACGACCTATGGCGGCGACGGCGTCACGACCTTCGCGCTGCCGGACATGAGAAGCATCACGCCGAACAACATGACCTATTCGATCTGCAACACCGGCATCTTCCCCAGCGCCAACTGATCGGCCGCCAAGGTTGACCCGAAAGCGGCGCCGCTCAGGCGGCGCCGCTCAGTGGTGGTACGGCTCGCCGCGGATGATGGTGAGCGCGCGGTAGATCTGCTCGCACATGACGAGGCGGGCGAGGCGGTGCGGCAACGTCAGCGCCGACAGCGACAGGCGCAGCTTGGCCTTGGCGACCAGCGCCGCCGGAATGCCGTCGGCGCCGCCGATGACGAAGGTGAGGCTGCGCGTCCCGTGGGTCATGCGCCGCTCGATCTGCTGGGCGAGCTCTTCCGTCTTCCAGCTCACGCCGCCTGGTTCGAGCGCGATCACCTCGCCTGCCGGCCAGCGGCGCGCCAGGGCCGCGTCGTCGTCGGCTTCGATCACCTCGACCGGCAGGTGGCGGCGCGCGCGGCCGAGATAGTCCTCACAGAGCGCGGTGACGTGACGGTCGCGCAGCTTGCCGACCGCCAGGACGACGATCTTCACCCGGTCAGAGCGCGCCGTAGAGCGCGTCGGGCTGGCCGAGCGTCGCCTCGGGCGGCACGTTCAGCTTCACGCGCGGCGCCTCGATCCAGAGGCTCTCGAGATCGTAGAACTCGCGCACCGGGTGATAGAAGACGTGGACCACGAAGGCGCCGAAATCGAGCAGTGTCCAGCGGCCGCCTCCCGACCCTTCGCGCCCGATCGGATAGAGCCCGCGCGCCTTCATGGCCAGACTGACGGCCTCGGCGATGGCGTCGACCTGACGATCGCTGCGCCCGCTGACCACGCCGATGAAGTCGGTGTAGCTCCCCATCGCGGAGACGTCGATCAGGATCGGGCCGAGCGCCCGCTTGTCCAGCGCCGCCTCCATCGCCGCAATCGCCAGCGCGCGCGTCTCGGCGACGTCTGCCACGCCGCGCGCTGGGCTCGGGGCCTCGACCGGCGGGCGCGCCTTGACTTTGGTCTTGCGAGCACCGCGCACCGGAATCCGCGGGGTCGCTGGCGCCGCGCTCTTCCGGAGGGTCCCCCGGCCGGTCGTGATCGTTCCGATCGGCCTTCCGATCGGCCTTCCGATCGGCCTTCCGATCGCCTTGCCGGTCAGACTTCCCATCGGCCTTCCGGTCAGAACTCCGGCCGGTGCCAGTGGGCCGTTCCCCCCGGCGCTTGGTCTCTTTTCCCTTCGCCTCCGTCGGGCGTCGCGTCTTCTTCACCTGCGATCAACTTAGCAAAGCCGCCGCGCGCTGGCCAAAGTATTCGGTCAGGTCGCTTTTTCCGGGGGCGGGGTTTCCGCGGGCGGCGGATTTTTGCGGGCCGCTTCAGCCGCCTCTTTCAAGCGTCGCTCGAACGACCCCACCAGTCTCAGGAGGTAGCTCTGCTCCGCCCGCGCCAGGCGCTCTTCGACCGCCGCCGAGGCGCGATCCAGCCAGCGTGCCTCTTCGCTGTCGGTTTCGGGATCGGGGAGGTCGCCCGGATCGGCGGTGCGGCCGCCGCTCTCGGCCCAGCGGCGCGCGGCGCGCTCGAGGCGTGTGCTCATCCAGGCCGGCGCCTCGAGCGCCGACCGTCCCAGCACCCGTCCGCCGTCGCGGAAAGCGGTCACCACCGCCTCCCGCTCCGACTCGGCCAGCGCGCCGTGGATCGCGAAGCGCAAGATCGCCGCCTGGTGGTGATCGATCTCGCCGCCGACGTGGAGCCTGGCGCAATAGTGATCGAACAGCATGCCGAGCTGAAACGTGGTCGCCATGTCCTCGGCCCGCCGCCCCAGCGCCAGCAGCGCGAAGAACTTCCGCCAGGCCAGCTTGAGCGCCAGCAGCGTGGCCGCGGTCAGGGTCGCGTTGCGCACTGCCGTCCCCTCGCGCGGATCGCCCAGCAGCTCGGCGGACGACTGAGTGATGTCGACCTGCCGCCGCTCACCGAGCTTGATCAGCATCCCGGCGCGCACGCGCCCCGCGAAGTAGTCGTCGAGGACCGGAATGGGGACGATTCCGCCGACGGCTGTCGCCAGCAGCGAGCGCCTCACGATGAGCCTCCGGTTCTCCGCCAGGTGCTCGAGCCGCGGCGCGGCCGCGCCCTGCCTCACCCTCACCAGCTCGGGCGCGGTCGGTCCGGAAGATTCCTGGCGGTCGCTCATGGCCGGTGCTCGTGCGATGCGCCCGGCGCGCGGCGCTCCGGCTCGGCCAACCCCCGCAGGAGCTCGCGCGCCTCTGGCACGGTGCGCTGCCGCAACACCAGCTCGTCAGCCGCCGGCCGTTCGATCGGGGGCGTCGAGGCCACCTCGCTGAGGGAGGCGTGCACCTCGACCGCGCCCTCCTCGGGAACAGCGTCCCCCTTCGCCTGGAACGTCCCCTTCAGGTCGACGGCCAGAAGCGCGCCGGTGGCGTCGTCGACGACCGCGTGTCCGGAGAGCGTCTCGACGACGGCGGCGCCTCGCCAAGAGCGCAGCCCCACCATCGGGAGCGGCGGCGGTGACGCCGTCGCAACTGGGGCCGATCCGTCGCCCAGGGCCAGCGTGTAGTCGGTCGCAGGCGCGCCACCGACCATCACTCCGCCCGTCCTCTCCACGTGCGTGCGCGGCGCGCAGAGCTCGAACGCCGCCCAGGGGGCGCCCAGGCCCTCTTCGAGCAGTCGGCCCGGCTCCGGTTCTTCGGCCACGCGACGGATCATCTTCCCATAGCGTAGCGCAACGGCGAGCTCGCGCCCGGTCAGGATCACCTCGCGGCCGCCGTCGTGATCGTTCTCTTCGCGCAGCCGGTAGTTTCCCGCACGGTCGAGCCAGACGTCGGTGGTGGTCGTGATCGCGGCCGGCGGGGCGCCCGCGCGTCCCGCGGCCATGCGGAGCGTCGCGTGATAGTGCGCGCCGCCCAGCTTGCGCAGCGCCTCTGCGAAGAACGCCGGGCGGATCGCATCGGCGAGCGCGGCCGCCTGCGGCACCTCCGGCTTGCCGCCCTGCTTGCTGCAGGCGCCCGCGACGAACGCCACCAGGGAGACCGCCAGCCCAGCAACATAATTTCCCTTCAAGGCCCCTCGAACCTTAGCATCGACCGGCATGGGTGAAAGCCTGGCCTTTCTCTCCTCTTCGCCCCTCGGCCTGGCGATAGCCGGGCTGTTCGGCGCCGTGTGGGGGAGCTTCTTCAACGTCGCCATCGTGCGGGTGCCGCGCGGCGAATCGATCGTCCGCCCGGGCTCGCGCTGTCCTCACTGCGGCGCGCCGGTGCGCGCGGCCGACAACGTTCCGATCCTCTCCTATCTCCTGCTTCGCGGGCGCTGCCGCTCCTGCCAGGCGGCGATCTCCCCGCGCTACCCGCTGGTCGAAGCGCTGGCGGCACTGCTGGCCGCGGCGCTGTGGTGGAAATTCGTGGCCGGCGATCCGACCCAGGCGGCCGGCGTCCGTCTGGCGCGCTTCGCCTGCTACTTCGCCTTCGGCGGCGTCCTCCTGGTGCTGGCGTTCATCGATCTCGCCACCAAGCTGCTCCCCGATGTCATCACGCTCCCTGCGATCCCGATCCTCTACCTGTCGGCGTTCGGGGCCCACGGCGCTGATTGGCTGGCGCGCCTCATCGGAGCCGCCGCCGGCTACCTCTTCTTTCGGCTCATCGCCGACTTCTACTACTACGTCCTCAAGCGCGAGGGGCTCGGCCTCGGCGACGGCAAGCTGCTGGCGCTCATCGGCGCCGTGCTCGGCTGGCGGGCGCTGCCATTCGTCGTCTTCGTGGGCGCCATCGTCGGCGCACTGGTGAGCCTCCCCATCGCGATCCGGACGCGCCGGCACGGCGGCGGGTCACCCGAGCCGCTCCGCCGCTTGCAGATTCCGTTCGGCCCGTTCCTGGCGCTGGCCGCGCTCGGCTATCTGTTCGGCGGCCCCGAGCTGGTGCAGCTCTGGCTCGGGTCGCCCTGACGACGCTCGCCGCGATTACTTCCGGCCGTCGGCCGCGCCGGCGTCGCCCGGGACCAGCGGACCGGTGGAGATCGGCGGCAGGCCCGCGTCGGCCATGCCGCCACCGGGGGCCCTTCCAGGAAGCGGCAATCCCCACATCTCGCGTCGCTGGCGGTAGAGGGGCGCCCCGTAGAGCAGCTCCGACAGACAGGGATGATAGGGAAGCGGCCAGCTCTGGGCCCCGACGGAGATCTCGGAGTCCTGGTCGGTCACGACGCGCTTGGTGCCGGCCTTCTCCGACCACCGGACCTCGATCTCGACCTCCGTAGCCCCGGCAATCGGGTCGGGCAGCCGGCGCCAGTTCTCGTTCAGCACGCGCCGCAGATGCTTGAGTTGAAAGTCGTCCTCGAAGGCGAAGCGTTCCTTGCCGCCCCGCATGGTCTTGCCGCCGCTCTCCCCTTCCAGATCCAGCGCGCTGACCACGCGCGGGGGCGCCGAGGTCTTGATCTCCAGCGCGTCGAAGTACTCCTGCAGCCCGCACATATCGTCGAAGCCGACCTGGCCAGGCGGGATCGCGGAGAGGTCGCGCTGCACCGCGATGCCGCAACCGACACCGACCAGAAGCAACCCGGAACCCACCATAAGGAACAGTCTTTTACGCGACATGCCGCGCCGGGAGATTAGCGGGTCGGCGCCCGCGTATCAGCAAAAACCTGAAAAAACACCTAGCGGCCACCGGCGCGCGTACACACGTTTTTGCCCGCTCTGGCCCTCGAACTTCGGCCACCGCTCGGCAAGAGTCAGCTCGGCTCCCAGGCTGTATTTTGCTGAAGATGCCGTGACGCACATCTCCATGAATACCTGAAAGTTTCGGTTATATTACTGCAAAAAGCGACTGGATTTTGGCTTACTTATACAAATTCCCCGAGATAATCGCGTGTAGTTCCATCGGGTTTGCAATCGAAACTCAGTTGCCTAAAGTGAACGCGCCGCACCGAGCAAGATCGATATGAAAATGTTACGACATCCCCCGTCAAAGGAACTCTGGAAGTTTTGCATGGAGCGCCTGCGCGAGCTGCGTGGGCCGGACACGCGGGAACGGGACCTGGCCAACATCCTGGGTTTCGAACACTCCCGCGCGGTTCGCTGGAAGGAGGGCCAGATGTACGTCGACCGGGCCGAGTACCTGGTTCGGCTGGCCGACGCCCTCGACGTCGAGACGATGTTGCTGGTGGCGATGGCCTCCGGGACCCTGTCGGTCGAGCAGGCCCACCGCCAAATCGCGGGTGCGGGCCGCACCGATGACGGCAAAAAGAAGAAGGGGGCGGCGCGCGCGGAGCCGCTCGAGGTGGCCACCGACGCCTCGCTGTTCGCCCTCGACGGCGCGAAGTTCGAGACGAGCGGCCGCGGAGTCGTGCTGCTCGTCGCCGGAAACGGCGAGGGACGGCTGGAGTTCGGCGAGGCGCTGGGGCGCCACGCGGACGTGAGCGGCATGGTCGCCACCGGCCTGTCGATCGGGATCTGCCTGGCCGAGCGTTACCGGCCCGAGCTGGTGTTCCTGGATCTCGGCGTCGCCTCCGTGCACGCCTTCGAGGCGTGTCGGGTTCTGTCGAGCCTGACCAGCCGCGCCCAGCGCCGCTGCCGGGTGGTGGCGGGGACGGCGACGGTGACCGACGAGGTCGAGAAGCCGGCGCTGATGGCGGGCGCCGCCAACGTGACCCTATTTCCGTTCGCCGCCAACCTGTTCGAGTCCGAGCTCGACCGCCTGGAAGAGCGCCTGGGCCCGCGCAAGGCCGCGCGGAGATAGTCCCCCGCCACGGGCTGGGTCGCGATCGTAGGCTCGTCGACGCGCGACCTGATAGGGTCCGGGCTGGGATGGAGCCCAATCGGCGGACTGCGGCGGGCGCGCGCGGCTTCCTGCGACGACACGCCGCCTGGTTCCTGGTCGCGTCGGCGTACCTGATCGTCTCGCCGTACTACGAGGCGCTCAACAACCCCAACGAGAACGTGCGGGTCTGGGCCACGCGGGCCATCGTCGTGCACCGTGTCCTCGACGTCGACGCCGTCCAGCGCGAATGGGGCTACGTCAACGACAAGGCGAAGAACGAACGCCACGTCTATTCGAGCAAGGCGCCCGGCGTCAGCTTCCTGGGCGTCCCGGTGCTGTTCGTCGAGACCGGGCTCGACAGGCTGCTGGGTGAGCCCGCGCCCGGGAAGCGGGCGACGACCTTCTGGCTGCGGCTCTTCGCGGTGAAGGTGCCGATGCTCGCCTTCCTCTGGCTGTTCGCCCGCTACGTCGAGCGGAAGACGCGATCGCCGCTGGCGCGCGATCTGCTGCTGATCGCGCTGGGGCTGGGGACGATGCTCTATCCCTACGGCGGCATGTTCGTCGGACACGCGCTGGCGGCGGCGGCCATCTTCTCGGCGTTCATCCTGGTGGACGATCCGCGCCTCGACGCGGCCGCCCCGGGCGAGGCGGCCGAGACGCGCGGGCTCTGGCGAAAGGTCGGAGTGGCCGGGTTTCTGGCGGCGCTGGCGGTGACGCTCGAGTACCAGGTGATCCTGGTGGCGCTGGCGCTCGGCGTCTATCTCTTCGTGCGGCGGCGCCGCGCACTCCTGCCGTTCGCCATCGGTGCGTTGCCGCCGGCCATCGCGCTCGGCGCCTACCACACGGCGCTGTTCGGCCGGCCCTGGACGTTCCCCTACGCCAGGATCGAAAATCCGGTCTTCGCGCGCACCGCGCACCAGGCCGGGTTCCACGGGCTGTCGCTGCCGCACCTGGAGGCGTTCCCCGCCTTCCTGATCTCGCCGGCCTACGGTCTCTTCTGTTTTTCGCCGGTGCTGCTCCCCGGACTGGCGGCGGCGATCTATCTCGCCCTGCGCGGGCCGCGGCGCGAGGCGGTCCTGACGCTGGGGATCGCGGCGTCGATGTTCGTCTTCATTTCGGGGATGAGCAACTGGCGCGCCGGTTGGTGCGTCGGCCCGCGCTACATCGCCTCGGTGGCGCCGTTCCTGCTGCTGCCGATCATCCAGCTCTGGCCGCGCCTGGAGAAGCACGCCTGGGCTTCGGCGCTGCTCGTCGGCCTCACCATCCCCTCGGTGCTGCTCAACGTCGTCTCGGGCGCGCTCTACCCGCACTACCCCGAGCCGTTCGACAATCCTCTCTTCGACCTGGCGTTCCCGCTGCTCGGCGCCGGCTACACGCCCTACGGGCTGGGCTGGCTGCTCGGACTGCGGGGACTGGCGGCGATGGCGCCGCTGGCGCTGGTCGTGCTGGGCGCGCTCGCGCTGGTGGCGGCGGGCGACGACCCGCGGCCGCGCCGCGCGGCGGGCCACCTGGCCCTGGCGCTGGCGATCGCCGGCTGTTTTCTCCTGCCGCTCTCCGCCTATGGCCGCGCTCCGCGGCCTGAGGAGGCGCGCGCGACGGCGCTGGTCCGCGCGCTCTGGGATCCTGCGCGCGGCGCACCGATTCCTGAAAGTCGCCGCTGAGCATGATAAATGGGAGCGAAGCACCGAGCGCCTCCGGCCCCCCCATGGACATCAGCGTCGTCCTTCCCATTCACAACGAGCGCGACAACCTGATCCCGCTCTTCGACGAGATCGCCGAGGTGCTGCAGGGGATGGGGAAGACGTTCGAGATCATCGCCGTCGACGACGGCAGCCTCGACGACAGTGCCGCCCTCATCCGGCAGGCCACGGCCGAACGCCCCTATCTGAAGGCCATCTTCTTTCGCCGCAACACCGGGCAGTCCGCGGCGTTCGACGCCGGCTTTCACGCGGCCACGGGCGCGCTGGTCATCACGATGGACGCGGATCGGCAGAACGATCCCCACGACATCCCCCGCCTCATCGACAAGCTCGACGAGGGGTACGACCTGGTCACCGGCTGGCGCAAGGATCGCAAGGATGGCCTCTTCCTGAGGCGCATCCCCTCGGTGATCGCCAACCTGTTCATCCGCAAGGTCACCGGGACGCAGATTCATGACCTCGGCTGTTCGCTCAAGGTCTACCGCAAGGAGCTCTCCGACGAGATCCCGCTCTACGGCGAGATGCACCGCTTTATCTCCGTGCTGGCCGATGGCCTGGGCGCGCGCGTCGGCGAGGTGGTGGTCAATCACCGGCCGCGGGTGGCCGGTCGGTCCAAGTACGGCCTCCTGCGCACGGTCAAGGTCATGCTCGACACCACCACCATCTGGTTCATGCGCAAGTATCAGATGAAGCCGATCTATGTCTTCGGCGGCCTCGGCGCGCTCATGCTGGCCGCGTCGTTCCTGATGTCGGCGCTCGTTCTGTACGAGAAGATCGCCGACGGTGTCTGGGTGCACCGCAACCCGCTCTTCCTGATCGCGGTCACGAGCGCGCTCATCGGCATGCAGTCGATCGGGACGGGCATCCTGGCCGAGCTGATCGTGCGCACGCACTTCGAATCACAGCGCAAGACCACCTACGCGATCGCCTCGCGCGTCGGATTTCCCCCCGAACAGACAGCGGGCTGAGGCCGGGGATGTGCGGCATCGCCGGCTTCATCGCGCGGGAGGCCGACCCGGCCGCGTTGCCGCGCATGCTGCGCCAGATCGCCCACCGGGGCCCCGATGGTGAAGGGAGCTGGCAGGGGGAGGCCGGGGCGGGGGCCTGGCGCGTGGCGCTCGGCCACCGGCGGCTGGCGATCATCGACGTCGAAGGCGGCGTGCAGCCGATGGGGAACGAGGACGGCACGGTCGTCATCACCTACAACGGCGAGGTCTACAACTTTCAGGCGTTGCGCGCGGCGCTGGAGCAGCAGGGGCACCGCTTTCGCACCCGCAGCGACACCGAGACGATCGTCCACCACTACGAGCAGCACGGCACCGGCGGCGTCGCGGCGCTCGACGGGATGTTCGCCTTCGCCATCTGGGACGCCGGCCCCGAGCGGCTGGTGCTGGCCCGCGATCGGGCGGGGATAAAGCCGCTTTACTACGCGGAGCTGCCGTCGGGCGGGCTGGTGTTCGCCTCCGAGCTGACCGCGCTGCTCGCGCACGGGGGCATCGACCGCGCGCTGGGCGCCGAGGGGCTGGCGTCGTATTTTTTCTCCGACTACGTCCAGGCTCCGCACACCATCGTCGGCGCGGTGAAGAAGCTGGCGCCCGGGCAGACCTTGGTCTGGGAGCGCGGGCGGCTCGAGGCGCCATGCCCGTTCTGGCAGGTGCCCGCCGCCGGGGCGGCGCCGGCGGAGGACGAGGCGACGCTGGCCCACAAACTTTGGGCCGGGATCGAGCGCGCGGTCGAGGCCCAGCTCGTCTCCGACGTGCCGGTGGGGATCTTCCTCTCGGGCGGGATCGACTCGTCGCTGGTGGCAGCGGCGGCCATGCGGCGGGCGGGCTCCCGCGATCGAATGAAGGCGTTCTCCATCGGGTTCGAGGACGGCTCTTTCGATGAGAGCAGCTACGCGCGTTTGATCGCCAAGCAACTGGGCGTCGAGCACGTCACCGAGACGCTGGGCGAGAGGAACCTGCTCGAGGTCGTCGATCTGGCGCTCGACAAGCTCGACGAGCCGCTGGCCGATCCGTCGTTCATTCCCACGTTTCTCTTGGCGCAGCTGGCCGCCCGGCACGTCAAGGTGGTGATCGGCGGCGACGGCGGCGACGAGCTCTGGGGCGGCTACCCGACCTACCGCGCACACAAGCTGGCGGCTCTCTATGGCGCGCTCCCCGGATGGTTCCGCCGCGGCGTCGTCGAGCGCGCCGTGGCCGGCCTGCCGGTCGACGATCGCTACCAGAGCCTCGAGTGGAAGCTCCGCCGGTTTACCGGTCGCTGGGACGACGCGCGGGTGGCGCGCCACCTGCGCTGGATGTCGACCGTCGATCTCCCCGAGCTGGGCGCCGCGGTACCGGCCGCGCGCGGCATCTCGCCGGCCACGCTCGGCACGCGGCTCCCCGAGACCGACGACTGGCTCAATCGGATCCTGGCGCTCGATTTTTCGACCTACATGTCCGGCTCGGTGCTCACCAAGGTCGATCGCGCCTCGATGGCGCACGGCCTCGAGGTCCGGCCGCCGCTGCTCGACGACGCGCTGGTCGACTTCGCGTTCTCGTTGCCGTCGCGCTTCAAGCTGCGTGGCCGGCGCGGCAAGTACCTGCTCAAGCGCGCCGCGCGCGGGCAGATCCCCGACGCGATCATCGATCGTCCCAAGAAGGGGTTCGCCATCCCGCTCGGGGCCTGGCTGCGCGGACCGCTCGCCGGCCGGCTCGAGGCGGTGATCGCCGAGTCGCCGCTCTGGGACCTGGGGCTCGTCGATCGCAGCGTGTTCGCCGGCTGGCAGGCGCAGCACCGGGCCCGAAAGGCCGATCGCAGCAAGCCGCTGTGGGCCCTCTACGTCCTCGACCGCTGGCTCCGCCGGACCAGCGGCGCCGTCAGAAGCTAGGGAAGAACGTCACCAGCACGGTAAATGACTGCGTCACCGGCGCGGGGGGTTGGCCGAGACATGTCCCGGCGGGCGCGTGGCGATCGAGCGGGATCCCGAAGTCGATCGAGAGCAGCTGCTGATAGACGCCGAACGCGTCGTGCAGGACGCGGAAGCTGTAGCCGACGTCGTAGAAGACGTTTTGGCTGGAGAGACCATAGCCGCCGCAGGTGCTGACGGCGGCGGCGTCGGCGAAGAGCGTCCCTGCGAACCCACGCACGGTCGTGAAGTGCAGGAGGTTCCAGTCGAGCCCGGCCAGGTAGTCGTCACGAAACTGCAGGCTGGCGATGGCGTTGGCGCGCCCCAGGAGCACGCCGGGGAAGTAGCCGCGCAAGCCCGCCGGCCCACCGGCGTCCGTCAGCTGCACCGGGAGGTCGATGTCGCCGAAGGTGGCCGCCGCGGAGGCGTCGAGGCCGAGCACGTGACCGGGCGCCATCTCGATGAGGCGCAGCGCCGCCGCTCCCACGGTGACCTGCGAGAGCCGCTCGCCGTCATCGAGCGCCGTGAGCGCGTAGCTGGCGCCCAGGCTGGCCCCCACCGCGTGCCAGGGATCGAAGAGAAAGTCGCGCGTGTCGTGGGCCAGGACCAGGCGGCCCGAGACCTGATACCCGGGTTGCGGCATGTCGCCGGCGCCGAGCCCGAAGGAGGGGTTGATGCGCGACAGGTTGAGCCCGCCCAGCAGATAGCTGGTGAGCGTGTTCTTGTCCGCCTGGGTGCCGAAGTTCCAGAAGTAGGCGCCTCCCACGCCGATGGTGGTCTTCTCGCTGTGATAGGCGGTCAGCAAGAACGCGTGCCGCAGGTCGTGCTGTGGCTTGAGCAGGAAGGCCGCCTCGAAGTTGGCGGTCAGCGCCGAAACATTGAGCAGCGCGCCGAACCCCTCGTAGAGCAGCCGCCAGCGTCGAGGCTGGCGGTTGTCGTAGCGGGGATCGTCGGAAGCGCGCAGCGAGCCGAGCGCCGTCTCGACCAGCCGCTCGCGCGGATCGACCTCCACCGACTTCAGCCCCGCCGGCAGATCGAGGGTGAAGGTGTGCGCCGCGGCGGCGTCGTCCCAGCGCAGGACCTGGGTGGCGCCCGCGCGATCGACGACGGCGACCTCCACCGGCTCGCGAATGAGCTCCCCCTCGCGCCTGACCTCGATCTCGACGTGGCTGCCGCCGCCGGCGTTGGGGGTGACCCGCACCGCCTCGAGGCGATAGTTGACGCGCGGCAGGGGGCCCAGCCACTGCCGCCAGAACCAGCCGAGATCGGCGCCGAACGTCTGGGCGGCGGCGCGCCGCAGCGGCTCCCCCTCGTTCAAGGTCTTGCTCGCCAGCGTGGGGAAGGCCGGCCCGCCCAGCAGATCGAGCAGCTTGTTGTAGACGAGGCGCGGGCTGGGCGCCGAGGGATCGGCGAAGAGGCGCACGTCGTCACGGACCCGATCCTCGTCCTGCACGTCGCCGAAGTAGCTCGACGACGAAGCGAGCAGCGGCGCGTAGAGGAGCTGATCGACCGCGGGGACGAAGTCGAACGGGCGCAGCAGATCGGCGGCGTACTCCACCTTCTTGAACTGCAGCAGCGTGTAGAGCTCGGTCAGGTAGGCGGCCAGCGTGCCGGCCGCCAGGTTGCGATCGGCGGCCCGCCTCCGTGGCAGCGATCCGCGCGTCGACCACCGCCGCCAGGATGGCGTGGGCCAGCTCCTGATGGTGGTACTTGCGCAGCCGATTGACCGGGAAGATGCGAAAGATCTGATCCGACACCAGGATGACGTTGCCGTGCGCCTGCACCAGCTGGTGGCGGAGCGGCGCTTCGATGAGCGTGATGGGCAGGGTCCGCGCCGGATCGGGCCAGCGCGGCGGCTGCAGGACCTCGGTCGGCGCGCAGCTCGGACCGCCGAGCATCAGGTCGGCGAACTGCAACGCCCGCTCGGCGGTCTTCAGCACCAGGGCCGTCACGTCTTCCCGCACGTAAGGGAGCGCCTGGTCCTCGCTCCCTGGCGGTCGCCGATCTCGGTGCAGATACCGGACGACGTGACCGTCGACGGTGATCGTCTCCGGCCGCAACACCCGATCGGTGACGATCGTGGGGTAGGGCAGGTCGGCGCTCTCGACGGTGATCGCGCCGGCGGTGCCCGGCCAGACCACCGGCTCGCCGTTCACCACCAGCGCCACTGCCCGCGGCGTCCGCAGCGTGACACGCACCCGTCCGGCGCGGGCCGGCGCCGCGCGGAGATCGAACGCTCCGTCGATCTGAGCCGGCGGCATCGGATAAAAGCCGCCCATCATCCGGCAGCGAAGCCCGTCGCAGCCGAAGCCGCCGAAACGGCGCGGCAGCTTGGTGTCGAAGTCGACGTCGATGGTGACCGCCGCGCCGGGCAGCAGCGGCGCCGCCAGCGCGACGCGCGCGATGGTACGGGTCCCGGCGGGCGTGTCCTCCAGCGCCATGCGGGCCGGCGCGCCGTCGACGCGCGCGTTCGACACGGTCATCGCCGCCGGAGAGAAGACCACCCCGGGATAGAGCCAGTGGTAGGTGACGTCGCCGAGCGCCTTCGAGCGGGTGGCGAGATGGTTGGCGTAGAGCCAGAGCGGAACGTCGCTCTGCCCCACGTTCGTCCGGTTGACGATCCGCAGGCGGGCGTGCCCGGCGACGCGCGAAGCGCTCGGATCGAGCGTCACGTCGAGCGCCACCGCCGGCTCGGGCTCCGCCGCGCGCGCCGCCCACCCGGCCAGGATCGCGGTCACCAGCGCGACGACGACCGTCACGGCGCGGAGCGGCCCCCGGCGCCGGCTCATCGCGCGCGGGCCAGGCTCAGGGTCCGATCTCCGGCGCGCCCTCGCCGCCCGGCGCGGTGATCGCCGTCGAGGCGGCGGCGTCGCCCACGGCGGGGGCCGCGCCGTAGTCGACGCCCGGCTTGCGAACGAAGGCCACGATCGGCTTCTTCACCTCGCCCATGATGCGCCCTTCGAGGACGTTCACGGAAACCGGATCGGCGAGCTCGTAGTAGTAGCCGCGCGTCTTGATCGCGTAGTGGTAGGCTTGGCCGTCGACCTCCAGCCGCTTCTTGAGGTTGAGCGGGACGTTCCCGATGCGCTTGAACGCGTGGTGCCGCAGCACGAAGTCGTAGAGACGAACGGCGCGGTTGTTCACCAGCCGGTGACAGCCGTGGGAGAACCGCCGCGCGATCGAGGTGTAGTCGACCGAGCCGTGCGTCCGGATCTGGTTGTCGAACCCGCCGCGCTTGGGGTCGACGTGAATCCCCATCACCAGGCCATAGGCCGACCCGTAGCCGGGACCCATCACGTCGGTGTTGACCACGGTGACCGGGCCGACGTTGCGGTCGAGCACCTTGCGGGTCAGCAGATCCTTGGCCGGCGTCCCATCGGGCGGGATCCAGACCGGCGCCGCGACGATCTCCTTCCAGACGCGCGGCCCGACGTCGGAGTTCTTGTACTTGAAGTACTCGTGCCCGTCCTCGTGCATCTCGCTGCGCCAGGAGCCAATCGTCGTGCGCCACCAGCAGAGCGGGATCTTCTGCCCCTGCCAATGCACGAACAGCGTCAGGTGCGGGTAGTGATCGCGCCGCTGCACGACCGGCTTGCCGCGCCCGTCGAAGGGCAGATCGTACCAGACGTCGCCCCGATCGATCTCGGCGCTCAGATCCATGTTCTTCCCGTCGCCGTAATACGCCGGAAGGGGCGGAGCCTTGAACGCGACGTGCAGTCCCGCCAGACCCGCCTTGTGCGCCCGGAAGAAGGCGATCGCCTGCTCGGGCGTCTGCACCCCGATCGCCGTCAAGAGCGCGTTGACGTCGTCGTCGATCAGATCCGGCACCGGGTGCGTCACCCCCGCAGCGTCCCGCCAGGTCGGCGGATTCTTCCTGCGCGCTTGATTGATCGAGCCGTCCTCGACGATCCCCGCCGCGTCGGCCACGCGCTCGGCCAGAAAACGCCGGAAGTCATCCAGCACCAGCGAGCGCGTCGGTGCCAGCAGCAACCCCAACGTTTCGCCGCCCAGGAAGCCCCAGCCGAAGACGTCGTGCTTCCGCTCCCAGGTGGCCAGCGCCTCATGCGTCGGCAGATCGTAGCTCCCCGAGGCGTACCGGCTCCGCGGCGAGAGCAGACCCTCGCACACGAGCCGCGCCTGCGCGGCGCGCACCGCCCGCAGGCGCATCTTGCCGCGAAGATAGCGGTCCACCCGCCCGCGCGACTTGGGATCGGCGCGCAGCGCCGCCAGCACCGCGTCCGGCGACAGCGAGGCGTCGGCCGACAGCGCCGCCGTCTCCTTGGCGATCCAGTCGGCGTCGTGCAGCGCCTGCTCGTAGTCGCGCTTCGACCGATCGCGATCGAGGAACCCGAGGTCACCGGTGAACTGTTCCAGCCCCTCCCGATCGACGGCGTCGGCACAGGCCTCGCGCGCCGGCGCGACGTCGGCCTCGATCCGCGCCGCCAGCACCGACAACGTCGGCGGGATGCCGAACACCTCCAGGAAGTTGTCGTCGCCCGCGCTGGTCGACTGCCCGTCGGCCGAGAGCTTGTCGTTGGCCAGCGCGACGAACGTCGCCCGGTAGTCGTTCGGCTTGGCCGCGTCACCCTCGCCGCCGCCGTCCTGCAAGATGTAGGGCGCCCAGCCGTCCCCCAGATCGACGTCCAGGAGGCCCGCCGCGCGCGCGCCGGCGACGGTCAGCTTGCGCGCAACGCCGCGGTCGTACGCATAGGTCTCGCCGGCCGCCAACGCCGGCAGCGCCGCCCGGGCGGGGATCGGCGGCCGCGACGGCTTGGCCGCCACCGGTGCCGCCGAAGCCGGCACCGCGGGCACGCGGCGGTGGCGGCACCCGAGCGCCGCGAGACCGAGGAGCGCCCACAGCGCCCACGCTCGCTGCGCCGAAGAGACTCTAGGTACCAACACCGGCTCGGATTCTAGCGCCCGCGTCTTACCGACGCTCTTTTTTGCCCGGCGAACCGGCGAACCGGCGAACCGGCGAACCGGCAGGATCGGCAGCAGGCGCGGCAGCGGGATCGCTGCCAGGTGGCGGCGCCGCTACTCGCGAAAGTTCACGAACTGCAGGTCGAGCCCGTAGTCGCCCTTGCGCAGGAAGGCGATGGCCTCTTGAAGATCGTCGCGGTTCTTGCCCGAGACGCGCAGCTCATCCCCCTGGATCTGAGCCTGCACCTTGATCTTGGCCTCCTTGATCGCCTTGACGATCTTCTTGGCCGTCTCCGTCTCGATCCCCTGCTTGATGACGATGAGTTGGCGGACAGTCTGCCCCCCCGCCGCCTCCACATCCTGGGGATCGAGGCAACGCTGCGACACCCCGCGCTTGGCCATCCGCTCGCGCAGGACCGTCAGCGCCGCCGTGGCGTGCGGCTCGTCCGAGGTGCGGAGCGTGATCCCCTCCGGCCCACGCTCGAGGTCGGTCTTCGTGCCGCGGAAGTCGTACCGCTGTCCGAGCTCCTTCTGGGCGGTGTTGAGCGCGTTGTCGAGCTCCATCAAATCCACTTTCGAGACCACGTCGAACGACGGCATGGCGCAATCATAGGCCATACTGAAGAGATGGCGCAGGCGAACGCCGACCCGAACAGCGACGGCGACGCCCGCGACGCGGAGAGACCGCTGGCAGCGGCGGCCGCCCGGTTCGCGCGCGGCGAGCACCTCACGCCCGGCTACTCGCCCGGCCGCCACGCCGCGCTGACCGTGGCGATCGCCGCCGCCCTCGCCGCGATCGGCGGCCTGCTGGCCACGCACGCGCGCCCGCTCGACTGGGCGCTGGCGCCGATCTTCTTCGTGGTGGCGAACCTCATCGAGTGGACCGTCCACCGCCACCCGATGCACCACCCGCAGCCGCCCCACATCATGTACCGCAATCACACCCTGCTCCATCACCTGGCGTTCACCGACGGCAATATGCCGGTCGCACACCCGGCCGAGCTGGGCCTGGTGATGATGCCCTGGTACACGATGATCGGACTCTTCGTCGTCGCCTCGCCGGTCATGGCGCTGGCGGCGCTGGTTCGCGGCCGCGGGCTGGCGGGAGTCTTTCTCCTGGCCGCTGTCGCCTACTTCCTGATGTACGAGACCCTCCACGCGCTCTATCACCTGCCCGACGCGACGCTGGATCGCCTCGGCGTCGGGCGGTCTCGCCTCTACCGGCGCATGCAGGCACACCACCGGCGCCACCACGTCCTGGGGCGGATGGCCCACGTCAACTTCAACGTGACCATCCCCCTGATGGACGCGCTGCTGGGGACGAACGAGCGGAGCGCTTAGGTGCGGACCGGCGCTGGCGCTACTTCATCGCCGGGGCGAGCTTCTTCGCCTCGGCCTTGGTGCAGACCTTCACCGACGCGTTCACGCTGACCGAATAGCCCTTGCCCGGCATGTAAAGCCCCGTCTGCGCGGCGAGCATCGGCGCCGACTTGGGCGACTTTGCCTTCTCGGTCACGTAGACCTTGCCGACCTTCTTATAGCCGAAGAACGGATCGTTCGGCTCCGGCAGGACCTCTTTCTGCACCGGCGCGTAGACCTGGACGTAGGTCGCGTCTTCCTTCTCGTTCTCCACCTTGAAGAAGTACTTGCAGGTCTCCTTCTCGCCGCCGTCCTCGCCGAGGAACGTGGCCTCCGATTCACCGCAGGCCTTGAAGACCGCGGCCTTCGGCAGGTGCGCGGTGATCGCCGGATCGCAGCACTTCTTGCCGTGCAGCTTGCAGGTCGGCGCCGCCGCCGGCGCAGCCGCCGCCGGCTTGTTGTCCGCGCGCGCGACCAGCGACGGAGCGTAGGCCACCGCGAATCCCGCCGCTGCCGAGAGCGTCAGGCCGAACATGATCTTCCGGTGCGACATCGAGCCCTCCTTACAGGGTGGCCGGACCGTACCACAGCCGCCGTCGTCGCACCCCGGTTGACACTCACCTCCCCAGCATGTAGATCCACCGACCGCAGTCGGCAGTACCACGCCGGCCGCACGCATCACCTGGGGTGGTAGTTAAGCTTGGTTATAACGCCGGCCTGTCACGCCGGAGGCCGCGGGTTCAAGTCCCGTCCACCCCGCAGAAATCATTGGTCTTTTTCCGGGCCACTTCCTGATTCGGCTAAAGACGCCGGAGGTGTGGAACTAGCTTTCTGAAACCACTCGGGTTTTCGGTTCGCGAAGCTAGTCCCCTGGATCCGTGATTTCTTGAAAAAGGTCTCCGTGCGCCTTCTGCGTGCGGAGACCGAAGCGACGCATCTTCTGGAGGATCTCATCAGCGGTCTTGGTCCACTTGAAGGGCTTCCCTTCTTGGTTGTGGGCCTCTACATAGGCGGTGATGGCGGCGCGAAGCTGCGGAATGCTGGTGTGAGATCCACGTCGAAGAGCCTCCTCTGTGAGCAGGCCGAAGAACCGCTCGACAAGGTTGAGCCACGACGCGTAGGTCGGCGTGAAGTGCAGCTTGAAACGCGGGTTTCGAGCCAACCAGCGCCCGACAACCGGAGACTTGTGGGCCGATAGGTTGTCGACGATGACGTGAACGTCGAGTTCGGATGGAACGCTCTCGTCGATCTCGCGTAGGAAGGCGATGAAATCGACGCTTCGATGCTGGCGCTTGCACCTGGCGATCACGGTGCCCTTGACCACGTCGAGCGCCGCGAACAGGTCGAGCGTTCCGTGCCGAACGTAGTTGTGGGTCCTTCGTTCGGGCTGTCCGAGGTCCATCGGCAGGATGGGTTGTGCGCGCTCAAGAGCCTGAATCTGGGACTTCTCGTCCACGGCGAACACTGCCGCGTTGGCGGGCGGGTTCATGTACAGGCCGACGATGTCTCTGATCTTCGCGACCAGCTGAGGGTCAGGGGACAGCTTGAATGAAAGCGTTCTGTGCGGCTTGAGGCCGAACGTTCGCCAAATCCGGCCGACCATCGTGTGACTGATGCCGACCTGCGAAGCCATCTTCCGGGTACTCCAGTGCGTCCGACCCTTCGGCATCGTTTCCAGCGTCTTGACGATGATCGCCTCCACGTTCTCGTCGGAGATCTTGCGCGGGGCCCCGACCCGCGGTTCGTCGTAAAGGCCATCAATCCGTTGCGCGATGAAGCGCTGCCGCCACTTGCAGACGGTCTGGTTCGACGTCCGGCACCGACGAGCGACGTCGGCGCTGCTGGCGCCATCAGCACACGACAGCACCAGCTTCGCTCGAAAAGCGAGATGCCGGTTCACCCGGGCCCGCTGAGTCAACCGAATCAGATCCTCACGCTCCTCGGCGGAAAGAATGAGATTCGCTTTGGGTCGACCTATAACCTTCATGATCCGGTTAGATCATGAGAGCATATCTCCGTTCAACTTATTTCGTTTCCGGGGGACTAG